>JANXMC010000792.1 GCA_025354825.1 Myxococcales bacterium
GCGCGCACCATCACCCGTCGCTCCTACGGTCTGCACAGCGCCTCGAGCCTCATCGCGATGCTCTTCCTCTGCTGCTCAGGCCTCACGCTGCGCCCAGCGCACGCCGTGCCGAGCTTCCACTAAACCTCTCGGAGAGCCTGAAATGTTTGCAGCCGGAAACTACGACCTTGTCCTGATGGACCGGCAAATGCCGGTCATGGATGGCTTGACCGCGACGCGGGCGATAAGAGCGTGGGAACAAGCGAACGACCGTCCGCCCACGCCGATTATCGCACTGACGGCCTCTGCCCTGAAGGGGGATCGAGAGAACTGTCTGGCGGCGGGCTGCACTGCATTCTTGACGAAACCAATCAAACAAGAGGTGCTGCTGCAAGCGATCAGAGAGCAATTCATGGTCGTGCTGCCATCGTCGAAAGAGCCGAGCATCCGGAAGGATCCGAGCCTTTTGCTTGGGTCTCCTAAATTAGCAGCAGGGATCCCCGCGTTCCTGCAGAACCGCAGGAAGGATGTCATCACGATGCTGGACGCCTTGGCTCGGGATGACTGGAAGACCGTGGAGCGTCTGGGTCACTCCATGAATGGGTCGGGAGCAAGCTTTGGATTCCAGACCATCACTGACATCGGCGCCGCCCTCGAACGGGAGGCCAGGAGCGCCGACACCGACGCGTCGCGCAAGTGGGTGGGTGAATTGTCCAGGTACCTGGATCGTGTCGAGCACGTGCAGAGCGGGCACGGCTCCGAATTTGTGCAACCTCCTCCCCCCCACATCCGCGAGGTGTCGGCCGAGGCGCGCGTCAATGGCACGGCGACGGCCGGAGCTGCGCGCACGGTCGTGATCGTCGATGACGACGACGACTTGCGCTGGCTCTTCCGCAAAGTTCTCGAGCGGCGGGGGCACCACGTGAAGGATGCACGGGACGGGACCGAAGGACTGGCGCTCATCCTCGCCGAAAGGCCCGCAGTTGCGATCGTCGACATGGGCATGCCCGGGATGGACGGCTACGAAGTAGCGCGGCAGGTGCGCGCGGCGCTCGGAGATTCGGTGCGGCTCGTCGCGATGACGGGACACGGGAAGGCGAGCGATCGCATCCAGGCGCTATCCGCCGGCTTCGACACACACATGACCAAACCCGTCGACATTGAGCTGGTCGAACGGATGCTCGAGACGCTTCCTGCCCGATAGTACGCGCCAGCTATTGAGGAAAAGGCCCAAGGTTCGTCGCGACGAGCGGTCAGACGACCGCCGATTTTTCGCCGCCCTCTCCCGTCGCCTCCGGCCCTCTCCGCGTTAGGCCTTCACCCGTGAGCCGCGGCGAGACCATGTTCCAGGAGCTCGAGCGATACGTTCGCTTCGACGAGCACGACGTCGGCCGATTGCGCGCGTTTCACGACGTCGCCGGGCCCCAGTTCACCCGCATTGCGCAAGAGTTCTACGAGCGCACGCGCGAGCACGAGGCCGCGCATGCGCGCATGCGGTCTTCTCCGGCGAAGAACAGATCGCTCGGCTGCAGCGCTCGCTCGTGGCGTGGATGCATCGCCTCTGCACCGCCCCGCGCGACGCCGCCTACTTCGCGGAGACGGCGAAGATCGGCCGGGGCCACGTGAAGGTGGGGTTGCCTCAGCGCTACGTGTTCACCGCGATAGCGCTGATCCGCGTCGAGCTCGATCGCATCGTCGATACGGCGTGGCCGAGTCGCTTCTCGAGAGCGAGCTCTTCGGCCATCCGCACGATCCAGTACCGCCTCCACGAGTACGACCTGACGGCGAAGGATCGCAAACCAGCCGTCCAGGAGCGCTCGGTCGCGGCATCGTCCGTGCATACGATCGTCGACAATGACCACCCCACCGACCGAGACCGTCCGTGAGCTCGCGCTCTCCAACCCCTGCGCGGCGGCGATCCTGGAGGATCTGCACATCGACTACTGTTGCGGTGGCGACCGTTCCCTCGTCGAGGCGTGCGCGCAGGCGGGGGTCTCCGTGCAAAGCGTTCGCAGTCGCATCGCCTCCGCGGCACGCGCGCCCGGAGACGTCGAGTGGCAAGGCGCGCCCCTCGGCGATCTCATCGATCACATCCTGGTGGTGCATCACGAGCACGACCGACGCGAGCTGGTGCGACTCCGCGCGCTCGCCGCCAAGGTCCTCGGCGCGCACGGCGCGCGTCACCCCGAGCTCGCGCGCGTCTGCACGCTGTTGGGGCAGATCGCCACGGACCTCGAGCCCCACATGCTGAAAGAGGAACGCATCCTCTTTCCGCACATCCGAGCGCTGGATGGCGGAGGTGCGGTGCCTCGACCGCCCTTCGGCACCCTCGGCAATCCGGTTGCCATGATGACCGTCGAGCACGAGGCCATCGGAGGAATCCTGTTGGAGCTGCGCGCGGTGACGAGCGACTTCGTCGCGCCCGACGACGGGTGCGCCAGCTACCGCGCGTTCTGCGCAGGCCTCCTCGCCTTCGAGCGCGAGCTGCATCAGCACATCCATCTCGAGAACAACATCCTGTTTCCTGCCGCGCTGCTCCTGGATGACACGACACACCGCGCGGAAGCTCTTCCGTCGTGATCCAGGGGTCCCATGCATTGCCGGTCATCGTTGCTGTCGCCGTTCCTCCGCGAAATGCGGCCAGGGCCGACGCGACGACGCGTCGCGGCCCAGCGGCGACGGTCGGGTTCTGGTCCGGCCTCGTCGCGTTCGCATCGACCGTCGCGTTCCTCTTCGTGCAGGCCCTGCAGCTCTTCGGAGTGGTCCGTCCTCCGTGGGACGGAATCCTGATCTATGGATTCTCCTTCAGCATCGTCGTCCCGTTCATTGTCGAGATGCTCGCCCTCCATCACTTCGCCCCCGAGGACAAGAAGCTTTGGAGCCACGCGGCGCTGATCTTCACGAAGATGTACGCGGTCTTTCGTGACCGCCAACTACGTCGTTCAACTAGCGACCGTCATCCCGATGTCCCGCGAGGTCGATCCAAGCGCGCTTCGCGTCCTCACGCAGACGCCGCACTCTCTCTTCTGGGACTTCGACGCCATTGGCCATGGGACTGGCGACGCTTTTTGCGGTGCCCGTCTTCGGAAAGAGCGGACTGCATGGATGGGTCAGGCTCTCCCTTCTCGCCAATGCACTCGTGACGCCATTGATCGCGGCTGTCTCTTTCTACCCGACGTTTTCCGGTAGACTGCTCCTCCTCGCTCTGCCATGGGACATCACAGCGCCTCTGTCGATGCTGCTCCTCGCAATCCAGTTCCGGAAGGATCCGCGGTCGGCATGGGTTGGCTGATCGGCTGGAGTGTGCTGCTCGCCGTGGCGGCGCTCGGGACGCTGGTGTCGGCCAACAGCCTGCGCCTGCGTCACCGGGTCGCGCGCGAGATGAACGCGCTCGCGGCGGTGCCTCACTCCGATGCGCCGTCCGTGCTGGCCACGCTGCAGTCCCTGCCCGCACCGGTGGCGCGTTATCTCGAGCTCGCCCTCACGACCGAGCGACGCATCGTGCCGGTGCAAACCGCGCGCATCCGTCATCACGGCACGATGCGCGGCTCGCCCGATGCGCGATGGATGGACGTGCGCGGCGTGCAGCTCTTCACCACGGATCCACCCGGTTTCGTCTGGTGGGGACGCGCGAGGATGGCACCCGGGATTTGGGTCGACGCGCGCGACATGCTCGTCGACGGGCATGGCGGCATGCGGATCGTCCTGGAGTCGACGTTGGTGCTGCAGGACTCGCCGAGCCCCGAGCTCGATCAAGGCGCGTCGATGCGCGTGCTCGTCGAGATGATGTGGTTCCCCGTCGCCTTCCTCGATACACGCTACGTGCAGTGGGACGCGATCGACGAGCGCAACGCGCGCGCCACGCTCACGCTGCACGGTCGAGAAGTAGCGGCGGTCCTACACTTCGGTGACGACGGGATGATCGCGAGCTTCCTCGGACAGCGCTATCGCGACGTCGACGGCAAGGCACGGCTGACGCCCTGGTTCGGCAACGTGCGTGACTACCGTCTCGTGTCGGGGATGCGCGTCCCCTTCGACATCGACGTCGGGTGGACGTTGGCAGGCGATAGTTTCACCGTCATTCGCTTCCAGGTCGACTCGCTCGAGTACGACGTCGGCCCCGGGCTCTAACGCGCTCCATGACCGACCGCACGCAAGCCATCCTCTGGGGGCTCGTCACGACGGCGAGCCTGGCCGCGCTCATCGTGGTGGGGTCGCGCAGCCTCGCGCACTTCGACGCCGCGCTCGTCAGCTACACCTTCGCCTCGCTCTTCGCGACGTTTGGCATCACCTACCGCTACACGATGTGGCTGCGCAGGCCGCCGACGCAGATGTACTGGCGACGCGGCTGGCAGGTCTTCGCCTCGCCCCGCCATCTCGGGCGCAACCTGCTCCAGCTCCTGCGCCGCTTCTTCCTTGAGTTCGCCGCCAACCGCTTCATCTTCCGCCGCGGTGGGCTGCGCGGGCTCACGCACTGGCTCCTCATGTGGGGCACCCTCGTCGCCGGCGCGATCACGTTCCCGCTCGTCTTCGGGTGGATCCACTTCGAGACCGTGCCCGGCCACCTCGACACCTATCGCGCCTACTTCTTCGGCGTGTCGGCGGGGACGTTCCCCATCGAGTCGGCCATCGGCTTCATCGCCTTTCACGGCCTGGTATGGGCCTCGTTCCTCGTCCTCGGCGGCGTGATGCTCGCGTTTCGTCGGCGCATGGTCGACCACGGCGCGGCCGCCCTGCAGCAGTTTGGCGAGGACATCCTTCCCTTGCTGCTGCTCGGCGCGATCAGCATCACCGGTCTCATGCTGACCGTGAGCTACTCGTGGATGAAGGCCTACGCCTACGACTTTCTCGCGATCCTCCACGCGATCACCGTCATCTTCACGTTGCTCTGGCTGCCGTTCGGCAAGTTCTTCCACATCTTCCAGCGCCCGGCGCAGCTCGGCGTCGGCTTCTACAAAGAGGCGGGCGAGCGCGGAGAGCAGGCGAGGTGCGCGCGCTGCGAGCAGCCCTACGCGCCGCTGCCGATGGTGCGGGATCTGACGATCGTCGAGCAACAGCTCGGGTTCACCTACGAGATGCCGCGCCACGCGGCCGGTCACTACCAGCGCGTCTGCCCGAAATGTCGGCGCGCGCTGTTTGGTCTCGCGCAGGGCGCGGCCTGGAGCGGAGCGCGATCCTGATGGCCATTATCCCCGTCGACGACCTCGCGATCACCCGCCGCTTCGGCCCGCACCTCTCGAAGAACACCGCGGTGCGCCTCAGCACGTCGGTCTCGCCCGAGAAGTTGGTGAAGACGCACTGCTGCTTCTGCGGTCAGCAGTGCGGGATCCAGCTCAAGGTGAAGGACAACGAGGTCATCGGCTTCGAGCCGTGGGAGGAGTTTCCGTTCAACCGCGGGATGCTCTGTCCGAAGGGCGTGAAGCGCTACCTGCAGGGCTCGCACCCCGATCGCTTGCTCACCGCCTTCCGGCGCGACGCGCGCGATCCGAGCGGCTTTTCGCCCATGGGATACGACGAGGCGATCGCCAAGGTCGGCGCGGAGATCAAGCGCATCCAGGCGGCGCACGGCGACGATGCGATCGGCGTGCTCGGCGGCGCGAGCCTCACCACCGAGAAGACATACCTGCTCGGCAAGTTCGCGCGCCTCGCGCTACACACGAAGTACATCGACTACAACGGCCGGCTCTGCATGGTGAGCGCCGGCGCCGCCAACAAGAAGGCGTTCGGCATCGATCGCACCACCAACCCGTGGGCCGACATGATCGGGACCGAAGTGATCTGGGTGGCGGGCTCGAACGTCGCCGAGTGCTCGCCCATCACCACCAATTACATCTGGCAGGCGCGCGAGCTCGGCTGCAAGGTCATCGTGCAGGACCCGCGCATCACGCCGATCGCGCGCACGTGTGATCTCTTCCTGCCGATCAAGCCCGGTCGCGACGCCGCGCTCTTCGCCGGCGTGCTGCAGATCATGATCGAGCACGACTGGATCGATCGCGCCTTCATCGAGGCGCACACCGTCGGCTTCGAGCAAGTCGCGGAGCACTGCAAGCAGTGGACGCTCGCGAAGACGGCCGAGGTCACCGGCGTTCCGGCGCGCTCGATCGCGAAGGCGGCGGAGCTCTGGGGCAACGCGAAATCGAGCTTTTTTCTGCACGCGCGAGGCATCGAGCATCACTCCAACGGCGTACAGAACGCGCTCGGCACGATCAACCTCGTGCTCGCCTCCGGGCGCATCGGAAAACCGACGAGCGGCTACGGCACCATCGTCGGCCAGGCCAACGGGCAGGGTGGGCGCGAGCATGGGCAGAAGTGCGATCAGCTCCCGGGCTGGCGCGACATCAGCAACCCCGAGCACCGCAAGTACGTCGCCTCGGTGTGGGGCGTCGACGAGAAGGAGATCCCCGGACCGGGCGTCGACGCCTACGAGATGTTTCGCAAGATCGATGCAGGCGAGATCAAGGGGCTGATCTCGATCTGCTTCAACCCGAAAATCTCGCTCCCCGACAACGCGTTCATCACGCGCGCCCTGGAGAAGCTCGAGTTCTACGTCGCGATCGACTTCTTCCTCAACGACACCGCGCGCCACGCCGACGTCGTCTTGCCGGGCAGCTTGCAAGAGGAGGACGAGGGGACGGTCACGCAGGTCGAGGGGCGCGTGATCAAGATCGCCAAGGCGGTCGAGTGCCCGGGCGAGGCACGACCGGACTGGCGCATCCTGCAGGACCTCGCGCAGACGGTGGGTCGGCCGAAGGGCTTCACCTTCGAGAGCCCGCGCGCGATCTTCGAGGAGCTGCGCCTCGCGAGCAAGGGCGGCGTCGCCGACTACTCGGGCATCACCTACGAGAAGATCGAGGCGCAGATGGGCGTGTTCTGGCCTTGCCCGTCGCACGACCCACAGACGGGCGCGCCGACGCCCGAGCACCCCGGCACGCCGCGGCTGTTCGAGGCCGGGAGCTACAACCCGATCGCGAAGGGCGCGGGCCCGTTCTACTTCCCCGACGGAAAGGCGCGCTTCAACGTCGCCGACTACCGAGCGCCGATCGACGACGCCTGTGACGAGTTCCCGCTCTACCTGACGACGGGGCGGGTGGTGAGCCAGTTCCTCTCCGGCACGCAGACGCGGCGCATCGGGCCGCTGGTCGAGCAGTACCCTTCGCCACGGATCGAGCTGCACCCGCGCCTCGCGGAGAAGCTCGGGATCGCCGACGGTGACTGGACGATCTGCGAGACGAAGCGGGGCGCGATGACGCTCGAGGCGATGGTCGTCACCACCATCCGGCCCGACACGGTGTTCGTGCCCTACCACTGGGCCGGTGAGAAGAGCGCCAACCGACTCACCGTCGCGGCGCAGGATCCGATCAGCAAGATCCCGCAATACAAGGTCTGCGGGTGTCGCGTCCGCAAGGCCGACGGACCGCCGGCGTACGCGAGCGTGCTGGAGGCGCAGCAATAATGGGCGTCCCGCACGACCTCGAGTTCTTCGTCGACCCGAGCCGCTGTATCGGCTGTCAGGCTTGTGTGCAGGCGTGCAGCGAGTGCAACACGCACAAGGGTCATTCGATGATCCACCTGGAGTTCGTCGATCGCGCGAACAGCGTCCAGACCGTCCCCGTCGTGTGCATGCACTGCGAGCAGCCGACGTGCGCCGAGGTCTGCCCGGCCGATGCCATCAAGCGCACCGAGGACGGCGTGGTGCAGTCCGCGCGCAAGCCGCGCTGCATCGCGTGCGGCAACTGCGTGATCGCGTGCCCGTTCGGCGTGCCCGAGGTGCATCTGGCCGAGCAGGTCATGATGAAATGCGACATGTGCTACGACCGCATGTCGGTCGGCAAGAAGCCGATGTGCGCGACGGTGTGCCCGAGCCAGGCGCTGTTCTTCGGCACGCGCGCCGAGATCATCGCGCTGCGCCCGCGCTCGACGCCCATGAGCACTTTCCGCTTCGGCGAGCAGACGATCAAGACGCGCGTCAGCGTCATGATGCCGCGAGCGTCCGCCTCGCCTCAGCACCTCGACGTGACCGCGGCGATGGACGATCGCACGCGAGGTCGATCGCTCAAGCTCGCCGTCGTGCAGGACGGGCGGTCCGACGACACCGTCGACACCGACGATCCGTTTGCTGCGGTGCAGGTCTGACATGGCCGACGAGCCCCGCTGGCGAGAAGACTTCCCGATCGACTGGCCGGAGGATCAATTCGTCGCGCGCCGCGACTTCGCGAAGTTCATGGTGCTCACCAGCCTCGCGTTCGTGGTCGGGCAGCTCTGGATCGCGGCGCAGAGCGTGGTGCGCAAGCGGCGCGGTCCGCCACCCGAGGTCAAGGTCGCGAGCCTTCGCGATCTTCCGATCGGCTCGGCCCTGACGTTCGACTACCCAGCAGAGCACGACGCCTGCGTGCTGATCCGCACGCGCGACGACGAGCTCGTGGCCTACAGCCAGAAGTGCACGCACCTCTCGTGCGCCGTCGTGCCCGAGCTCGACAAGGGCGTCCTGCGCTGCCCGTGTCACGAAGGGTATTTCGACCTGAAAACAGGGGTGAACATCCAAGGCCCACCGCCGCGACCGCTCCCGAAGATCCGTCTGCGCGTCGTCGGCGACGACGTGTTCGCGACCGGCGTCGACCTCACCACGAAGGTCGGTTGAGCCGATGGCCATCCCTTCTCGCCGTGCGCCTCCCTTCTCCCGGGAGCAACGCACCACGGTCCTCTACGGGATGATCGGCTTCATCCTCGTCCTGGTGATCCTGCAGCTCTGGCTGTTCACCGCGACGATGAACGCCTGGCTCGGCGGCGACGAATCCGTCGTGTGGCCGGCGGCCGGCGCGAGCGCGCTGTGCCTCCTGCTCAACGTAGGGCTGCTGCGCTACCTCCGCGAAGGCGGATCGTGAGTGAGTCGCCCCCCACAGGCCTCGCGACGATGCCCCCGGCGTACTTCGCGCTGGTGATGGCGACCGGCATCGTCTCGATCGCCTGCCAGCTCCTCGGGTACACGCTGCTCGCCCGCGGGCTCTTCTACCTGAACGTCCCGGCCTACGCGGCGCTCTGGATGCTCACGGTGATGCGCATG
Organism: Myxococcales bacterium; assembly: GCA_025354825.1. Taxonomy (GTDB): domain Bacteria; phylum Myxococcota_A; class Polyangia; order Polyangiales; family Polyangiaceae; genus JANXMC01. The sequence goes on from JANXMC010000792.1 coordinate 9,041, forward strand.
GTGCGTCACCGTGAGAGGGTCCTCGCGGACGTCACCAGCCACGGGCGCGCGGTGGGGTTCTTCACCACGGTGGCCGCGACGTGTGTGCTCGGCAGCCAGTTCCTCCTCATCGGCGGGCTCTGGTCGATCGCCGCATCGCTGTGGGCTTTCGGCATCGTGCTCTGGGCGTGTCTCACGTATGGCGTCTTCGCCATCCTCACTGTCAAGACCGAAAAGCCCCCCCTGGCCGAGGGGATCAACGGCGGCTGGCTCGTGGCGGTGGTCGCGGCGCAATCGGTCGCCGTGCTCGGTGCGCAGCTCGCATCCGGGTTCGACGCGTATCGACCGCAGGTGATCCTGTTCTGCCTCGCGATGTGGCTCGGCGGAGGGATGCTCTACATCTGGATCATTTCTCTGATCTTCTATCGATACACGTTCTTCACGCTGAGCCCTTCGGACCTTGCGCCGCCGTACTGGATCAACATGGGCGCCGTCGCGATCTCGACGCTCGCTGGAACGTTGCTCGTCGCCGCCGCGCCGCTCTCCCCGCTGCTCACGACGCTCATGCCCTTCCTGCAGGGGTTCACCTTGCTCTTCTGGGCGACGGCGACGTGGTGGATCCCGATGCTCCTCATTCTCGGCATCTGGCGGCACGTCGTCCGTCGGTTCCCTCTTCGCTACGATCCACTCTACTGGGGCGCGGTCTTCCCCCTCGGCATGTACACGGCGTCGACGATCCGGATCGCGCGGATGATCGACATGCCTGCGCTGATGATCGTGCCGAAGCTGTTCGTCTACGTGGCCCTCGCGGCGTGGACGGTCACGATGCTCGGATTGTTGGCGAGCCTCGTCCGTGGAGCCGCTCCGGCACGCGGGCTGCAGTGATCGAGGTGAAATGCCTCACCCCGATAGACCGGTGCTGCCGCTGCTGCTCGTCATCGACGACGATGGGCGCACCGCCATGCAGCTGGCTCGGCTCGTCCAGCAGGACGGCTATCGATCGAGGTCGTATGCGATGGGGGTGCGGCGATCGCGCGGCTCACCCGGCGCCCATTTCCCGACGCGATCGTGACCGATTTTCGCATGCCGCACGCCGATGGCGTCGAGGTGGCGCGCTTCGCTCGCTCGCAGGAGCCAATAATCCCCGTGTTCATCGTCACGGGATATCCCAAGCTCGTCGAGGACGGCGGCTTGGTGCCCAGGCCCGTGGTGTTCACCAAGCCCCTCACGTACCCCGATCTCACGACCGCGCTGCGCATTGCGCTGCCCCACCGGCGCAGCTGATCGCCTGAGGAGGCGCAGACCTTGCGTCTGCCGCGCAAGCTGCGCGTGCCCACGCGAACGATCCGCAGGATCGGCCGCTGGCAAGGGTCTCCTAATACGGATTGCATGCGCCACATCTCCGAGCTGATGACCCACAACCCTCAGACGATCGGGTGCGACCAACGACTCGACGTCGCCCTCGCGATGATGCGCGCGCTCGAGATTCGCCACCTGCCCGTCCTCGAGGACGGAAAGCTGGTCGGTCTGCTGACCGACGGTGACGTCCCTGCCGGCCCCGACGCGTCGCTCACCGCGCGCGTGTCCGAGCGAATGCGCCCTGGGCCCTACACGGTCGCGCCCGACACCTCGCTCGACGAGGTCGCCGAGATGTTCGCGACGTGCAAGTTCGAGGTCGCGTTCGTGGTCGCACCCGGCGATCACGTGCTCGGCGTGTTCACCACGGTGGACCTCGCTCGGGTCCTGGTCAACACGTTGAAAGCGAAGTTGCCGAGCAACGACGGTCACTTCAATCGTTGGGGTCATCCCGTCGACTGAGAGCTCGCGCGGCACGGCAAGTGCTTCGTGGATGGCAAATGAAAGCCCTCGTCTATTCGAAGTCCGGAAAACCGTCGCTGGAAGAACGCCCCCGTCCTGCGATGACGGCGCCCACGGACGCGATCGTCAAGATGGTTCACACGACGATCTGCGGAACCGATCTCCACATCCTCAAAGGCGACGTACCGAGCTGCAAGCCGGGGCGCATCCTCGGACACGAGGGCGTCGGCGTCGTCGCAGAGGTGGGAGCGGCCGTGACCGCGTTCAAGGCAGGGGACCGCGTACTCGTCGCGTGCATCAGCGGTTGCGGCCGCTGCATGTATTGCCGGAAGCAGATGTACTCGCATTGCACCACCGGCGGATGGATCCTCGGCAACACCATCGACGGCACGCAAGCCGAATTCGTTCGCACGCCCCACGCAGATACGAGCCTCTACGCGATCCCGGCGGGCCTCGACGAAGAGTCGCTCGTCATGATGAGCGACATCTTGCCGACCGGCTTCGAGTGCGGCGTGCTCAACGGCAAGGTGCAGCCGGGCAGCACGGTGGCGATCGTCGGCGCCGGACCGATCGGGCTCGCGGCGTTGCTCACCGCGCAGTTCTACTCGCCCGCGCAGATCATCATGATCGATCTCGACGACAATCGCCTCGAGGCGGCGAAGCGGTTCGGCGCCACCGCGTGCATCAATAGCTCCGACGGCAAGGCCGCCGACGTCGTCATGCGGATGACCGGCGCGTGCGGGGCCGACACCGTCATCGAGGCGGTGGGCATTCCGGCAACCTTCGAGCTATGTCAGCAGCTCGTTGCACCCGGGGGAACCATCGCCAACATCGGCGTGCACGGTCGTCAGGTGACCCTGCACCTGGAGACGCTCTGGGATCGCAACATGTCCATCACGACGCGGCTCGTCGACACCGCCACCATCCCCATGCTGCTCAACGTGCTCCGGTCCAAAAAGATCGACCCCAAGCTGCTGATCACGCATCGGTTCAAGCTCGATGGCGTGCTGGATGCCTACGAGACCTTCGGCAACGCCGCAAAGACGCGCGCGTTGAAGGTGCTCATCGAGGTCGGCGGCTGACGAGCCGCGTCACCGCGCAGACCAGCTCCGCGAGATCGACCGGCTTGGTCAGGTGCGCGTCGAACCCGGCGTCGCGCGCGCGCTCCTTGTCGCCGAGGCGGCATCGCCGTTGAGGCGTTGAGGCGTAACCCCCATAGGGGTTAGTTAACTAACCTTGTACGTGCGCGTGAGATGCGGAAAGAGCGGCGTCGCGCGAAAGACCGATCTCTCGTCCCTTCGTCATCGCCTACCACCCAACGGGGGTCTTCCAGCTCCTTGACGTGCAGCAGGGCCGCTGGACCGCGCCCGAGCTCCTCGAACGGATGCGGGTGCTCCAGGGGATCTACGCGCCCATCTTCGCCGTCGAGGACAACGGCGTGCAGCAGATGTTCGTCGACCTCGCGAAGGAAGACGTCGCAGGCATGCGCGTCGTGGGTCTCACCACCACGTCGAACAAGTGGAGCCCGATCGTCGGCGTCGAGTCGATGGCTGTCGACTTCGAGAACCGGCGATGGATCGTTCCGACCGATCGCGCGACGGGCCGCGCTGCCGATGGCGCCGAGATCTGGATCGACGCGCTCCTTCACTTCTCACCGCGGGAGCACACACCGGACGTCGTCATGGCCTCGTGGATTGCGGTGACTGCGGCACGCGACTTCTGTCAGCCGCTCTTCGACGTCACGCACGTCGGCGCG
>JANXMC010000031.1 GCA_025354825.1 Myxococcales bacterium
CCAAGCACTTGAACGAGCAGCGGATCCTCGACACCGTGCTCGCCGAGAAGGACGTCGACGGCTTTCACCCGATCAACGTCGGCCTCCTCGCGCTCGGCCGCCCCGCGCTCGTTCCTTGCACCCCCCTCGGCTGCATGCGCCTGCTCAAAGAGGCCGCGGCCGACCTGAAAGGCGCGCGCGCCGTCGTCGTCGGTCGAAGCAACATCGTAGGCAAGCCCGTGGCCCAGCTGCTTCTCGCCGAGCACGCGACGGTCACGATGGCCCATTCGCGCACGCACGATCTCGCGGCCGTCTGCCGGGAGGCCGACGTGCTCGTCGCCGCGGTGGGGCAGCCGGCGCTCATTCGCGGCGACTGGGTGAAAGACGGCGCCATCGTTCTCGACGTCGGCATCAACCGCATCGACGCGGGCGAGGGGAAGACGCGCCTTGTGGGCGACGTCGCCTTCGACGAGGCGAAGGAGCGCGCACGCTCGATTACCCCCGTCCCCGGCGGCGTGGGCCCGCTGACGATCGCGTTCCTTTTGCAAAATACGCTCAGCGCGGCGAAGAGCCGCGAGGCGAAACGGCAGACCCGAGGGACGCTTTAAAGAAGCTTGTCGAGCAGCCGATCGAGCGCCTCGAGGTCGGCGTAGGGGACGGCGATTTCCCCCTTGTTGCCGAAGTCGCGGACTTCGACCTTCGTCCCGAGAGCGCGCGTGAGCTTCGACTCGAGGTCGCGAATGCTGGGCGACTTGTTCCCGGTGGGCGCGCTCGATCCGCCGCTCGCCGTGCTCGCAGAGCCTGCTGCACCCGGCTTCTTCGTCTTGCCCGCCGCAGCGCGCACGAGCGCCTCCGTCGCGCGCACGCTTAGGCGCCCGCGAATCACCTTGTCCGCGAGATCCTCGAGGCTCGATCCGGTGCCGCCGCCCGCGCCCACGCCGAGCAGCGCGCGCGCGTGCCCTTCGGAAAGCTCGCCTTCGATGACCTTGCTCCGAATGCGCTCGGGCAGCTTCAAAAGGCGCAGGCTGTTGGTGATGGTCGTGCGGTCTTTGCCGAGGCGATCGGCGAGCGCTTCTTGCGTGTAGCCGTGCTCGCGCACGAGCCTGTCGAGGGCTTCGGCGAGCTCGACGGGGTTTAAGTCTTCGCGCTGAACGTTCTCGATAATCGCAAGCTCGAACGCCGCCTTGGGCGTCACGTCTTTCACCACCACGAGGACGTCGCGAAGCCCCGCCTTTTGCGCGGCTCGCCAACGCCGCTCACCGGCGATGATCTCGAACGTGTCCGAGCCCGGCGCCGTGCGCCGAACGACGAGCGGCTCGATGAGGCCGTGCTCGACGAGCGACTGCGCGAGCTCGTCGATCGCTGCGTCGTCGAAGTGCTGCCGCGGCTGCCCCTTTTGCGGAACCAGCTTCTCGATGGCACACGTGAAGACGCTCTTGTCGCCGTACCCCGGCGCCGCCGATGCCGCCGTGGGGAGCAGCGCGTCGAGCCCTCGGCCGAGCGCCCGCCGCGGCGGCGCGGGCGGCTGCTTCGTCGCGTCGCCGCTCAAGAAGCGCCTCCCTGCCGCGCACGCACCTGCGAGGCCGCGCTGCCCGCGGCGGCGTCTTCCTGAAGCAGCTCCCGCGCGAGCGACAGGTACCCCTGTGCCCCCTTCGATTGAATGTCGTAGAGGATGACGGGCTTGCCGTGGGACGGCGCCTCCGACAGGCGCACGTTGCGGGGAATCACCGCCTCGAACACGTGGAAGTGACGGCGCACTTCCTCGGCGACTTGATGCGCGAGATTGTTGCGCGAGTCGAACATCGTCAGCACCACGCCCTGCACGCCGAGCGTGGGGTTGATGCCGTTCTTCACGCGGTCGATCGTCGCCATCAGGTGCGTGAGCCCTTCGAGCGCGTAGTACTCGCACTGCAGCGGCACCAGCACGCGATCGGCCGCTGCGAGCGCGTTCACCGTCAAGAGACCGAGCGACGGCGGGCAGTCGATGAACACGTAGTCGAAGCTCTCTTCCGCGAGCGCCTCGGCGAGGACTTTCTTCAAGCGCATCGCGCGCTCGGGGTCGTCGACCAGCTCGAGCTCGGCTGCGACCAAGTCTTGCGTCGCCGGCGCGATCATCAGCCCGGGCACGTCCGTCGGGACGATCACGTCGCGCAGCTTCGCGCGCCCGATGAGCGCGTCGTACACCGTGAGCTCGAGGCCACGTGCCTTCACGCCCACGCCCGAGCTCGCGTTCCCTTGCGGATCCATATCGACGATGAGCGTTCGCTGCTCGGCCGCGGCGACGCTCGCGGCGAGGTTCACGGCCGTCGTCGTCTTACCGACGCCGCCCTTTTGGTTAACCACGGCGAGGATGCGAGGGGCGCTCGCTCTTCGTGCGCTCGGTGCGTTGGGTCGCGGCATCTCGGGTGTCGCCTTATAGCGTCGGCGCTGACGCGACGCGCGCTTGAGAAATCGCGCACGCTTTTTTGACCGCAAAAACCGATGACGTATGGTGTCGCACATGTAGGCAAACGGCTCAGGAACGAGCCGGCCTACAGCCCGAACAGGGCGAGGGGAGCGACACCACCACCATGCAGACCAAGCTCGCGCGGATGTTCGACATCGAGGAAGCGCCGACAGCGTCGGGGCAGAGCCGTTCGTCGGACGAAGCGGTCGAGCGTGTTCTGCGCGCGAGCTTCTGGGCGCCCGCGTCCGGCAACTCAGGGCGTGAGGCCGACGTGATCGACCTCGCCTCCCATCGGGCGCGCCTCCGCTAACGCCCACGCACGTCGGCGCGCTCGAAGCTCACCCCACGAATTTCCCCCGACGCGCTCGGTGGCATCGCGCACGCGCGCGACGTCGCCCAGCCGCGCTCGGTCCCGCTCTTTTCACGTTTGCCAAATCGCGATCGTGTTCGCGAACGACGAGCCCGAGCTCGAGGATCCAGGAGACCCGCCATGGCCGTTCCCAAGCAGTACCGAAGCATCGAAGAGTTCGAGCGCGAAGAGCTCCGCCCCCAATACAAGGTCGGCTTCTCGTTCGAAGATCTCATGGTCGAAACCATCTTCGACGGCAGCGACCTGCTGTTCGACGACACGAAAGACGACCTCGAGCCCGACGACGACGACAAGTACTGACCGGCGCGTCGACGTCGGCACCACGACTTACGTACGCGCGCAGCGCTGCGCGGTTGATGCGAAGGGTTAGAGGCCGGGGCCTCGATTCCCACTTTCGAGATCAACGAGTTGCCGCGCAGTCTCTGCTCTAAAACGCGTACGTCGCGCCCTCGGATCACGCCTCGATCCGGGGGCGCATTTTTTTGTCCGGGTGCAGCGCGCGGCATCGCCTGGAAAGCGCCGCGTGAAATGAGCACGCCTGAACGCTTGACCGCATTCTTCGTAGAAGTATGGTGCCCCTTCCCATGCAAGTCACCGTCCAGCGCATCTCGCCCGTCGTTATGGAACTGCAGGTCCAAGTCCCTGCGATCACCGTGAAAGCGGAGATCGACAAGGCCTATGTGACCCTCGCCAAGAAGGCGCACGTGAAGGGGTTCCGGCCCGGCAAAGCGCCGCGTTCCGTCCTTCAGCAGCTGTACGCGGGGCAGATCATCAACGACGTCGCAAACTCCCTCGTGCAGACGACGCTCCCGCGCGCGCTCAATGAGCAGAGCGTGACGCCGATCAACCAGCCGGAAGTGACCGAGGCGGGCAGCCTCGATGCGAAGGTCGACTTCTCGTACAAGGCGCGCTGCGAAGTGCAGCCCGAGGTCGAGGACGTGAAGTACGAGGGGTTCGAGCTCACCCGCCCCGCGAGCAACGTGACCGACACCATGATCGAGGAGCAGATCGAGTCGCTCCGTCAGCGTCAGGCGAAGCTCGAGGCCCCCGAGCCCGCGCGCGCCACGGCGAAGGGCGATGTCGTCACGATCGACTTCACGCTTTCGGTCGACGGCAACGAGATCAAGGACGGCGGCGGGCAGGGCGTCCAGCTCGAGCTCGGCGGCGGCCAGGTGCTCACGGAGCTCGACAACGCGCTCGTCGGCCAGAACAACGGCGGCACGCTCAAGGTCGACGCCGTCTTCCCCGAGACGCACCCCCGGGCCGATTTCAAAGGGAAGACCGGCACGTTCGACGTGAAGATCACCGACGTGAAGGAAAAGGTCCTTCCGAAGGTCGACGACGAGTTCGCAAAGGATCTCGGCGCGAACTTCGAGTCGCTCGAGGCGCTCCGCGCCGACGTAAAGAAGCAGCTCGAGAAGGCGCTCAAGGAGCGCTCCGAGACCGCCCTCGCGGAGCAGATCGTCGCAAAGCTCAACGAGCTCAACCCCCTCGAGGTTCCGCCGTCGCTCGTCGAGCAGCAGCGCCGCTTGATGGAGCAGGAAGTCGCCATGCAGGCGCGCCGCTACAACGCGAAGTTCACGCGCGAGCAGGCGCAGAGCCTCATGTCGCAGCTCCAGGCAGACGCGGAAAAGAAAGTCCGCGCGGGCCTGCTGATGGCCGCCATCGCGAAGAAGCTCGAGATGAAGGTTACGGAGGAGGACATCGAGAAGGCGTACGTCGAGCTCGCCGAGGAGACGGGGAAGAACGTCGCCAAGGTGAAGGTCGAATATCGCGAGACGCAGAAGCGTCAGCTCCTCATCGGGATGATCCTCGAAGACAAGATCCTCGACCTCCTCGAGAGCAAGGCCGTCATCACCGACGCGCCCGCCGACACGGCTTCCTCCTCTTCTTCGTCACCGTCTGCAGAAGTCTCCGCAACCTGACTTGCGATCCGGCGCGTCCGGTCCGAGACTTACGGGACCGACGGCCAACTAGCCTTTCAAAAGCCCCCGTCGCCGCCGAGTCGCTCGGCGCGCGGGGGCAACGCGGCATCGGATGTCCAAGCCGCTTCAAACGCGGCGTTCCAAACTCTCTCCGTCCCCGACCATCGCCGGCTCGATCGCCCGCGACGGCCGAAATGAAACGTGAGGTCAGATGACGACGAAGCGCCCTGAAAACCGCATCCAGGCCATCCAGACCCTCGAGCGCGTTAAGGACTTCATCCCTTACCCGACCGTCGTCGAGACGACGCACCGGGGCGAGCGCAACTGGGACATCTTTAGCCGCCTCTTGAAAGACCGAATCGTCTTTCTCGGGACGGAGATCAACGACGACGTCGCCAACATCATCATCGCCCAGTTCCTCTTCCTCGAAAGCGAGGACCCGGACAAGGAAGTGATGCTCTACATCAACTCACCCGGCGGCGTGGTCACCTCGGGCCTCGCGATCTTCGACACGATGCAGTTCGTGCGCGCGACCGTGTCGACGACCTGCCTCGGCATGGCCGCGTCGATGGCCGCCGTTCTCCTCGCCGCAGGCGCAAAGGGTCGGCGCCTCGCGCTCCCCAACGCCCGCATCATGATTCACCAGCCGCTCGGCGGCGCGCGTGGTCAGGCGACGGACATCGAGATTCAGGCGCGCGAGATTCGGCACCTCAAGGAAGTCCTCATCGACATCCTCGTGAACGCCACCGGTAAGAACAAGGATCAGGTCCACAAGGACATCGACCGCGACTTTTACCTTGGCGCTGCCGGGGCAAAAGAATACGGGCTCATCGACGAAGTCCTCGTTCCCCGCAAAAAGCTCACGAAAGACTGAGTTTTGCGTGCGGCGCGCCAATCCGGGTTTCGGCCTCGGGTTGGGCGCCGGCATCTTGCGGTGCCATCTAGGCGAGTCTAAGATTTTCTCGCGTCGCAAGAGGGGCGAGCTCGGTGCGCATGAGCGACCGGAGACAGTGCAGGGAGGAGTCTCGGCTCCCCACGCGGCGCGGGCGGTTCTCTAGCCAAACGCGACGCGGACACGCGACCTAGTCATTCATCGAGGGCTACACGGTGGAGCGCAGGCGGGACGATCACCAAAACGGGAATCTGAACTGCTCTTTCTGCGGGAAATCGCAGAAAGAGGTGAAGAAGCTCATTGCCGGGCCGACGGTCTACATTTGTGACGAGTGCATCGGCCTCTGCAACGACATCATTGCGGAAGAAGTCGAAAAGGACGAGCCGTACGCCGGCTCGGCGCCCGTTCCGAAACCCGCCGAGATCAAGGCAATCCTCGACGAGTATGTGATTGGTCAGGAGCGCGCGAAGAAGATTCTCGCGGTCGCTGTTCATAATCACTACAAGCGCATCGATTCGCGCGTTGCCGCCGAGGACGTCGAGCTGTCGAAGAGCAATATTTTGCTCCTCGGCCCAACCGGCTCCGGCAAAACGCTTCTCGCGCAGACCCTCGCCAAGATTCTCAGCGTGCCGTTCGCGATTGCGGACGCAACCACGCTGACCGAGGCGGGCTACGTCGGCGAGGACGTCGAAAACATCATCGTGCAGCTTCTGCAGAACGCCGACCACGACGTCGAGCGTGCGCAGCGCGGCATCGTCTACATCGACGAGATCGACAAGATCTCTCGTAAGAGCGACAACCCCAGCATCACGCGCGACGTGAGCGGCGAAGGCGTTCAGCAGGCGCTCCTCAAGATTATCGAGGGGACGATTGCGAACGTGCCGCCGAAGGGTGGCCGAAAGCATCCGCAGCAGGACTTCCTGCAAGTCGATACGACCAACATCCTGTTCATCTGCGGCGGCGCCTTCGTGGGCCTCGAGCAGATCGTCCAGCGGCGTATTGGCCAATCGACGCTCGGCTTCGCGGCCGAAATCAAATCGAAGAAGGACTACAAGCTTGGCGAGCTCTTAGAGCAGGTCCAGCCCGAAGACCTTCTCAAGTTCGGGCTGATTCCCGAGTTCATCGGCCGTTTGCCGATGCTCGCGACCCTCCACGAGCTCAACGACGAAGCGCTCATCGACATTCTCACGAAGCCGAAAAACGCGCTCGTGAAGCAGTTCCAGAAGCTCTTCGAGATGGACGGCGTGAAGCTGAAGTTCACGAAGGGTGTGCTTTCGGCCGTCGCGAAAGAGGCTTTGAAGCGTAACTCCGGAGCGCGCGGTCTCCGCGCCATCCTCGAAGCCGCAATGCTCGACATCATGTACGACATCCCGTCGCGCAGCGGCGGTATCAAAGAAGTCGTCATCAACGAAGACGTGATTACGAAGCGCGAGTCGCCGCTGATTGTGTATCAGAAGGAAAAAGAGGCAGAGCTCGCCTGAGCCTGCCTGAACGCCGACGGGGCCGGCTGGTGATGGCCAGCGCACCGTCGGCGTTTTTCGTTTGACGCGGCGCGTGCGGGAGAGGGGCGAAACAGGCTCCGAGCCCCTCTGTGCAGAAACGGCACGAGCCCGCGTCGTCCGGGTTACCTTCGAAGGATCCGCGGGCGGGGTGGGCGATGATCTTCAAAGGTGACAACGATGGGAAGGGCTCCGAAAAGGGAATGAAGCGCCGTATCGCCCCCCTGCTTCCGCTGCGGGACATCATCGTCTTCCCGCACATGGTCAGTCAGCTGTTCGTCGGTCGCGAGCGGAGCATCAACGCGCTCGACGCGGCGATGACGCGCGACAAAGACATCTTCCTCGCGGCGCAAAAGAACGCGAAGACGAACGAGCCGTCGCCCGACGACATCTTCCAAGTTGGCACTCTTGGAACGGTGATGCAGCTCCTCCGCCTGCCCGACGGAACCGTCAAGGTTCTCGTTGAAGGGAAGCGACGCGCGCGCACGAAACGCTTCGCGCAGACCGACGACTTCTTCATGGTCGAAGTCGAGGAGATCCCCGAAGTCCACGCCAAAGGCGTCGAAGTCGAAGCGCTCATGCGCAGCGTTCAGGCCGCCTTCGAGACCTACGTGAAGTTGAACAAAAAGGTTCAACCCGAAGTCTTGATGAGCGTGCAGACAATCGACGACCCTTCTCGGTTGAGCGACACCATCGTTGCCAATCTCCCCACCGTGAAGCTCGCCGACAGGCAAGGGCTTCTCGAGATGGACGACCCGTCGAAGCGGCTGGAACGACTCCATGAGTTGATGCAGGCCGAGATAGAGATTCTTCAGGTCGAGAAGAAGATCCGTTCCCGCGTGAAGCGGCAAATGGAGAAGACCCAGAAGGAATACTATTTAAACGAGCAGATGCAGGCCATCCAGAAAGAGCTGGGTGGGGGCGAGCGCGACGAGTTCAAGAACGAGATTCAAGAAGTCGAAGAGCAGCTCAAGAACAAGCGGATGTCCAAAGAGGCAACCGCGAAGGTCAAGAAAGAGCTCAAGAAGCTCAAGATGATGCACCCGACGAGCGCCGAGGCGACCGTCGTGCGGAATTACATCGATTGGATTCTGTCGCTGCCTTGGTACGACAAATCCGAAGAGCTTTTCGACTTGAAGAAAGCCGAAGAGATTCTCGATGAAGAGCATTACGGACTTCGCCGAATCAAAGAGCGGATACTCGAATATCTCGCCGTTCAAGCGCTGACCCAAAAGCTCAAAGGGCCGGTGCTCTGTTTCGTCGGCCCACCGGGCGTTGGCAAAACGAGCTTGTGCAAGAGCATCGCGCGGGCGACCGGGCGCAAGTTCGTGCGTCTGTCCCTCGGTGGCGTGCGCGACGAGGCCGAGATCCGCGGCCACCGCCGAACGTACATTGGCGCGATGCCCGGCAAGCTCATTCAGTCCCTCAAGAAAGCCGGGACGAACAACCCGGTCTTCTTGCTCGACGAGGTCGACAAGATGTCGACCGACTTCCGTGGTGATCCGGCGGCGGCGCTCCTCGAGGTCTTGGACCCGGAGCAGAACCACTCGTTCAACGATCACTATCTTGATCTCGACTACGACCTCTCGGACGTGATGTTCATCACGACCGCGAACACGTTGAGCGCGATCCCGGTGCCGCTCCAAGACCGGATGGAAATCATCCAGCTGTCTGGATATACCGAGTTTGAAAAGCTCAACATCGCGGTGAAATACCTCGTTCCGCGGCAGCGTAAAGACTGCGGCCTCGACGACGTGCCGTTCACGATGACGGAGAACGCGCTCCGGACGATCGTGCACCACTACACGCGCGAGGCCGGCGTGCGCTCGCTCGATCGGGAGATTGCCAGCGTCTGCCGAAAGGTCGCGCGTAAGGTCGTCAACGAAGGCAAAGACCAGACGATCGAGATCATCGCGAAAGACGTGCCCAAGTACCTCGGTGTGCCGAAGTACCGCGTTGGCAAAAAAGAAGAGCAGGACGAGATCGGCCTCACCAACGGCCTCTCCGTCACGAGCAACGGCGGCGGTGAGCTGCTCGCCTGCGAGGTCGCCGTCGTCGCCGGAAAGGGGAAGCTCGTGATCACGGGCCTCCTCGAGAAGGGGATGGAAGAGAGCGCGCAGGCCGCGATGAGCTACGTGCGCTCGCGCGCGACGATCCTCGGCCTCGAGCCCGATTTTTATCAAAAGCTCGACATGCACGTTCACTTCCCCGAGTTCGTTCGAAAGGACGGACCGAGCGCCGGCGTGACGATGGCGACGTCGCTCGCGAGCGCCATCATCAAGATTCCGGTGAAGCGCGACCTCGCGATGACGGGCGAAATAACGCTACGTGGTCGCGTCATGCCCATCGGCGGCCTCAAGGAGAAGCTCCTCGCGGCCCACCGAAGCGGCATCACGACAATCATCGTCCCGAAAGAGAACCGCAAAGACCTGCGAGAGGTCCCCAGGCGCGTTCTCAAGTCGACGCGCATCGTGCTGGTCGATCACATGGACGAAGTGCTCCGCGAAGCGCTGGCGTGGCCGGGAGAGCCGCTGCTGCCGCGCCCGAAGGAGTCGATGGAGTACCTTGGCGGCGAGCTCGTTGTGCGGCACGCGGACGACAGCGTCAGCAAAGCGACCGACGCAACCGACGTGTCCGAAATGCTCGATGTGCCGGCCGCACCCGCCGCGGCCGATTTGGTCTAGGGCACCGATCAGCTTGACTCCCTTCGGCTTTCTGCGGCTTTCGGCCACCGCGCGTCGTTGCTCCTCCTCGCCTACTTCCGTAGGCGTCGTCGTCGCGCCTCGCGCGGCGGCCAAAACCCTTGAAATCCTCGGTCCGTCAACCTGTTCGGT
>JANXMC010000065.1 GCA_025354825.1 Myxococcales bacterium
GCGGATGGCCCCTCACGCGCCGGTCGCTGTTGGTCTCACTCAGTAGCGGCCTTCCGGATCTCGATCGTCCTCAGGCCGCTTGTCGTTGGCGTAGCTGAAAGCGCGTGTCGTCGTAACTGGGAGCAACCAGCCCTTGCGCGCGACGAAGCAAGAAGAGCGCGTGATGCACTTCGGTTTCGTCGGGCGGCTCCGAGGAGCCATCGAGCTCGTTTCGATCCACGGCGAGCTGATAGGCCGCCGCGATCTCGTCCCCTTTTGCCAAGTCGAGGTACGCCTCGGCTTCAGCGATTGATACGGATTCGAGAGTATGAATGGCGATCATCGACATGCGCCTCACCCCTTTCGCCGACTCTTCAGACGGCGTTTGCAAAGAGCGCCGGGTACCCGCCCCGACGTTCGCTTTCGGAGCCGCAGTGCGGCTCTCGGTGGCTTCGCGCGCCGCGCATTGCGGCAGGAGGTTCTCGAGAGATCCGACGGGAGGCAGCGCGTGGGCGCTCGCCTCGATCACCTGGTGATCCGCATCTGACTGAGAGCCCATCGCCGTCGCGCGGTTGGTTTCGTCTCGCCGCGACCCGTGGGACATATGCCCGCTCGGAGTCGTGTGCGAGGACCCTTGACCGCCCCTCGATGTCTCGCAGCGAACTGCGTCTCCGTCCGGCATCTCCCTCCCTCTGCAGGCGCGTTTTGCGGGCCTGCGCGAAGCAGTTGAGAGGCTCGTGATTGCTGCCCCTCTCTCAAAAAGCTAGCGCGCTTTCTTGACTTCACAACGCGTTTCTTTTGTGGAGACGCGTGATGGGGTGCGAGCCGCGACAAGCCCTGAGACAAGTTTGTTTCGTGACGCTTTCGACGCCGCCGACTGGGGCATTTTTGAACGGCGTATCGAGGTTGCGCGGATCGAAGTTACTTAGAACTGCCCGTAGATGAAGGGCTCTGCTTTCGCGCCCGCCGCGGCGTGAATCACCATTGCGACGACGGCGAGCACGAGGCCCTGCACGAGCGAGGGGCGCGCGACGAACCACACGCGAACGCGCTCGGTGAAACCTTTTGGCGTCACGTGCATGACGGCCGCCGCGACGAGAACCGCGAGAACGTTTGGCGCGAGGTTCGGCGCGCTCGTCGTCCCTCGCGCGATGCGACCGAGCATCAACGTCGCGTGGGCGAACGACGGCGCACGGAAGAAGATCCAACAGAAACAGACGTAGTGGAACGTCAGCACCGCGGGAAAAATGCGGCTCGCAACCGAGTCGCTCGCGTTGCGACCAAAGCGCGATCGTTGCCAGATGCGCGTGCCCGCGAGGGCCACGCCGTGGAGGGCCCCCCAGATGACGAAGTTCCACGAAGCGCCGTGCCAGAGGCCGCCGAGGAGCATCGTGATGAAGAGATTGCGGTACGTCTTCCACGCGCCGTTTCGCGAGCCGCCGAGCGGCTTGTAGAGGTAATCGCGAAGCCACGTGCTGAGCGAGATATGCCAGCGATGCCAGAACTCTTGAAGGTTCCAAGCGATGTACGGGCGATTGAAGTTTTCGGGGAGCTCATACCCAAAAAGGCGTGCGCTTCCGAGGGCGATATCCGTATATCCCGAGAAGTTCGCATAAAGCTGAAACGCGTACGCGTAGACCGCGACGAGCACTTCGAGGGACGAAAAGCGCTCGGGGTTGTCGAAGACGCGATTGACCAAATTGGCAGCGAGCATGTCGCCGACGACGATCTTTTTGACGAGACCTTGCGCGATGAGAAAGAGGCCGCTCGACTGCTGCTCGGAATTGAAGCGCGGCGTCTCCGCGAGCTGCGGAAGCATTTGGTGGGGCCGCACGATGGGGCCGGCGACCAGGTGAGGGAAGAAGCAGACGAACAGCAGATAATCGAGGTAGCGCTTCGAGGGCTCGAGCTCGCGACGGTAAACGTCGATCGTGTAGCTCATGGTCTCGAAGGTGAAGAACGAGATCCCGAAGGGCAAAACGAGGCGAACGTGGGTCGCCTTAACGCTCACGCCGAGGGCGGCGCAGAGGTCGACGAAAGAGTCCGCCGCAAAGTTGAAGTATTTGAAGAGCGAAAGTACGCCCAGGTAATAGACGATCGAAACGAGGAGCAGCGCTTTCCGCCCCCCGGGCGATTGCGTTCGGCCGAGCAGACGACCAATCCAGAAGTCGAGGGAGCTTCCGACGAAGATGATTCCGAGACAGAGCGCGCTCCAGGCCCACGGGCCCATCGGGACGCCGCCGTCCTGCTCGGTGGCGGAGTCGAACGTTCCGTAGAAGTAGAAGCCGTAGCTCGCCAGCGTGAGGAACAGAACGCGCGCGAGCCTGTGACGGCGGATGAGCCAGAATGCGGCCAGCGTGCCGATGAGAAAGACACCGTAGAACGAGCTGTTGAAGAGCATGATGCAGACCCCGACCCACCCGCTCGCGCCTGAATCCGAAGCGAAAACGCCCTCGTCTCGTGCCGCGCGCGTCGGCGTTTCTCCTGATACACCGCCGCCTTCCGCAGGGCATCAAAACCCGCTCGCTTTCAAGACCACGCGGACGCTGGCCATCATGCTCGTGGCGCTCGCCCTCCCCTATGCGTCGCCGCGCCTTCGCGCGCTCCGCGTCGTGGCCGCGCCGTGGGAGCACGAGCCGGACGGCGTTGGGAGCAACGGGCCGGGCCCCGAAACGCCGGTCGTTCCGCCGCCCGTGCTCACCGAAGGTGACACCGCGGTGAAGCCTTCCACGAACGAGGCGACCATCACGAACGCGCTCCCGGCCGCTCCTGCGGGCGCGGGCGCGCCAGTCGGCGGTGGAGGAGCGAGCGTCAACAGCCCGCCCGCGAGCGAGCTCGCCGCGATGGCGAAGCTCCCGGCGCCGCTCGTCATCGAAGACCCGACCGGCCACGCCCTCGACGCGTTCTACGCGCAGCTCGCCCGCACCATCAAAAAAGAGCCCGGCGCGGTCACGCGCGTTTTGCACTACGGCGATTCGATCATCACCGGCGACTACATTTCGGGGACGATCCGCCGCCGCCTGCAAGGGCGCTTCGGCGACTCGGGCCACGGGTTCATTTTAATTGCCAATCCCGTCGACTGGTATTTTCATAACGACGTTATCCATAAAGCGTCCGAAGGTTGGTATTCGAGCAAGGTCGTCGGTCCGCTCACGAAAGACGGCCTCTACGGCCTAGGCGGCGCGACGTTTCACACGACGGGGACGGCGAGCGCCACCTTCGGGACCACGCTGCACAGCGAGTTCGGCGGCAAGGTCTCGCACTTCGACGTGTACTATCTCGAGCACGAATGGGGCGGGAAGCTCGAGATCTCGGTCGACGGCAAGGTCGTCGAGACGATGCTCACGAAGGGGCCCACGAAGGTCTCGCGCGTGAAGACGGTGACCGTTCCCGACGGCACGGCGTCGCTTGTTCTTCGCGCGGCCGGCGGCGGCGACACGCGACTCTTCGGCGTGGCGCTCGAGCGCGACGCCCCGGGCGTTCAGGTCGACGCCCTCGGCCTCGCGGGCGGGCGCGCGGCGCTTTGGGAGACGATGGAAACGGCCCATTGGGCCGAGCAGATGGCCTTTCGCAAACCGTCACTCATCATCGTGCAGTACGGCACCAACGAGAGCGAGGTCGGCTCGGGCGGCGAGGCCTACGAAAAGTCGTTGGGAACCTATTTGGATCACCTGAAGGCGGCGGCGCCCATGGCCTCCATCTTGGTCGCATCGCCCGTGGATAGAGCCGAAAAGACCGACAAGGGCGACTTCCGCACGAAGGACATCATCGTGAAGATCGTCGAGGCGCAACACCGCGTTGCGCTGGCCCACGGCGTCGCCTTTTGGAACACCTTCGAAGCCATGGGAGGCCGTGGGACGGTTCGTCGTTGGCTGTTCACGAAACCCAACTTGTACAATTGGGATTACACGCACCCGACGACGCAGGGGGCAGAAGTCATTGGCGATCTCGTCGTAGGCGCCCTCACGACGGGGTACGAGGGGTACGCGGCGAAGCACCCCGAGGCTCCGAAGCTGCCTCCAGCACCGTAATTTCTCGCACGGCCGCAGCACATCCCGCGTAACCCGACGCACTCGTGGGGAGTGCGCGGCCGGGCTACGACATCGTTCTCGTGTCGGGCCGAAGTGGCACAAAAAGTGATTACAGCTTCGTAGTCATTTTGAATCCCAACTTCGATTCTGTGATGATCACGCCCACAGGCGGCGGCGTGAAGAGCTGCTGCACGAAGAAGAAGTGCACCGACTTCGCGGGGCAGTGCGGCAGCTTCAGCGACGGCTGCGGCGGCACGCTCGCGTGCACCTGCGGCACGGGCAAAGCGTGCGTCGCCTCCGACAGCGGCGGCGCGAGCACGTGCTGCACGAAGAAGACGTGCCCTGCAAACTCCTGCGACGTCATCGACGACGGCTGCGGCGGAACGCTCCAATGCAACTCGTGCGGCGCGGGCGGCACATGCTTCAACGGTTCGTGCTGCGCGAAGGCGACCTGCGCGGGCGCGTACCCCGGCCAGTGCGGCGCGCTCGGCGACAACTGCGGCGGAACGCTGAGCTGCATGTGTGGAGGGGGCAACGTCTGCAACAGCGGCACGTGCTGCGCGCCGCCGTCGTGCAACGGCGCGTGCAACACCACGGTCGCGGGCTGCGGGACGACGTTCAACTGCGCATGCGGCGCAGGCCAAACGTGCGTCGACCCCGGCGGCGGAGGCGCGTCGGCGTGCTGCACCAAGAAGACGTGCGCGGTCGATTACCCCGGCCAGTGCGGAACGAAAGACGACGGCTGCGGCGGCACGCTCAGCTGCGGCTGCGGCACCGGGCAGGTCTGCAACGGCGGCGCGTGCTGCACGAAGGCGAGCTGCGGCGCGCAGTGCGGCACCGTGTCGGACGCGTGCGGCGGGACGCTCGCGTGCAGCTGCCAAGCGCCAGCGACCTGCGGCGGCGGCGCCGGTGGCGTCAATAGTGGCCTCTGCGGGTGCACGCCGAAGACGTGCACCGAGCTCGGCAAAACGTGCGGCATTCAGAACGACGGGTGCGGCGGCACGCGCGACTGCGGGAGCTGCACGCTTCCAAAGACGTGCGGCGGCGCGGGGGCGGCGGGGCAGTGCGGCTGCACGCCGAAAACCAAGTGCGACAACGGCGTGTGCGGCACCCAAGCCGACGGCTGCGGAGGGTTCGTCACATGCGGATGTTGAACACGAAAGGCCGCACCACCGTGCGATCCACCCGGCTCAGAAGCTTCGTCGCAGCCTCGGTGACAGGGCTCGCCCTCGTTACCGTCGCGTGCGGCGATGCGGACTACACCGTCGATTCGAACTTTCACAACCCGGTTGTCGACAGCGGCGGGGCCGGCGATGGCGGAACGGCCGGCGGAGGTTTCGACGACGGGGGTTATGATCCGTCGCAAGGTCTCGGCGACGGCGGCTGCGTCGGCACGACGCAAAACGGTGAGATCGCCGCGGCGGATCTGCTGCTCGTCGTCGACAAGTCGTACTCGACGGACTTTCCCAACGTGGGCAGCAAGTGGCTCGCGATTAAGTCGGCGCTGAAGTCTTTCGTGGCCAATCCGCGTTTCGCAGGGCTCGGCGTCGGCCTTCAGTACCTGCCCCTTCCGCTCACCTGCGACGTCGACGGCTACGCCAAACCGGCCGTCGATCTTGGGATTTTACCCGGCGTCGCGAGCGCGGTCTCGGCCTCCCTCGACCTGCAAAAGCCGAGTGGCGGCACGCCGATGGCGCCCGCGCTGAAGGGCGCGCTCACCTACGCACAGGCGCGCGCGGTGGCCGACCCGAAACGAAAGATCGTCGTCGTTCTCGCCACCGACGGGATTCCCGACGATCTTTGCAGCGGATATCCAAATACGATCGCGAAGGTCGTCGAAATTGCGACGGCGGGGGCCGCAGCGAAGGTCCCCACCTTCGTCATCGCCGTCGGCGCCGAGCTCTCGCCCCTCAACGCCATCGCCCAGGCCGGCGGCTCGGGCGACGCCATCGTCGTCGACACCAACGGCGATGTCGAATCGCAGTTTCTAGCGGCGCTTCAGCGCATTCGAAAGCTCGCCATCGGCTGCGACTACACCATCCCCGCGGCGCCTATTGGCTCGGTGCTCGACTACAGCAAGATCAACGTGCGGCTCACGCTCAACGGCCAGAGCACCGCCGAAAATCTCAGCTACGCGAAGTCCCAGGCCGACTGCGGCAATGGGCGTAGTTGGTATTACGACAACCCTGCCGCGCCCACGAAAGTCGTCCTCTGCCCGCAGGTCTGCAGCGACGCCCTCGCGTCGGACAACCCCAAGGTCGACGTCGTTCTCGGCTGCACGAGCGTCGTGCACTGAGACTGAGACCGAGAGCGCGCGCTACCGGTTCGCGTAGGCCGTTAGAAGCTCGGTCGCGAAGGCGTGACCGAGCTCGGCGTAGCCGGCGCGTGTAAGATGCACGTGATCGTGCTGGGCTCGAGGAGGCACCTCGTCGGCCCAGCGCGCGATCGAGCCGGCGCCGCCCATCGCCGCAAGCTGATCGTAAAACCCACAACCTGCAGCCGCCGCGACGCGCTTCTGCGACGCGATGATTTCCGAGATGCGCGCCATGCTCTCCCATCGACGATCGCCCGCGCTGCCGTCGGGCGAACCGACGTCGCTGGCGCCCGCGCCTGCCGAAACGAGAGACGCGCGATCCGGCGGGCCGACGAGGAGGCACGACGCTGCGGGCGCGGCGCGCGCGATGCGGCCGAGGGCAGTCACGAGCTGCGCTTCGTACGTCGCGCTGTCGGTGTCGTCGCCCGCTTCGTTCGTCCCGTAGGCGAAGACGACGAGGTCGGGCGCGCGGTGCCGCAGCTGCTCTTTCATGTGGCGCTCGCTCCACGTGAGCATCGTCGTGAGGCGCGCGCCGTTGATCCCGAGCGCGTCGACGACGACGCCGGCTTCGGGGCGCTCGGCGGCAACGCCGAAAATGCGTACCTCGCCGTCGCCGTGGGCGCGCGCTTCGACGTGGTGCGGCCCGTCGGCGACGGCCACGCTACGAAAGGCCGACGCCTGTGTGGGGTGGCGCGTCTCGATGCCCGCCGCTCGCGCGCCGTCGATGAAAAGGTCGAAGCCGCCGCCGCGAGGCTGCTCGAGGTAGGCGACTTCGATTTCCGAGCTCGACGCCGCGACGTCGACCCAGCTACGCGCGCCCGAGGTGCGTTTTCCGCGGCAGACGATCGCCGCGCCGGCGAGGCCGTAGGCGCCGTCGCCCGTCACCTGACCTGCGACGAGCGCGCCGCGAAGACCGACCCACGGCGGCGCCATGCCGCAGCGAACGCCGTCTTGCGCGTAGTACGAGAACGGTTTTCCCATCGCGAAGAAGCCGCGGCCGCCGTCGCCGAAACGTGTCTGGAGATCGCGGCGAAGGATGCTCGTTCCGAGATCTGCGGCCGTGTGCGAATCGCCGAAGACGAGAACACGCACGTCGCCGCGCGCGTCGCCCTTCGTGCGCGTAGTCGCTGCGGCGGCGCGCTTTCCGGCCCCTTGGAGGCGCGCAAGGGCCTCGAAAAAGCGGGCGAGCGCGGCGGGATTCTCGATGGGCGACGCGACGACGGGTGCCCCGGTCGCAGCCGGCGTGGCGTCGTCGACGGCGTCCGCCGCGTTGGGCGACGCATCGCCCGCGGGGTCGCGGAGAACGCGCGGCGCTGTCGTGACGTCCCCGCCGTGCGCGGCGACCGAGCTCGAGGGCGCCGTCGTCGAGACCCCCGGGATCGCCTGAAACGTGCGCCCGGTCACATCGCCGCAGGCGCCGAGGCCGAGCAGCGCGATCGCAAATAGGCCTATTTCGTGGGTTCTTGAGCAGGTGAAGTGGCGCACGGCAGCAGGCGATCGTGTCACGGCATGGCGCCGCGGAGGCGATCTTTTTCGCGAGCCTTGCGCCCGGCGCACCCCGCCTGCCAACGTGCCGACCACGAAATGGGTCCCCGCGCGCGCCTTGCCATTGCGGGGGTCTATCTCGCCCTCCAAGCGGCGTTGGTGCTCTCCGCCGAGCGGCGCCCCGACAGGGCCTTCGGCTTTCGAATGGCGGCCGAATCGTCCACCGTCGTCGTCGCTCTCTCGCGCGAGCTTCGAGCCCCGGAAGGCGCGACCGACGCGGTCGTCGTCGTCTCCGTGAAAGACGGCGAGTGGGTCGCCCACGACGGCACGGGAAAGCCTCGCCGAATCGAATGGCGCGATCGCGTCCACGAGCCCGAGCTCGCCACGTTCGACACGGCCGTCGACGCGACGGCAGGCGCGGTCGCGACGGTCGCGCGCCTTCAGGCCGCCCTCGACGACGTCGCGACGCACACGCCCGACGACACCGAAACGCGCGCCCTCCTCGCCGACATCGTCGTGCAACGAAACGGGCGCGAGCCCTACGCCGTGCACCTCCGGAGCGTGCCGCGGTGACGTCGGTGGTTCAGCGATTCCGCAGCGAGTTCGGCGACGCGTATTCCCTTGGCCTTTGCCGCGTCGCCGTCGCCGCGATGCTCTTCTGGCAGTCGCTCGAGGCGGGGCACGCGCTCCTCACCGAGGGCTACTTCGGCACAGCCTTTCACCTGCCGTTCATCGCCGAAGCGTTCGTCCCTTCCCCGCGTGTCTACGCGCTTCTCCTGGCCACCCGCCTCGCCGCGGCAACCCTCGCCGCCGTGGGCGTGCACCCGCGGCCCGCCCTCGCCGTCGCGTCGCTCCTCGGACTTCATGCGCTGCTCTGCGATCGCCTGCAGTACCGCGACGACGCCTACGCTCTGCTTCTCCTCGCCCTCGTCGTCTCCTTCGGTCCGTGCGATCGCGCGTGGCTCATCACCGGCGCCGTCCCCATTCAAGACCGTCTCGCGCCCACGTGGGCGGCCCGCCTCGCGCGTCTTCAGCTTTCAATTCTCTACCTGGCATCGGGCGGCTCGAAGCTCCTGAATGCCGACTGGCGCGACGGCGTGGTCCTCGCCGATCGCATGGCGCGCGCAGCCCACGACGGGCGCACGCATGCGATTCCGCAGAGCGTCGTCGACGCCATCACGCGCCTCTCGATCTCGAGCGGTCTGTCGAAGCTCGCCATCGCGACCGAGCTCTTTTTGGCCTTCGGTCTGTGGATCCGGCGCACGCGCGTCGTCGCGCTCTGGTGGGGTATCTGGTTTCACGTCGTCGTCGAAGTGACGACGCACATGCCGCTTCTCACGGGTGTTGCCCTGGCGACCTACGTGCTCTTCACCACGCCCGATACGCTCGCACGAAAACTCTATTTCGATCCGTCGCGACCCAAAGCCGTCGTCTATTCGCGCGTCGTCACGTTGCTCGATTGGCTCGCCCGCTTCGAAGTGCGGCCGTGGACGCCCGACGGCAAACGCGGCCATACGATCGTCGTCACGCGCCGCGACGGCTCGCGCGCGACAGGCATTCGCGCCTTCGCGATGGTCTGCCGCTGCGTGCCGCTGCTCTTCCCGCTGTGGGCTCCGGTGGCGCTAATCGCGAGCTTCACCAAGGGTGGCGAAACGAACCCGCGCAGCTAATTCTTCACGGGCACCGAGCGCGTGAGCCACTCGCTCGACTGCACGACGGGCAGCTGCAGCGCGCGCTCCCGATCGAGGTCGAGGTTGCCGACGTGCAGGCTCAGAGGCGTCTGCACCCATTTGTAGATCGACATCGTGAAGAGTCGGCCGAACTTCGCGCTCCA
Source organism: Myxococcales bacterium (assembly GCA_025354825.1). GTDB lineage: Bacteria > Myxococcota_A > Polyangia > Polyangiales > Polyangiaceae > JANXMC01. Next base: position 9,644 of record JANXMC010000065.1, read on the forward strand.
CGCGTCGAGCTTCGTCGGCTCTTCGCTCGGGAACATCGCGCGCAGTGCGAGGGCCACTTCGTCGATGCTCATCTTCTCGCCGGCATAGAGCGCGAAGCACGCATCGAGCACGGGGAAAGGCATGAGATCGCGCTCGTCTTCCTGGCTATCGGCGAGCTCGGCGGACGCGGGCTTCAGCAACGTCAGCGCAATCCCCTCGTAGTTGCGCGTCTCGAGCAGATAATCCAAAAGGTAGTTCACGACGGTCTTCGGCACGTTTGCGATGACCGAGAGCGCGCCCTCCATGTCGCCGCCGATCGTCGTGTAGCCGACCGACTTCTCGCTCATGTTGCTCGTCTGCAGAAAGAGCCCGGCGGCGCTGTTGGCCCAGCTCCACATCCGCTGCGCACGGATGCGCGCCTGGATGTTCTGCTTCGTTGCGCCCGTCACCGTTTCACCGGGCTGGAGCATCGTCGCGATCACGGCAAGCTCGCGTTCGAACGCGTCGTCGACGTCGATGACGGCGAACGGCACGTCGAGCTCGTCGGCCGCTTTTTGTGCGGCGGCGCGCGTTTCCGCCGACGAGTAGCGCGTCGGCATGAAGAACGCGCGAAGCGTCTCGCGGGCTTTCACGCGGCGGCCTTGGACGTCAAGCGCCTCGTACTTTCGATCGATGTAGTGCCGCGCGAGGATTAGACACAGCAGGCTGTCGCGTCCGCCCGAGAGAGCGACACCGATGGTGCGAAAGGCCTTCGTCTTTTCGAAGTAGTCGCCAATCCCGAGAGCCAACGCGTCCATCAAGTCTTCGCAAAAGTCGGCACGTGCATCGGGCGGCGGGTCGCCGCTCGGCAAGAAGAAGCTGCCGTTTTTCGGCGCCGGATAGACGAGAGTGTCACGCGCCGACGTCGGCTCGCTCACCACGACACGACGCGCAGCGGTGGCGGCCGAGACGAACGCCTCTTGGTCGTTGCGCCACGTCGTGTTCTCGGTGCGCAGCCTAAGCGTGCGATCGAGGTCGAGCGTGCACGCCGAGACGTTCTCGCGGAAGCGCGTCGCCTCGTAGACCACGCGGCCGTTCTGCGCGACGAAACCGCCGCCATCGAAAATGAGCCCGTCGTTCGCGCCGACCAGGTTGGCGTAAACAATGGCGCACTGGTTGTCGCCCGCGCGGGTCGAGATCATCTCGCGGCGCGTGCTTACGACGCCAAGTCGAAATGGCGACGCCGACAGGTTCACCACCACCTCGGCGCCCGCATAGGTGCGACGCCGCATCGGTCCGTCGGGCGACCAGAGGTCTTCGCAGATCTCCATCGCGAGAGTGCCGAAGTCCATTTCGAAAATGAGATCGCCGAACGGCACGCCGTCGACCACGTCGTAGAGGCCCGGAGCTCCGCGCGCGAAGGTGCGCGACTCGTAGAAAACGTTGTACGTCGGCAGCTTCTCCTTAGGTACGAAGCCGTGGATTTTCCCGCGATGAACGAGGGCGCCGCAGTTGTACAAATTGGAGCCGCGCGAAATCGTGACGCCCACGCAGAACGCCGTCCCGAGGCTCGCCGTCTCGCGCGCGAACCGTTCGAGCTCGACGCGCTGAATGCCGACGAACGCGCGCCACTGCACCAAGTCTTCCGGCGCGTAGCCGCCCACGAGCTGCTCGGGAAACGCGGCGACCGTCGCGCCGTCGTCCGCGGCGAGCTTGGCGGCGCGCACCGCCTTGTCGACGTTGCTGCGGGCCGCGCCCACGGTGGTGTTCACGTTGGCGATGGCGACGCGTATGAGCCTCACAGTCCTGCCTCCTTCGTAAGCCGCGCGACCTCGGCGACGAGACCATCGGAGGCGACGATGCGACGCGGCGGCGCATGCACCTCGGGGGCGCGGAGCTCGGGCGAAAGCCACGCGAGCTGCGCCTTCACGTGACTTCGAGTCGCATCGAGCGTCGCCTGGGACTTTGCGAGCGCGCGCCCTCGCCACACCGGCGCGAGCAGCGCCTCGCCCCCCGCCGGCGCCGCTTCGTGGGCCAGCGTGACGAGGTCGTGATCGGCGTAGCGGTACGCCTGAAGCTCGCCCGGAAGCGTCGCTTTGCCCGACCCTTTCGCGAGCTTCATCGTCACCTTTCCGTAGCCGTTCACCGTGAGCTTCGCCACGGCGCTCACGCCCGTCGCCGCGTCCGGAGAGCAGGTGATGTTCTCACCTACGCCGAAGCCGTCGACGTAAGGCGCAAGCTCGCGCACGCGCACTTCGTCGAGGCCGTCCGAGACGAAGATCTTCACGTGGGGCGCGCCGAGGTCGTCCAAAATTTTACGTGCACTTTGCATCGACGCGACCGACACGTTGCTGTCGATGCGCACGCCGGTGAGCTTGCCGTTCGTCGCCTCGACGGCGTTTCGGAGGCCGCGCTCGGTGCTGTACGTGTCGACGAGGAGAGTCCCGTGGTCCGGAAAAATCCCCGTGAACGTCGCGTAAAACTCGCGCTCGGTCTCGAAGATCGATTCGCCGTTTTTCTCCGACGCCTGAATCGCGAAGTGGTCCATCGTCCCGACGGCGGGGATCCCGTGGCGCGTATACGCCGCGAGGTTCGACGTGCCCGAGCAGCCGGCGATGTACGCCGCATAGGAGGCATCGACCGCCGCGTCGGGGTGGGTGCGGCGCGTCCCGAACTCGAGCACGGGTTTGCCGCCGGCGACGCTCACGATGCGCGCGGCCTTCGACGCGACCATCGAAAGGTGGTTGATGAAGCCGAGCCACGGCGTCTCGATGAGCTTCGCGCGGACCATGTCGGTCTTTACTTGAAGCAGCGGGATGTAAATCGACAGCGGCGCGCCGGCGACCACGAGCGGCGTGCCGTCGGTGCGAAGCGCCGGTCCTGCAAAGGCGAGCGTCCCGTCGGCGAGGGCGTCGATGTCCCCCTCGAAGCCGTCGAGAGCGCGCAGCGTCTCGAGAAGCTCGGGGCGCTTGGCGAGGGCCGGCCCCAACATGGGATGCAAAAGGAGCGCGTCGATCTCTTCGTGCGTGAACGCCATTTGCGCGGCGTGCTCGAGAATTTGACGAAGGCCGCAGAAGACCACGTGGTTGCGAAACTTGGGCAGGCGCCGAAAAAAGAAGGCCATTCCAACGCGCTGCGCCGACCGCCCGAGGTCGTGATGGGCGATGAGGGTCGAGAGTTGATAGGCGTCGACGCCGAGGGTGCGAAGGCTCATTCGACGACGACAGTAGCGTCAGCCGAACGCGCCGACGAGGCCGCGATAGACGTTCGTGTGCGCCGAAATGCTCTGGTCGACGTCACGGTGGTACCCGCCCCCGAGGGTGACCACGAGGGGCACGGCGAGGCGCTTGGCGAGGGCGAAGACGCGAGCGTCGCGCGCCCTGAGCCCATCGTGGCTGAGCGCCATGCGCCCGAGCCTGTCGCCGCGGAGGCTATCGACGCCGGCTTGGTAGAAGAGAACCTCGGGCTTGTGCGCGGCGACGTGCTCGAGAGCGTCGTCGAGCGCTGCGAGGTAGGTCGCGTCTTCGCAGCCATCGGGCAGGCCGACGTCGAGGGAGCTCTCTTCCTTGTGAAACGGGTAGTTGCGCGCGCCGTGGAGCGAGAGCGTGAACACGCTCGGATCGCTCGCGAAAATGGCCGCCGTGCCGTTCCCTTGGTGCACGTCGAGGTCGATGATGGCGACGCGCGAATGCCCGCTCGCGAGGTGATCGCGCCGCGCCACCTGCACGGCGACGGCGATGTCGTTGAAAACGCAGAACCCCTCGCCCCTATCGGCGAACGCGTGATGCGTCCCGCCGGCGATGTGACCCGATGCCCCGTGCTCCATGGCCCATGCGAGGGCCGTGAGCGTGCCGCCGACGCTGCGAATCGCGCGCGTCACGAGCATGTCGGACCATGGAAACCCGAGCCGCCGCACGGCCGCTTCGGCCAGCGCGCCGTCTTTCACGGCCTCGACGTACGCGCGGTCGTGCACGAGCCGTACGTCTTCCTCGCTCGCGCGCCCCCCGAGCTGCATCCGCCCCGGGAACTCGCGTTCGAGATTCGCATGAATGCAGTCGTACTTGCCGAGGGGGAACTTGTGCCCCTTCGGAAGCATCAACGAATGCATGTTCTCGGTATAAACAAGCCGCACGCCGCAATCTTAGCGCGCTCTCCGTCAAGACTTGGTTCGCCCAAAGCGCGCTCACCAGGCGTCGCGACGGCAAGAAGACCGCAGCAGCCTGGTGGGCGCGCGTTAGTCCTGCCAGCCGGCCGTGCTCGCCTCCACGACGTCGGGAATCGTTCGATACCGCCGATAGAACTTCGAGACCTTCACGACGTAATCGCGCGTCTGCGCGTACGGGGGAATGCCGCCGTGCGTAATCACGGCCCCTTCGCCGGCGTTGTACCCGGCGACGGTGAGCTCTAAATCTCCATTGAACGTATTGGCGAGTATTCGCAAATACCGAACACCGCCAAAGATGTTCTCGCGCGGATCATCGATATCGCGCACCTGAAGGCGGTCGGCCGTGTCGGGCATCAGCTGCATCAGCCCCCGGGCGCCCGAGACACTGACGGCGCGCGGGTCGTAGTCGCTCTCGACCTTGATCACGGCGCGAACCAGCTGCTCGGGAATTTGGTAGAGCGACGACGCCTGATGAATCCACTCGTCGTACCGCGTGAAACGCGCGGCCTCGCGATCCGAAGGCGGAACGCCGATGCCGTTGCCGCTCCCACCGCCGCGGCGCGTGCCGCCACCGGGCGCGTCACCCTTTAGATAAACCTTGTAGCGAGCGTCGCCCGAACGAAGGTTCGTAAAGTGGACAACGCCGTCGGCATCCGTGTAGTGGAAAATATCCGCGCGCGCATCGCCGCTCACCGCAGCAACCGCCCCCACCACCGCGAGCCCCCCCACGAGGGATCGTCGGCACCACGACATCGGTGTTCGCATCGATCATCGATCCTGCCGGATTCGGCTTTCACTCGCAACTAGCAGTGGGCGGTCTCGTAACGAAGCGTTTGCGATGTCGTGGTATTCCAAGCTGCGATGAATACCGATTCCTTCCACATCCCGCTCGTCGTGGCGGCGGTGGTGTTCGCGGCGTTCATGATCTGGCGGCTTTGGCCCGTTTTTCGCGAAGGGCAAGGCGACGCCGAAGCCCTTTTGCCCGACGGCGTGCTCCGCGAATTTCAATCACGTATCGAAGCGGCGGCGTCCGGCGAAGAAAAAGCGCGTGCGCTGTGCGATGCCGGCGATGCGTGTGGGCGCAAAGCGCGGCGGCGCGGAAGTGCCGTGGGGTTCTACCTACGCGCCATGCGCGAGGCGCCGGCGTCGGCGGAAATCGTCGACCGCGCGGCGACGGGGCTGACGCAGCGGCCGCGGGCTCTCGAAAATCTATTGTGGCGCAGGCTCGGCGCCGAAGCGTGGAAGGGCGAAAGCCGCAGCGCCGCAAAGCGCGCGACGCAGCACCTCGCGCGCCTCTACGCGGGGCCGCTCCGCAACGCGCTCCGCGCCAAGGCGATGGAACGCGCGGCCGAATCGTTCGAAGGTTGACACGTCAACCGCGCCCCGCGACGAGGCCCGTCAGCCGGGTGGCCAGAACACCGTGGGCAGCGCGTGGCGGTGGCTGAGCGCCAACCAGTCCATCAACCCCGCCACGGTGATGTGCACCAAGAAGCCCTGGTAGATGCTCTTCGTTTTCATGCTGAGCGAGCCCAGCGCAATCCCCGCGATGATGGCGCCGTTCGCTTCCAGGTAAGGTTTTCCGTAGTGGATCATGCAGTAGGGCACGGCCATCGCGAAGATGGCGCCCGAGCCGAAGCTCTTTCGAAGCACGCCGAGCCAGAAGCCTCGAAAGAACATTTCGAGCGCGAAAAACTGGCAAAAGTACATCCCCTCCCAAAGCAAGAAGTCGTACCAGCTGCGCGAAGACTGCTTGTAAAACGGGTAGTAATTACCGAAATCAGGCTCGCGACTGACGATCCACATCGCCGGGAGAACGACGCCCAGGAAAAGCGCGTAGATCCATGCGTGCTTGAAGAACCCCTTCGTACGGAGGCCGAAATCGAGCAGTGAGTCTTGGCGGAAGAAGATCTTCCAGAAGGTGAACGGCACAATCACGTAGCCAGCGATGCGCGTCCCCGCCCACCAACCAAAGCTGTAAAGCTCGTCGTACTTGTACAGACGCATGCGCGTCGGGTGCGCTTCGTTGAGCTTCGTGAGAATGGGCCGGATGTTCTCGTCGAAGAAGATCCGCCCGCCGTAATACTCCTGCATCGTCAGGATTAGCGCGCACAGAACGAGCGCCGCGAACGGCCTTATGTCGACTTTGCCGGCGGCGAGAAGCTGCCCGCGATGCAGCTGCGCGTCCTCGTCGAGCTCGCGCCACGTCTCGCGGAAAAACAGGTAGAGCAGCGGGCAGATCACCGCGAGCGCCGGGATGGGCAATAGCGGCTTCGCGAGCTTCATGAACGCGTCGAAGCGCGACGGCTCTTGAAGCGCGGCGGCGGCGTCGAACCTAGTCGCGAGAGAGAGCGAGAGCCCAGCGAAGAGAGAGAGCATCGGTTGGTGCGGCCTCGTGCCTACGTGCGGGCTGCGGCGATCTTGGCGGCGGCTTCGAGGCGCGCGAGCGCGGTCTCGCGACCGAGAATCGCAATCACCTGAAAGAGCCCGGGGCTCGCCGAGCGCCCCGTCAACGCGACGCGCGCCGACTGCGCGACGTCTTTGATCAGCAGCCCTTTTTCCGCGAGCCACGCGTGGGCCTTCGCGTCGAGATCGGCCTCGGCCCACGCTTCGCTCGTGCGAATCGAATCGGCGAGGCCGCGAAGCAGCGGGACGCTCGCCGGAACGAGGAACTTCTCGACCGCCTTCGCGTCCATCACAGGCTCGTCGCGAAGGAAGAAGTCCAAGGCATCCGCCGCCTCGATGAGCGTGCGGGCGCGCTCGCGCACGGCCGGCAACGCCGACTTCACTTTGGCGACGTCGACCTTCGAAAAACCGCGCGCCTCGAGGAACGGCGTCACGCGCGCGACGTAGGCGTCGTCGGGCGTGAGCTCGGCGCTTTTCAAATGCTCGAAGCTTATGGCGAGGAACTTCTTCGTATCGAACTTTCCGTCGCCGCGACCGCACGCTTCCCAGGAGAACGCGTCAATCAGCTGCTGCTTCGAGAACACTTCCTGATCGCCGTGGGACCACCCGAAACGAACGAGATAATTGAGCACCGCGTCGGGCGTGTAGCCCATGTCTTTGTACTCGGTGACGCTGACCGCGCCGTCGCGCTTCGAGAGCTTTTTACCGCTCGGCGCGAGCATCATGGGCAGGTGTGCGAAGTCGGGCAGCGGCGCACCGAACGCTTCGTACAAGAGAATCTGCGGCGGCGTGTTGACCATGTGATCGCGCCCGCGCGCGACCAACGTCATGCCCATCGTGATGTCGTCGACGACGGCGCCGAAGTTGTAGAGCGGCACGCCGTCCGAACGCAGGAGCACGAAGTCCTGCTGCTCCGAGTTGGGCGTCGTCACCTCGCCGAACACCTTGTCGACGTACGTGACCACGCCCGTTTGCGGCGCTTTGAAGCGAATGACGTACTTCTTCCCCTCGGGCCAATCGGTGCGATCGCGCCACCAGCCGGGGTACTTGAACTCTGCTTTCGGGTCTCTCTTCTTCAGCTCTTCGCGCGCGGCGTCGAGCTCTTCGCGCGTGGCGTAGCAGCGGTACGCTTTGCCTTCGGCGACGAGCTTGTCGGCCTGCTCGCGGTAAAGCGCGAGGCGCTCGGTCTGCGTGTACGGGCCGAAGTTGCCGCCGACCTGGGGCCCTTCGTCCCAATCCATCCCGAGCCACGTGAGCGCGTCGAAAATGACTTGGCGGCTCTCGTCGGTGGAACGCTCGCGGTCCGTGTCCTCGATGCGGAGTACGAACGTGCCTCCGGTCTTTCGAGCCCAGAGCCAGTTGAAGAGCGCGGTGCGGACACCGCCGATGTGGAGATAGCCCGTGGGAGACGGTGCGAAGCGAACGCGCGGCTTTCCGGGGCCGCCGGACGGGACGGTCATGTCGGACGAGTAGCAGGGTTTGTGAACTTCCCCAACTCGCCCGGCACTCCCGTCACGCGCTTCTCTCGCCCGCTTGAATCAAGTGTCGTCGTCGGACAGGTACGTGTACTTGCCGAGGCTCTCTTCGTAGTGGCGCATCAAGAGGCGCATCTGCGGCAACGTGATTTGCCCCATTCGAAGCGCCCGCTCGGCCTGCTGGCGAACGCGCTCGACCATCGACTCCGGCGAGTATTGAACGAAGTGAAGAACCTCCGCGACCGAGTCGCCCTTCACGACGTGGGTGACGTGGTAGCCCGCCGCACCTTCGCCGAGTCGCACGTGCACCGCGTTCGTGTCGCCGAACAGGTTGTGCAAGTCGCCCAGGATCTCCTGGTACGCGCCGTTGAGGAAGAGCCCCATGTAGTAGGGCTCGTTCGGCTTGAACGGGTGCACTTCGAGGACGTGCTTCACGTCTTCGCGATCGATGAAGTGGTCGATGGCGCCGTCGCTGTCGCAGGTGAGGTCGGCAAGCGTGGCGCGCTCCGTCGGCTCTTCCTGCAGACGGTGAATCGGCATGATCGGGAACAGTTGATCGATGGCCCACGTATCGGGCGCCGACTGGAAGATCGAGAAGTTGCAGTAATAGATAGAGGCGAGAACCTTCTCGAGGTTCTGAAGCTCGTCGGGCACGTACCGCATGCGGCGGATGTGCAGGAGGATCTTCTCGCAGCAGTTCCAGTAAAGGCGCTCGGCCTCGGCGCGCTCACGCAGCCCGAGGTAGCCGAATTTGAAGAGGCTTTGCGCCTCTTCCTTCGCCTGGCTTGCGTCGTGGTACGCCTCCTGGACGTTCTTCGGGACGATGCCCTTCCACGTCTCGTAGAGGCCGCGGAGAATCGCATGCGATCCGGTCTTCGGCTCGACGGGGTCGCCGAAGCGGACCTCGTTGGTGCCCACGACTTCAAAGACCAGAACGGATTGGTGCGCGCAGATCGCGCGACCGCTTTCGGTCACGATCGTGGGGACGGCGACGCCCGACTTGTTGCACGACTCTTGGATCGAGGCGACGACGTCGTAGGCGTACTCTTGGATGTTGTAGTTCTTCGATGCGTGGAAGTCGGTCTTCGAGCCGTCGTAGTCGACGGCGAGACCACCGCCGACGTCGAGGTAGCGCATGTTCGCGCCCATCTTCGCGAGCTCGACGTAAATGTTCGACGCCTCGGCCATCGCGTTCTTGATCGGAATGATCGACGAGACCTGGCTGCCGATATGGAAGTGCAAAAGCTGAAGGCTGCTCAGCATGTTGCGCTCGGCGAGGCGGTCGACGACCTCGATGATCTCGGCCGACGTGAGGCCGAACTTCGCGCGGTCGCCGGCTGAATCGGCCCATCGGCCAACGCCCTTCGCCGTGAGCTTGGCGCGCACGCCGAGCGTCGGCGCGATGCCGAGCTTTTCGGACGCGGCGAGCACGAAATCGAGCTCTTCGATGCGCTCGAGCGTGACGATGACTTCCTTGTCGAACCGCTGCGCGAGGAGCGCGGTCTCGATGTACTTCTGGTCCTTGTAGCCGTTGCAGAGAATCAGGCCGCCCGACTCGCTCACGTTGGCAAGGGCGATGAGCAGCTCGGGCTTCGAGCCGGCCTCGAGGCCGAAGCTCCACGGCTTGCCGAACTCGACGACCTCTTCGACGATGTGCCGCTGCTGGTTGACCTTCACCGGGTAAACGCCGCGGTAAACGCCCTGATAGTTGTATTCTGAGATCGCCTTGCCGAAGCACTCGTTGAGGCGCCGAATGCGGTCCGCGAGGATGTCCGAGAAGCGAATGAGCAGCGGGAGCTGAAGGCCGCGGGCCTTCAGATCCTGCGCGAGGGCGTAGAGGTCGATCGCGCGATCCTGCGACGGATCTGGCCGAACCTCGACGTTGCCCGCCGCGTTGACCGTGAAATAGGGCTCACCCCACCCACGCACTTGATAGAGCTCGGTGCTCTTTTCGACGCTCCACACGGGGGCTTCGTCGCCCGCTTTCACGTCGCCGTTTCGTAACGCGCCGGGAAAGCTGCTGGGTCGCGTGCTCGCGGGCTGCGGCGTCCGTTCGACGGGTGTGCTCGTCGTCGGTTTCGGCTCGCTGACGGGGGCGACGCCCCCTGCTACGGCAGACTCGTTCGCGACGCTGGTCGAATTCTGGGTGACGCTCTGGCTCAACGCGAACTCCGTGGGTGGGAGGCGACCTTGGCGACCCGCCGTCGCACGGTGCCCCCGCAATTTCGCGAGATCTACGTTGGAAGGGGGGAACCCTCAAGGAACTTCACTGTGAATTGTCGCGTTCCTTGCGCGCATGGGCGCCGGCGACTAAAAAGCCCCCCTCATTTGCCGCACGAGTCATCTCGTGCACAGCCCAACGCAAGCGCGGCATTTCTGCCAGAGCTCGCCGACGGGCGAAAGAAAGAATCGGGAACGATCATGAGCAAATCACCGCTCGCCCTCGTGAAAGACAAGTTCGGCGACAAGAAGTCCCTCGTTTCCGCCGTCGAGAAGTTCACGTCGGAAGACCTCTGGGTTGGCCGCACGAACGCCGACAAGGGCCTCGCCCACGTGTCGAACTCGAAGCTCCTTCGTCTGGTCTCGATTTTCACCGAGGTCAAAGAGAAGTTCACGACGCGCGCCGGCCTCATCGACGCGATTGCCGAGCTCGACAAGCGTGCGAAGGACGACGGCTACAAGGCGCACCTCGGCAAGTTCCCCGTTCCGCGCCTCTACGACCTTTACAAGGCGACGTCGAAGCGCGTGAAGGCATCGGACCCGAACAAGGTCGTCGTGAAGCGTGACCGCGCTGCCGAAGCGGCCAAGAAGATCGAAATCGCGAAGAAGGCGGCCGTGAAGAAGGCGGCCGCGAAGCCGATCCAGACGGCCGCGCAGAAGAAGTCGGCCCTCAAGAAGGCGGCCGCGAAGAGGTAGTACGTGGCCGAGATTCGCTTCTCTCACGAGCTCGAATGCGATGAAGAGACGTACTGGGAACGGTGCCTCTTCAACGCGGACTACAACCGGCGGCTCTTTCTCGAAGAGCTGAAATTCCTCCGGTTCGAGCTGTTGGAGCTTTCGGATCTCGGCGACAGGATCGTCAAGAGGGTGGAGGCCGATCCCCCTCTTGGCGCGCTCCCTGGTCCGGTTAAACGAGCCCTGGGCGACCGCTTCGCATACCGCGAAGAAGGAACCTACGAGCGCGCCACCAGGAGCTACGAGTTCAAAGTCACGCCCAGCACCTTCGCGGAGAAGACGAAGCTAGGCGGCGTGCTCTTCACCGAGAAAATCGACGATAAGCGGTGCCGACGCGTCGCGGTCGCGAACGTCGAAGTGAAGGTCTTCGGCATCGGCGGCTTCGTCGAAGACAAAATCTTGGCCGACCTCCGCGCGTCCTATGACGCGTCGGCACTCTTCACGAACGCCTACGTCAAAGAGATGGGCTACTAGAGCGCGCTCGTCGGCGAATCAATTAGGTTAGAGGTTAGAGACTGTCCGCGTGACCTCTCCCTCGCCTACGGAAGCCGCGTCTGACGACGCATTGCCCAAGTCCGCATCGGTGCGTCGAGCACCCGGCGCCTTGGCAAGCGCGTGGGCCATCTGCGCGAAGGACCTGCGAATCGAGATTCGGACGCGTGAAATCGTCACGACGGCCGGCTTTTTTGCGGCGCTCATCGCGATCATGACATCGGTCGCGTTCTATTCGGGCGCGACGACCACGGTGAAGATCGCCCCCGGCGCCATCTGGCTCGCCGTTGCGTTCTCGAGCGTCCTTGCGCTTGGGCGCACCTGGCAGCGGGAGCGCGACGAGGGGGCGCTCACCGCGCTGTTGGTCGCACCGATCCCCCGCGCGTCGATTTTCCTCGGCAAATCGCTCAGCGTGCTTGCGTTCGTCTTCGCTGTCGAGATGCTCGTCGTGCCGATCGTCGCGCTGCTGTTCCACGTCGATCTCCTCCCGGTCATCGGCCCGCTGCTGCTGATTCTCGGGATGGGGACTGTCGGCGTCGCCGCGACCGGGACGCTCTTCGGCGCCATGACCGTGAGAACGCGCGCACGCGATCTCGTGCTCGCATCGGTGCTCTTTCCGCTGCTCTCGCCGACGCTCGTGAGCGGCATCGCCGCGACGCGCGAGCTGTTCGGCGGCGCCGAGATCTCCGAGCTCACCGACTACTTTTTGCTCCTCGGCGTCTTCGACGTCGTCGCCATTTTAGGCGGCGTTTCCCTGTTCGGCGCGCTGCTCGACGACTGACCGCGGGCGGCCAGAAGCTCAGAGCCGCGCGGCGAGAGCCTCGGCTTCGCGCCGGAGCGCCTCGGCGTCGAAGGGCGTTCCCACGAGCTCGCCCGCGCCCCAGAACCGCGGGGCGAGGGCGCCGTCGTCGGTCGCGACGACGAAGCCGCGAGGCGCGTGAACCAGCTTTGCGCCGACCTGCTCGGCAAGCTCGTAGGCGGGGGCGCGCTCGGCATCGACGAGGAGCGCGTCGGCCTTGAGCGTCCGCTCACCGCTCGCGGCAGCCGCGTCACGCACGACGACCGACTTCACGCGGGACGCGCCGCCGACGCGAACCGGCTCGCCCCGCACGAGGGTGAGTTCGCACGGGAGCTTCGCCGCCGTCACGGCGCGCGCGAACGCCTCGCCGAACGGGCCGCCGCCGTCGGGGACGACGACGACGATGCGCTTGCCTACCAGCGCGCCGTGGCCGAGAAAAAAGCCGCCCGCGCGTGCGCTCATCACGCCAGGAACGTCGTTCCCTTCGAACGCGAGCACGCCGTCGTGTGCGCCGGTCGCGAGCACCGTCGCGCGCGCAGAGAGGACTTCGGCCCCTTCGGGCCCGGCGACGAGGACGTCGGCGCCGAAGATGCCGGTGGCGGGCGTTCGAAGGCGAAGGCGAATCGTGTTGGCTGCCACGGCCGCATCGAAGGCCGCGAGGAGCGCGCGGAACGGCGCGCGTTCGTCGTTCGCCAGAGCGAGCGCGCCACCGCCAACGGCGAGCCCTTCGTCGACGACCTCGACGGACCGCCCGCGTGCGCTCGCTGCGAGCGCGACGGCCATTCCCGACGGGCCAGCGCCGACGACGAGCACGTCGAGCTCCCGACGCTGCGCCGCACGCGCGGGCGCGGCGCTCTTCGGCAAGCGACCAAGGCCGGCGACGCGACGCGCGAACGCTTGCATCACCTGCTGCACGCCGGGCACGCCCGCGAACAGCTCGTGGTGGTTCATCCCCTGCGGGAAAAACCAGTCCGTCACGCGCAAGAAGTCGACCTCGCGCGAGCCCAATGTGTTCTGCGAGACGACCTCGGTCCCCTCGTCGCACGGCACGAGGCACGTCATGACGTTGGGCACACCATCGACCCGCGCGAGGCAGCCGTCGCATGCGCCGCGCACGCACGACGGGCCACGAGGCCGGTGAAACTTGGGGCTACGCGCCAGTGCGAGGTGGCCGCCCCCGACGAGCGCCGCGGCGACGGGCTCGCCGCGACGAGCCTCGACCTTCTCGCCGTCGAGGGTGATCGTGACCATCGTGACAGCAGGAGCACCGGGCATGGCGACGCGAAACGACATGGGGGCCCTTCGCGTAGCCGAAATCGCGCGCCCCGGAAATCCGGTCGGGATTGGGTAGCCTTCGCTTGGTTTGACACGACCGCGAATTGCTTCTTAAGATCGCGCTCCCTCGTCTCGAGAAAAAACGAATGCGCCTCGGCCTGCTCGGTCCAGCAGAAGGTGATCTCGCCGGCCTCGCGAAGGCCGCCGAGTTCCTGCTCAATACGGCAAAGGTGAGCCGCGCCGTGTACCTCGGTGCGGACGACGCGCTCGAGCGTGCGGTCGAAGCGTGGGCCGAATCGATGCTCGGCAACGATCCGTCCGAAGACGGCGTCTGGCGCCGCGCCGCCGAGCTCGCGCTCTACGGCACCGTCGACGCCATCGACGGTTTCGTGAAAGCCGAGCGCGCGCGCCTTCGCCTCCGCGCCCTCGTGAGCTTGCCGCACAACGGCTCGCGCACGGTGGAGATCCTGGCAGACCGCGTCGCCGTGCTCATCAACGACAAGGCGCTTCTCGACGAGGAAGACATCTTGCCCGCGAGCCTCCTCGTCTACGGAAAGAGCGAAGCGCCCTTCGTAAAGAAGATCGGCAGCCGCTGGTTTCTCACGCCGGGGCGCATCTCGGCGAAGGGCGGCGTCGGCGTCCTCGACGACGAGGAAGAAGACATCGTCGTCACCATGTACAACCCCGCCGGCGAGTCGGTCTGGCGCGACGTGCTCACCCTGAAGCGAATCGCGCGCCTCCGCGTGCAAGGCGGCACGTGAGCGGCGTGACCGAGAAGACGGTCGTCGGCATTTTCGGCGGGAGCTTCAACCCGCCCCACGTTGCCCACGTCCTCGCGGCGACCCTCGTGCTGTGCACGTCGGACGTCGCGAGGCTTCTGGTGATCCCGACATTTCAGCACCCGTTCGCAAAGCTCCTCGCGCCGTACGAAGACCGCGTGCGCATGACCGAGCTCGCGATGGGTTGGCTCCCGCGGGTCGAGGTCTCCCGCGTGGAGCAAGAGCTTGGAGGCGAGAGCAAAACGCTTCGCACGCTGGAGCATTTGCAGAAGCTCTATCCGTCGTGGTCGATGCGCCTCGTGATGGGGGCCGATCTGGTGCTCGAAGCGCCGAAGTGGTTCGCGTTCGATCGCATTCGCGAGATTGCGCCGCCGCTGGTGCTCGGACGCTCGGGTCTCGACGGCCCCGAGCTGCCGACGGCGCAGCTCCCCGGCGTGTCGAGCACCGAAGTGCGCGCGGCAATCGCGGCGCAGCGGTGGGACGATCTCGCGCAGCTCGTGCCGCGCGATGTGGCGGCGCATATTCGCGCGCACGGCCTCTACGCGAAACCCGCCGCCGGCGCCGTCCCGTGAACGCGACGCCCATGCGAATCTACATTCTGGGCGCCGGCAAAGTCGGCAAAGGGCTCGCGCGGGCCGCGGTCGCGAAGGGCGCCCGCGTGACCCTTCGCGCCGCGCGAAAAGGGCTTCCGCGACGGGTGATCGACGCGGATCTCTTGATCCTCGCGGTGCGCGACCGCGACCTCGCACCCATGGCCGTCGCTCTCGCCGCGCGTTCGCTCGTTTCGAAACGCACGGCGTGCGTCCACGTCGCCGGCGCCCTCGACGCCACGCCGCTCGCACCCCTTCGCGCCGTGTCGGCGGGCGTCGCGCAGATGCATCCGATGATCTCGTTTGCATCGCTCACCCACGGCCCGGTGCTGGCGCGGGGCAACGTTCACGTTCGCGGCGATGCCGTCGCCGTGAGGCGCGCGCGCGCCTTCGCGAAGCTCCTCGGAATGGCGCCGCGGACCTTCGACGACCTCGACACCGTCGGCTACCACGCCGCCGCCGGCCTCGTCGCCAACGGCGCCGCAGCGCTTGCTGCGGTGGGTACCGAGCTGCTCGCGCGATCAGGCGTCCCCGCGAAGCTCGGCCCCGCGCTCCTCGGCCCGTTGCTGCGAAGCGTCGCCGACAACGTCGAGCGCGTCGGCTTCCCCGACGCCCTCACCGGCCCCGTTCGTCGCGGCGACAGCGGCGCGGTCGATCGCCATCTCGAGACCCTTCGCGCGCGATTGCCAGCCGCCGTGCCGCTCTACCTCGCGAGCGCCGCCGCACAGCTGCCCCTCGCCCGCGCGCTCGGCGAAGCGACGCCCGCGGAGCTCGACGCGCTCGCCGACTGGCTCGCAGCGCAAAGTTCAGCGGGCGCCATCCTCGGACAGACCTCGCCAAAGGTTGCCCGCAGACGCCGTTGAGACACGAAATGCCTACCCCGTCGCCTTGAACGGGGGTGGCCGCCGGCTAGTGTTCCTCGTCTTGGCTGCGCATCTCTCCGTCCCGGCGCTCGCGACCTCGCGCAACTCGACCCCGGCGCTCGGCAACGCCGGCCCCGCGTCACGCCAGCTCTCGCGCGGCTTCGCCGATCTCGACGAGCGTGTGCTCGCGGCGTCGCCCGGCGTCGTGGTCGTTCGCACGCCTTCGGTCGACGCCGTTTCCGCCATCGCCGCCCACATCGCGCGCCGCGTTCAGTCGGGCGGTCTCCCCGCCATCGCGGTCCGCGCCGTCGCCGGGGCACCCCTGTTTCTCGAGGTCGCGGCCCGCCTGGCGATTACGTCGGTCGAGGGGAATCCGTCGCGCTGCGCAGAGCAGTTGGTCCTCGCCGCCGCCTCGCGCCGCGCGGTCATCGTGGTGCCGATGCCCCACGCCGGCACGTGGGATCGCGCGGTCGCCGTCGAGCTCGCCTGTCGTCTCACGAATGAAGCGTCGGGCTTCCGCGCGACCACCGACGCCCACGGTCGCAACCCGGCATCGCTCGTCATCTTCGTCGCCGATGCCCTCGACGAAGACGCCGACATCCGCGGCGAACGCTACGACGTGAGCGCCGTGCTCGACGGCGAAGACCGCCGACGCTGGTGGATCGCGGTCGCCGAAGAGGCGCAGACGCGCGTCGAATGCGAAGAGGTCTCCGGTCTCGAAGCGTGGTGGTCACGCGCGCGCCGCGAAGCGCCCGAGTCGCCGACGCCGAGCCTCACCGGGCTAGTTTCGGAAGCCGCGACGAAGCTCCTCCAGGCCCTCGTTCTTTCGGGGCGGTCGTGGCCCCTCGTCGACGTGCACCTCCTCGGCGGAACGATCGCCGCTGCGCGCGAGCTCGCCGACGCGGGCGTCGTCGCCGACGAGCGCGGGTTTCTCGCGGCGTCGCCCACGAGCGAGACGCTCGCCTCCCTCGCCCCTTCGGCGTCGCCGGAGCTTCACGCGTCGGTGGCGGGTGCGCTCGTCGCGCGGTTCGCCGCAGACCCTTGGGCCCATGCACGCGCCGCCGAGCTTCTGCTCGCAGCCGGCCACTTCGACGACGCCGACCGCAGCCACGCCACCGCCGTCGCGAAGGTCGACGACGCCCTCGTCCGCCGCGAGCTCGTCGGCCGATGGATGCGCAAGGTCGACGGCCTCCCGCGCGACGTCGAGCTCAGATTGCGCGTGCGCGCCGCCGAGCGCGCG
>JANXMC010000084.1 GCA_025354825.1 Myxococcales bacterium
GCGCAGGGTGCGCGCGAACTGGAGCGCGCGTTGCCACGAGTCTGCCTCGACGCAGAGCGTGTCGGGCTCCGTGTTGCCGACGGACGTGACCTCAACGAAAAACCGCATGGATATCCGTCTAATCTGGATTAGCAGGGGGCGCGCTTGACGGTCAATGTCACACGACCATTGCGGAAGCGCGTCATTCTGCGCGTAGGCCGTCGGAGGGTCTCAGATTCGCCGCGTAGAGCGCAGGAAACACGGTGGCGAGGAGGCAGACGACGACGGCGAAGGCGCCTGCACCAAAGAACTCGACGGGGCTCACGTTCACTGGAACTTTCGAGATGAAGTAGACCTTCGGATCTAAGGGGAACCCGTAGGCCCCGAGGGCTTTGCACCCGATGTAGCCCAAGAGCAGGCCGACCCCCGTGCCGACGACGCCGATGATACCGCCCTGGTACATGAAGAGGCGCAGGACAGCACCGTCGCGTGCCCCGAGCGCTTTGAGAATCGCGATCTCCTTCTTCTTATCGAGCACCATCATGATGATGGTCGCAATGACGGTGAAGGCCGCGACCACGATCATCAGCGCCAGCACGACGCTCATCACGAGCTTCTGAATGATGAGCGCTGTGAAGAGCCCGTGGTTCAGCTCTTGCCAATCCATCGTGTGGTAGACGCTGTTCGCCAGAAGCGCGTCGATCTCCTTCGTGATGGCTTTGGTGCGGTTGATGTCGTCGACCTTCATTTCGACGCCGGTCACGCTGTCGCCGTACTCGTAGAAGGCCTGCGCCTCGTAAAGATCTGTGTAGACGAGCTTCGAGTCGTACTGGTCGAAGCCAGCCTCGAAGACGGCGATGACGCGGAACTGCTTCGCGATGGGCGGGCGGGCGCTCGCGCCAAACGAGATGCCGATGGTGGGCGATGTGACCTGCACGCACTCGCCGATTTGCGCGTTGAGCTGCTTCGAGAGCGTGCGGCCGATCACGATGCCGGGGAGCTTTGCGAGCTCCTTCGGGTTGCGGCACGGATCGGGGTCGACCGCGTCGGGGAGCTCGTCGGTGTCGGGCAACGTGCTCTCGTAGCCGCCGGTCGGTGTGACGTCGCCAATCGGTGCCCCAGCAGGCAGCACGGTTGCCGCCGGCGCATCGTCGCCCCTGGCCGTGGCGACCGCGGTAGCTGCGGCGATGGGATCGCGCGCGCGGGCTTCGTCGTCTTCGATCTGCTTTTGAATTGCGTCGAGCAGCGACAGTTTGCCGGCGTCGGGAGCAGTCGTGGCGAACGGATCCTTCGACGCTCGACCGAAGTCGGACGCATGTGATCCGAAGGGCGACGGCGAAGCCTCCATCGCGCGCTCGGGCGCCTTTGCTCCCTCGCGCCGCATTCCGTCCAGACTCCCTTCGACGACGTGCTTCGGGAGATCGAGCACGTTCGGCATCGCGACGGGGTCGACGCCCTTGAGCAGCACCCCCGTCGCCGTCCGCTCGCCGTGGGTCACCATCATCGGGTTGATGACGAAGGGTGCGATGCCGATGATCCCCTTGACCCCTTCGATCTTCTTCATGACGTCGCGGTATTCGCGGAAGTCGATGGAGTACTTGAGGACGAGCACGTGGGCGTTCACGCCCAGGACCTTCTCGCGGAACTGCTCTTGAAAGCCGCCCGTCACGCTCATCACGATGGTTAGCGCCGCCGTCCCGAGGGTGACCCCGAGCATCGCGAAGACCGTGCCGATCGAGACGAAGGAGCGCTTTTTCGAGCCGAGGTAACGAACGGCGAGCGCGAGCGGGTATCCCATGGGAGGTTTTTTGGCCTTGTGGCATCCATGGCGGTGAGAAGCCAGTGGATGCGAGCTCAAGTGACAGGCGGCAAGCCGTGTGGGATGGCTCGCTCGGAGACTACGCGCGAGCGAGGCTGAAGTTTGCCTCGGAGACGGGAAAAGCCTACTTCGTGAGGGACGGCATGTCGGACCAGCAACCGCCTAGCGCGCGCGACGAAGGCGCGGACGTCGGGGCGTTCAGCGGGCCTGCGAGCGTGCAGCAGCCTCCGCCCGAGTCGCGCGAGTCCCGGGCGCGCGAGACGATGGAGATGGCGCCGTCGACGCGGCCACCGCCGGTTTCGCGGCCCGACCCGTACGTGGGGAAAACGTTCGACGGCCGCTACTTCATCGAGCGGCTCCTCGGCGAAGGTGGCATGGGCATCGTCTACACGGCGCGCCACAAGGTCATCGACAAGCGCGTCGCCATTAAAGTGCTCCGCGGCGAGATGGCCGCTGACCACGAGGTAACGCAGCGGTTCCTCCAAGAGGCGAAGGCGGCGTCGGCCATCGGCAATGCGCACATCATCGACATCTCCGACTTCGGCACGCTCCCCGACGGCGCCGAGTACTTCGTCATGGAGCTCCTCGACGGCCGAAGCCTTTCGGACGCCCTCGAAGCGCAGCGGCCGTTTCCCATTCCGCGCCTCGTGCACATTGCTAAGCAGGTCGCCCAGGGGCTCTCGGCGGCCCACGCGGCGGGGATCGTCCATCGCGATCTCAAGCCCGACAACGTGATGCTCATCGCGCGCGGCGCCGAGCGCGATTTCGTGAAAATTTTGGACTTCGGCATCGCCAAAGTCGCCACTGAGCCGTCGAAGATTACCGTGCAGGGGTCGGTCTTCGGAACGCCGCATTACATGTCGCCCGAGCAGGCGTCGGGCGCGGCCGTCGACCATCGAACGGACGTCTATTCGTTCGGCGTGATGCTCTACGAAATGGCGTCCGGGAAGCTGCCGTTCGACGCGGACAACTTCATGGGGATCCTCACGCAGCACATGTACAAGGCGCCCACGCCGATGCGGAGCTTGCTTCCGCCGGTCGACGTGCCGGCGGGGCTCGACGCCATCGTCCTCAAGTGCATGACGAAGAAGCCCGAGGGGCGCTACCCGTCGATGGCGGCGGTGGCGAGCGACCTCGAGGCGCTCGAGCGGGGCGCAATGCCCGAGGCCGTGAACGATCTGATGCAACGGTCGGGCGGCTTCAACATGCCCGCCGAATATTTTCGTGCGTCGCCGTCGTCGATGCCCCAGGCCTCGGTGCAGGCGAAAGAGCGCTCGGCGTGGGCGATTTACGCGGGAGTCGCGGCAGCTGTGGCGGTGATCGGCATCGTCGTCGTCGTCGTCGTCGTCACGATGGGCGGTCGCGAGAAGGTTGTCACGTCAACCGCCTCCGCTGTTGCAGGCGAGGTTGTCGCAGCGGCGGGGAAGGGCGCCGCCAGCGGCGTCATCGCGGCGGCGAGCACGCCGGTGTCCGCGACGCGGCAGGTCCTCGTCGGTGTCGAGCCGCAGGATGCGAAGGTCTCGCGCGATGGAGCCGACCTCGGCGGCGCCCCCATTGCGCTCGAACTGTCCGAAGGTGAGCACGCGGCCATCACCGTGGCGCGCGACGGGTACAAGGCGCAAACAGTGATGCTCGACGGCTCCCAGGCGAAGCTGGTCGTGAAGCTCGTGCCCGCAGGCGCGGCGCGTGCGGCGCCTGCGCCGAAAGCGCCGACGGCACCCGCAGCGCCGCGCCCGAAAGCCGAGACGCCGTCGACGAGCGACCTCGGCGACCCTTGGAAGAAGTGAGACGGGTCGCCGCCTACTGCTTCACGAACTGCGAGCCGCTCCACACGTAGCGCGCGCTCGGCACGCCGCCCCACGGCAGGAGCAGCGGCTCGAGACCGCTCGCGCCCGCACTCGCACCCGGTTGCTCTTGCGGCCACGGGTACGACTTTTCGGTCCACCCAAAGGCGCGGCCGGGGCGGACGTCGATCTCGAACCCTTTGCCCGACTTCGATGGAATGAACTGCACCATTCCCTGGACGCGGTTCTTCCCCTGCTCGCGCGAGCTTTCGATGCCGAAGACGCGCGTGATGGCGCCGGACTGCGCGTCGTAGACGAAGATCACATCCATCTCGACGGGCGTAGTCGAACCCGGCGCTGCCACGCGGCGCGTGCCGCGCACGACGATGTTCGCGGTGCCGCTGCCGGTGAGATCGCGCGCCGAGAGCTCTTTCACGTCGGCGTCGTTCGCGAACTGCTGGAGCGACAGGTACGCGTACTGATTTCCACCTTTGAAGCCCGGGCCGAAGACGACGATGTCGCGGCCGACGAGCATCACGCGCTCGGGTCGGGCGTCTTCCGCGACCTGCACTTGAAGGTCGAACCGCGGCTTCACATCGCTCACGCCGCGAGCTTTTTTGTACTGTTCGAAGAGCGATGCCGACAGGTCGCCGCCCTTCTTCACGACGGGCGTCGGTGGCTCGATTTGCCGAAGCGCAGGCTCGGTCGACGTGCGCGCCATTCCGGGCGGCGACGGCGCGCCGGGCTGCGTGACCTCGGACGACTTTGCGAACCGCTTGCCGTCGTAGCGATAGACGCGCGACTTCACCGTGCCCCACGGAAAGAGGACCGACTCGGCGTCTCCCGAGAGCGGCTCCCGGTAGGTCGCCATGTCCCAACCGACGGCGGGCTCGGTGCGCACTTCGATCTCGCGCGAGCCCGTGACGTGGAGCGCGTTGGTCACCTTCTTCGGGCCCGACGCGACGGAGATCTCTTGGCCGAAGATCGTCTGCGGCTCGTCGCCACCGGCGAGGCTCATCACCTGGAACGACTCGCGGACGATGCCACCGTCGGAGCGACGAAGGCGAAGGACGATGTCTTCCTTGCCGCGCCCCGTGAGATCGCGCGCTTCGAGGCGTACGACTTCGGCGCCGAGGTCGCGGTAGAAGAACTGGTTTCCGCCGCGGTAGCCGGGGCCGCAAATCGTCAGCAGCTGATCGAAGACGGCGATGCGCTCCTTCATTCCGTCGCCCGTCACGTCGGCGAACAGATCATGCTTCGGCGTGCTCGCCTCGACGCCGCGCGGGCCCAAAAGACCTTCGATGACCGCTTGCTCGGGCTCGGTCGGAAGGGGCGGAAGATCCTTCGGCGAGCTCGCATCGCCCGTGCCGGTGGAGACGACGCGCACCGCGCCGCCCGGCGCTGCGTCGACGTAGCGAACGACGCCGCGCAGTCCGAGACGCAATGTGTGGGCTTCGGGGAAGGTCGCCCACGGGATCGACGCTTCGAACGTGTAGCCGTGCTCCGACGGCGCTTCGACGATCTTTGCGCCCGGCACGTCGCGCCCTTTGCGCGGCCCCGAAGCGAACCGAACGACGCCGGTGCTCTCGCCGGGCTTACCCGCGAAGAGCGCGATGTCGTACGCGACGACGCCGCCGCCCGGCGTGGGGAAGGCGAGTGTGAAGACCGCGTGGTCCTCGCCGTCGGCGAAGCGTGCAGTGCGCACGAATCCGTCGTCCGTTGCTTCGCCGGCGACGTAGATCTTCGCGTCGTCGTACTGAACGCTCGCGCCAAAAATCGGCGCGTCGCTCGGCGGCCCCTTCACCGTGGTCTTCGCGCCCGTCAGCGCAGGCCACTCCTTCAACACGCCATCGAGCTTCACGGCGTGCTCGCGATCGACCAAGTGCGCGCGAAGGGCGCCGGGCGACGAGAACTGCGTGGGCGTGTTGGCGCCGCCACCGAGGGTGTTGATGCCGCCTTGCGCGAGGGCGAGGTCACCGATGGAGACGTCGGTAGCTGCCTTGTCGGTGTTCGCGTCGGGCGCTCTTGCGGGAACGCCTCCGCACGCAGCGAGCGTGGCGAGAGAGAGCAGAACGACCGGCGACGTAACCCGCGTGCGCGAAAAAAGAGCCATGAGTGGGGGCTACGCTAGCGCCCCGAACGGCCTTTGCACGCGCGATTACTTTGCGATGCGACGGGACGTGGGGCCGAGGTTGCGACCGACGAATCCTACACGTTGGGGGAGCTTCAGAAGCTCCATGGCCGGCACGATCGACGCCGCCAAAAGCAGCATGATCGCCCACTCGTTCGCCGACATCGGAAATGTCCGGAACACCGGTCTCAATCCCGGCACGAGGACAGCGAGCAGATGGATCGCCGCGCTGACGACCATCGCCGCGACGAGCGTCAGCGAGACCAACGGCTTGAGCCCGAAGAGCGAGTGCATCTGCGTCGCGTCGGGCGCGTCGACACCGAGCGCAAGGGCGGGGAGACCGTCCATCACGACGCCGTGAAGACCGCGACCAAGAGCCCCGCGTTTGCGGACAGCCGTAGCGCTGAAGAAACGGCTCCGTCGTCTCGCGCCGTCGACGAGCGCGATCACCGCCGCCACGAGCAGCGTGATCACGATGGGGTTCGCGAGGTGCGCGAATGCGCTTCGCCTTGGGTGAGCCCGTGCGCGGGGTCGCATGGGACGCGCGCGAGGAGCGCCTCCAAAGGCTCACCGTGCGGCGCGCGCGTCGCTTGGGGCAAGGCCTAGCGTCCAGCCTTCCGCTGCTGCGCGACCTGCTCGGCCTCCATCTCTTCGAGGGCCGCCGCGAGCTCGTCTTGCTCGGCCTGGGTCGAAGAGGACCCCGCATCGCTGCCTGCGGCCGGCGCTTGCACGCGCGCCTGCACCGGCTCTGGAGCCGCCGCGGCGGGCTCCGGCGGCGCGAGACCCATCTTGCGCTTCAGCGCGACGAGATCGTCGTCGGCGCCCGAGTTTCTCTCGAGCCCTGCGAACTTCGAAGCGAGCACATCGCCCGTGTACTCCTCCGACAGCTCGGTCTGCGCTTCGGCCTCGGCTTCGATCTGATCGATCTTCGCCTCCATCCGGTTGAACGTCTCGAAGGCGCTCTGGTCCTTCAAGCCGCTCATCGTCTCTTGGATGGCCTTCTGCGCCTCGGCGCGCTTCTTCCGCGCGATGAGGATGTTCTTCTTCCGCTTCGCCTCTTCGATCTTGTCGTTGAGCATGCGAAGCGCGGACTTGAGGCTCTCGACCGCGGCTTTCTGCTTTTGCCACTGGTCTTTGAACGTGGTCGCGAGGGCGTCGTGCTCACGCTTTCGCGCGAGCGCTTCCTTCGCGAGCTCCTCGTTGCCGGCCCGCAGCGCCATCATCGCGCGGCGCTCCCACTCGGCCGCGTTGGCGGTCTCCTGCTCGCCCTGTTTCGAGAGGCGTTTCTCGTCGGCGATGGACGAAGCGACCTGCTTCTTCGCTTCGACGAGCTGGTTGTTCATGTCCAGAACGATCTGGTTCAGCATCTTCTCGGGGTCTTCCGAGCGGCTGATGAGATCGTTCAAGTTCGACTTAATGAGCTGCGCGAGGCGGCTGAAGACTCCCATCGATTTCGTCCCTTCACGCCTTCGTCGAGGCTTGAGAATGGCTCTCGCGGCGTGCGGAAAGCTCGGCCAAAATAGGAACTTGCTGGGCGAGGGCCAGCTCGAGCTCGTCGAGCGTCGCTTCGAGCTCGTTGAAGTCGAGGTTCTCGAGCTCGAGGGCCGCGCTGAGAACGATGCGCTCGCCATCCAGTCCGTAGCTCGCGTGCACGAGCGCCTTCACGTTCAGCTCGAGGAGCTTCCGAAAAAGCGCCAGCTCGGCGTCCGGCTTGGGGTGAACGAGCTTGCCCACATCGCCGATGTGCACGCGCAAAACCACGAGCGGCGGGGCGACGCGCACCGCGATCGGCGGCATCGCTTCGCTCGGATACACCAGATACGTCGTGGGCCCGTCGCCCGCGTGGGCGGCCGCGTCGAAGCGGCGATTGAGACGGAGTAGGTAAGCTTCGATGTCCTTTTCAGTGCGCATCGCGGTCTCCAAAGGGCTTTTCGAAAGCGGGACGACAGCGAGAGTAGTCGTGTCGCCCGCGACAGTCGCGCGCAAGATTCGGCCCCGGCGCGCGCTCGCGCTCCCTGGGGACAATTGAGCGCGCTTCCCCCTTCCGCGACGCCCGGGAAAGCGTGCTAGAGTCTGAAGATTCATGCGCGCTGAGTCGGGGTCCCTCGTCGGATCCGTCGTAGGTGGGATCTACAAGGTGCGCCGCCTCATTGGCAGCGGCGGCATGGGAGAGGTCTACGCTGCGGAGGGGAAGAACAGCGAGAAAGTCGCGATCAAGGTTCTTCACGAGCGCGCCGCCCAGGACCCCGATCTCGTCGCCCGATTCCAGCGCGAAGCGTCGATCGCCGCGCAGGTAAAGTCGCCCTACGTCGCCGGCATCGTCGGGGCAGGGAAGGACCGCAACGGTCGCCTATGGATCGCGTTCGAGCGCCTCAACGGCGAGGGGCTCGATGCGCGCCTCCGCCGCGAGCACTACCTCTCCTTCGCCGACGTCGCGCCCGTCATCGACGATGCGCTCCAGGGGATGGACGCCGCGCATCGCGCCGGCGTGATTCACCGAGATATCAAGCCCGCAAATCTCTTCGTCGAGAAGCGGAAGCTTTCGCCCAAGCAGGTCGCCGCCGGCGAGCCCGAAGAGCGCACGCGCATCCTCGACTTTGGCGTTTCGAAAATGCGCTCGCGTGCAGGTCGCAAGAGCGAGCCGTCGCTCACCGCGTTCGACGCGACGCTGGGAAGCTTCGCGTACATGGCGCCCGAGCAAGTGCGCGGCTCGGCACGTGTCGACGAGCGCGCCGATCTCTACGCCATGGGCGCGGTCGCGTTCCGCGCGCTCACGGGTCGCTTGCCCTTCGAAGGGCAGAACGCGATGACGCTCATTGCGCTCAAGCTCGATCGCGAGCCGCCGTCGCTCGCGTCAACGACGGGCGACGAATGGCCCGCCGTCATCGAGCGGTACCTCGAGAAAATGATGGCGCGCGATCGCGAGAAGCGGTTCACGAGCGCCACCGAGTCGCTCGAAGCTTGGCGCAACGTCTGCCGCGTGATGGGCAACGCGCCGAGCGTGCGAAAGCCCGCGTCGCCGTCGAGTTACCCCGCCGTCGACGAGAAGACCGAAGTCACCGAGTCGTCGTTCTCGAGCATGTCGAGCGTCGGCAACTCGCGCCGCTAGCCTGCGAGTCGTCGTCAGGTCGCAGCGGGGCGGGGCGCACCCACGGCCTTCGCCGAGGGTGCCCCACCGAACGCCTGTCTCTACGGCGCGAGCTGTGCGCGAATCGCGCCCGTCGGGTTGGTCGACGTGTGGATGTTCACGTACGTCTTGCCCGCTTGGATCGCCGTGATCGCCTCGGCGAACGTCGCGACAGGAACGCCACCATCGGTCGGCATCAAATCGGCCGCGTGGAGGACCTTCACGAGAGGGTTCGCAACCGGGCCCGTCGTCGCGAGCGGGAAGATGACAGCGCCGGTCGTGCCGGCGACCCCCGCGTGGATGTGCGCCATCGTCGTGCCCGCATCGAGCTCGAAGGGTGTGTACGTCATGAGCACCGTGAGCGTGTCCTGCGTGCCGTTGAGCAGTGCCGTGGCCGACCCCGTGGCGAGGGTGAGCGTCGGCGGCACTTCGTTGACGCCCGCGAGCTTCGCGCTGAAGGTGCCCGCGCCGATCTGCCCGCGTATGGCGCCGTCTTGGAACGTGGTCGTGTGGACGTTCACGTACGCGCCACCCGCGATGATGACGTTCACGAGGTCGGCGAAGCTCGCCGCCCCCGCAACGCCGCCGTCGGGGATGTCGGCCGCCGTGAACGTCTTCACGAGCGGGCTTGTGAACGATGCCGTGGCGAGGGTGAGCGCGACGCCGCCGGGGACGCCGACGTTGCCGATGTGAATGTGCGCCTTCGAAATCGTCGACGTGAGCCCCGTCGTGCTGAGCGTCACTTTGACGCTCGTGCGTGCAGCGTCGATCTCGATGGTCGCGGTGCCCGAGCCGAGCTCCGTCGTCGCCGGTGTCTCTTGCGCCGCCGTAAGCGTCGCCTTCAGCGCCACGGGCAGCTTCGCCGCATCCACCGCCGCCACGCCGGCGTCCGTCGCACCGGTGTCGGTCGTCGCGTCCCTCGTGGTGTTGCCGTCGGTGCCTGCGCCCGTGTCGGCCGGCGTCACAATGCCCGTGTCGGGCTTGCCTGCATCGAGGCCGTTGGGGTTGTTGACGACCTCGTCGTCGCTGCAGCCGATCCAGCCGCCGATGCTACAGGCCGCGAGGGCCATCGAAAGTCCGAGAATGCGGGAGACCTTCATGGGTCACTCCTCTTGTTGCTTGTTCGCGTCGTTCACTGCAGGAGGCGGCCCACGGTGGGTGTGCCGTCCTCATCTTGTGCGCGAAGGTACACGAACAAACACATTCGCAAGCTGGGAACATGTCGGCGTCGGCGGCTCAAGCCGCGCCGGACGCGTCGCTAGGGATACCGTGGCTAAGGAAGTGGTTCACATGACCTTGCCGCTCGCGAAGAGTCGGCCGCGCGCGCTCACCGTTGGGAGAGCGCGCGCTCGTGCTCAGCCCCCGCTCGACGCGTCGCTGATCGCGGCTGCATCGGTGCCAGCATCGGGCGTCGAGCCGGTGTCGGGCGTCGTGGCTGCGTCGTCGCCCGTCGCCGCGTCGCCGCCGGTGCCCGTGTCGGCCGTCGGCGTGCCCGTGTCGGCCGGGGGCTTCGGGAACGAAGCCGCATCGAGCCCGTCCGGGTTGTTCGCGTTGCTTCCGTCGGAACAGCCAACCCAGCCACCAAAGCTCAGAAGCGAAACCGTCAGTGTGAGTCCAAGAATGTGAGAGACCTTCATCAGTCTGCTCCCTTTTCCAATGTTCGTATCGACCCAGTGTAGGCGCCGCCCAAACCGGAGGCTGGCGCCGTGCTTCGCAGACTCACGCGCGGGTATCGCAATGCTCAAACCCGCGCGAGAACGAGCGATTCACGAAGCGCACCTTCAACTGTTTGGTGGTTTTTGCCAAGCCCGTGATAGAAACCTTGGCTGTGGAGTCGACAATCGTCGCGAAGGGGCGGGTCGAGGTTCGCGGTGGCAC
>JANXMC010000090.1 GCA_025354825.1 Myxococcales bacterium
GGCCTGCCCGATCGCGTACGCCTCGCGCTCGAAGTAGGCCGCGAGATGTTCCACGCCGCAATTCGGCTATGGGTCGACGAGGGGAATCCGCTCAGCGAGCTCGCGCTCTTTTGCGAATACCGCGCAGGGGGCTACGTACGCGTGCGCCCCGCAAATCGAAAAACCCTCGCCGAGTACGCCTCGGTGCCTATTGCCAACGAGCTCCGCCGCCGTCAACGCGACGCCGGCGCGACACCGCTGTTCTTCAAGCCGCACCACGCGGAAATCGCCGCGGGCAACATCATCTGGCTCACCGTCAACGTGAGCTAAATTCCTAAACGCCATCGCGCCCCGCGCACCCCAGCCCCGCGCACTCGGCCGCCAACGCGGCCGCAGCAGGCTGGCGTGCGCGCTACGGCTTGGGAATGCGAATCGTGCTCACCATCGCCGAGCCGCTGAGGAAATACACCAGCACCAGCGGGTGGAGCTGCCACGGGCCGAGGTTTACGACGCCGAACCAGAGATTCTCGCCGACCTGATCGCGCGAGAACGCAATGCCCAATACGAGAACCAAAAACAGGCTCGTCGGTATGGGAGTGCCCTCGTAGTATTTCACTTTGCCGCTGTCGTCCGAAAGCGCGGCGGCCGTTACGTTGTAACGGGCGAGGCGGCTGATGCCGCAGGCGACGAAGTAGCAAAGGGCCAGGCCGTCCCACAAGCCGCGCATGCCGAGGGCGAACGCCAGCGCGGCCGGGCCGACGCCGAAGGACACGATGTCAGCAAGCGAATCCAAATCAGCGCCGAGCGGCGACTGCTTGCGGCGCCAACGAGCGACGCTACCGTCGAGCACGTCGCAGACGAGCGCGAGCGGAAGCATCACGAGGGCCGCCCAGATCGACCGCCTATCGCCCTCGGCCAGGTAGTTCATGCACGCGAGGATCGACCCGGTGCCGAAGGTCGCGTTGCCCAGCGTGATGAGGTCGGCCAGCACGAACGTGCGAACGAGCGAAAAGCGCTTCTTCCGTTCGCCTGCTTGGTCCATCGCGCGTCACCTTAGAGCAAACGAAGTTACGGCTCACGCGGTAATTTCGGTCCCGATTCCGCGGTCGGTGAAGATCTCGAGAAGCACCGCGTGCTCCATCCGGCCGTCGATGATGTGCACCTTGTCGACACCGCCGGCGAGGGCGTCGAGGGCGCATTCCACCTTGGGAATCATTCCACCTGCGATGACGCCCTCGGCGCGGAGGCGTGCAATCGATTCCCTTGTGAGCGAGGGGATGAGCGTTTTTTCGGCATCGCAGACGCCCGCGATGTCGGTCATGAGCACGAGCTTCTCGGCCTTGAGCGCCGCCGCGATGTGACCTGCGACCGTGTCGGCGTTGACGTTGAGCGAGCGGCCGTGGTCGTCGACCGCGACGGGCGCGACCACGGGGATGAAGCCGCCCGCCATGAGCTTATTGAGAATGTCGGGGTTCACTCGGGCCATGGCGCCTACGCGCCCCGGATCGACCTCGGCCCCCTTTTTGGTCCGCATTCGGTCGACTTTGCGGGCATTCATGAACGCGTCGTCTTTGCCACTTAGGCCAACCGCGCGGCCGCCGTGGTTGCATATCAGCGACACGATTTCTTGATTCACTTTGCCGCCGAGGACCATCTCCACGACGTCCATCGTCGCTTCGTCGGTGACGCGAAGGCCGTCGATGCGCTCGGAGACGACGCCCATCGTCTTGAGCATTTCGTCGATTTGCGGGCCGCCGCCGTGCACGACGACCGGGTTGATTCCGACGTATTTCAAGAGCGCCACGTCCCGCGCGAAGCCGTCGCGCAGGCGCTCGTCGACCATGGCGTGGCCGCCGTATTTAATGACGAACGTGCGGCCGTGAAACCGACGAATGTAGGGGAGCGCCTCGTGGAGGACGTTGGCCTTCTCGATGACATCGCGCATGGGGATTCGCCCTTCCATCGGACGCGTCTCGGATTCGGACTTAGAGCTCACGGTCGTATGCCCAGTTCGCGCCGTCGACCTCGATGAGGTGCGTCGCCGCATTTGCGTAGTTGAGATTCTGTTCGGCCATGAGCGCTTCGTCGCCGAAACAGGCAAAGAGCAGTTGGCGAATCACGCCGCCGTGGGCGACGACGACGAGCTGGCGGTGGGGGAACGCCGCGAGGGCTCGCGTGACCGCGGCGTGGGCGCGCGTGAAAACGTGGGCCCGGCTCTCGCCGCCGTCCATCGCGTAGTGGCGATTGCCGCGGCTCCAGGTGAGCATTTGGCCGGGAAAACGCGTGTCGATGTCTGCCCGCGTGAGCCCTTCGAAAATGCCATAGCGAAACTCCCGGAGCGCGGCGTCGACCTGGTGCTCGCGTCCCGGGACTCCAAAGCCGAGGGTCGCCGTCTCCACCGCGCGCGAGAGGTCCGACGAGACGACGGCCGTCTCGGCGCCGTCGAAGAGCGACGCGCGCTCGGCGATGGCCGAGAGGCGCGCCCGAAGCGCCCGTGCCTGCTCGCGGCCGACGTCGCTCAGCGGAATGTCCGACTGACCTTGAAAGCGCCCCTCCCTGTTCCACTCGGTCTCCCCGTGGCGCACGAGGAAGACGCTTCGTTTCGTAGGCATCGCGACGCTTTTAGCACGCGCCGCGTCACGCGGGACTTCTCGTTGAGGGCCCGTCGACAGTCCCCGTGTCGGGCGCTAAGACGCGCGCCCCATGAACCCCCTTCGCCCCGCCGCGCTCGCGGCCTTTGCGTTTGCCCTCGCGTCCAGCGCCCTCTTCGTCCCGCTCGCCGGCTGCTCGTCGACCGCAGATCGCGTCGCCCTCACGCCCGCGCTACCGGACAGCGGCGCGGTCGTTGACGAACCGCTCGATGCCGGCACGACCGACAGCGGAAGCGCGGACGCCGCGACCGACGGCGCCGTCGCTCGTGGCCAGTGCGCGAGCGTATTTGGCAGTGCGCTGACTACCGGTTTCGGCCGGATCGACGGCACCGTCGTCGCGGTGCAAATCCCGACGGACCAGCAGTGCACGATGCCGAACGGCACCCACGTCATTCTTCAAGTGCGAATGAACGGCGCTGTCTACCGGCTCGTCGTCAACGTTCAGTCGGACTGGGGCGGCGCCGACATTCGCACGCGGTATGCGGAAAAACAGGCGCCGCTTGCCTCGCCGCCCTACGCCGAAGGTTGGCATACGGGCATCGCGCTCGACTACGCGAGGGATCTCGACCTCCACCCGGCGGCGTTCACCGCGATGACGCTCGACGAGCTCGTCGTGAAGGTCGTCGACGTGGTGCGTATCAACGCGCCTATTTCGGTATACGGAACAAGCGGCGCGGGGCGCCCGGAGAGCGCGCATCTGATTCACCGCCAGGGGAACGGAGACGACGGCGCCATCGTGCTTCACCCCGATTCGGCGACGCCGACGTGGCTCGCGTTTCATTTCGTCAATCAAGACTTCTGAGACCGGCGCGCTGCCCATTTCGAGTGAGGGCGAGCGGCATCGGGACGAGATTCAGCGGTGAACGCAATGCCCTCATTCCTCCCCCGCACTGACTGCCGTGGGGCGCTCTCGCGCGGCATGCGGCGGTTTCACTTAGACGCGCGAATGGGCAGTCTCATCGCTTCGACGCTTGAAGATGCCGATGCCGATCATCCGCATCACGATTTCATTTTTCTGATTCACGAGCAGCGTCTCGGCGCGCACGCTGCCGCGATCTTTCTTGCTGCGCGACGGGGTCGCGTCGAGGACCGTCCACCGCATCGTGAGCTCGTCGCCGGGGCGCACGGGCACGAGCCAGCGGAGCTCGTCCATCCCGGGCGAGCCCATGCTGCCTGAATCGGGGCCTAGGGCGTCGACGAGCAGGCTGTGGGCGATGCTCGCCGTCTGCCAGCCGCTTGCGACGAGGCCACCGAACGTCGACCCCCTCGCAGCTTCGGGATCCGTGTGAAAATACTGCGGATCGTAGATGCAGGCGAAGGCGACGATTTCGTCTTCGGAGATTTGATGGGGCCCCGCGGTGAGGGTCGTTCCTGCGGTTAGGTCTTCGAAAAAGTAGCGCATCGGCGTTCGAGACTACACGCCCACGTCACCGCCCCTCGTGGGCTTTTTGCCATTCGGCCATGACCTCGAGCGCCTGCTCGGGCGTGGCGTCGCGTTCGAACGAACGGAGCCCGGGAATCAGCGCCCACGGGAGCGCGCTCGCCGTCCACGACTGGCTCCCCGGGGCGATCCACAAATGTTGATCGAGCGTCCCCACGCGCACGATGACCGCGTCCGGCGCCTGGGCGGAGCGCGTCGCCATCCATGTGCCGCAGCCGGGGCAAAACAGCTGATCGCTCTTGCTTCCGTTGTCGCCCGTCTTCTCGAAGCGACGCGGTTCGCCCTTCAAAAAACGGAAGCCCGTGCTCGACGTCGCCATGCTGAAGCTAAATGCGCTGCTCGTCATTCGTTGGCAATCGCGGCAATGGCAAATCCACGCCGCGACAGGACGCTTCATCTCGTAGGCAGTGGCGCCGCATTGGCAACGACCAAGATAGGAGTCCACGGTTCGAGTCCTCTCAATGCGCGAGTGGCGTCTGGGAACGAGTCAGTTGGCGAGCTCGACCCAGACTTCGTTCCGGCGAAGTAAGGGCAGCGTCGAAGGCGGATCGTATCCCGCGAACGATGGCTCTCCCACCGGCTGCAAGCCGTTCGCGGCGACGGCGGTAAGCAGCTCGCGCTTCTTCGCCGCAACGTGCTCGCCGTTGTACCGGCCGTTGAAGCGGAGCACCGCGAGCCGCCTGGAGGGGAGGTGATCGATCTCTACGCGCGCGTCGTCCGGAGCCGGGGGCAATTCACCCTTCGGCATCATGAAGGCCACGCTGTGCCCGTCGCCGTCTTGGGTGCTCGTTACGGGCGACGTCATTTCGATTTTCGATTTCGCGGCGTTGCCCCCGAAGATGAAATGAGCGAGGCGCTCGAACCCTTCGTTCAGCGCGTAATCCCACGTTCCGCCAACGGTCGTCCGCGCGATTCTGAGGGGCGAATACCGTCGGATTTCGAGATTTCCGAGGCGCTGCTCGACCTCGTGCTCAGGCTCTTCGTTTGTGAGGCGCTGGAGCTGCCAACGGACGAGCCCGGCGGCGAGAATACCGGCGCCCGCGGCGATGAGCAGGTTGTTGCGCCGGCTCGCGGCCCGGCGGCGCTCCGCCCCGAGCGAGACGATGCGCCACGCCGACAGCCCCGCCACAATGGCGAGGGAGAGCGCCCCTCCCCCCGCGGCGACGGGGACCGCGAGCGACCCGTCGTTCTTATGCGGAAGATCGAGGCTCGGCAGCGAGGCGAGGCCGGAGAGATCGACCGGCGGCGGGACGGGGAGGTTCATGCTCGCGAGGGAAAGCGGGAATCGTGCCGCGCCGAGGCGGCACGGCGCAAGGCCGGTCTAGGGGGCTGCGCCGCCCGCGCTCTCCCAATACGCAAAGGCCTCGTCGAGGTACACCTCGCGCGCGCCGTGGCCGCCGGGGTGCTCGCGCTCGCGCATGGGCCACTTCGCATTTCGCAAGAGCGTCGCGAGCGACTGCGGTCCACCCTTCGTCTCGTCCGCCGCACCGTAGCCGACGTAAAACGGTTTCGACGTCGTGGCCATTGCGGCGACCTCGCGCGCCGACCATCCGCCTCCGCTGCCTCCTGAGAACGCACCGAAGCCGTCGGCCGCAAAGGCGCCGTGAAGCGCTAGGGAAACGAGAAAATAAGCCCCGTTCGACGATCCGGCGAGGTACGTGCGCGCGAACGATTTCCCCGCGCGACCCTCGAGCGCGCCCTTGGCGGCGGCGAATCGTGCGAGGAGCGCGGGGGTGTATTTGGCATAGTCCCCGGCCGTCGTTGGCCACGCCCAGTAATCGGGATTCGCTTTGGGGCCGATGCCTCGAATGCCGCGCGGAAACAGCACCGCGGCGTGGGCGCGGGTCGCGGCGCGCGCGACCACCCGTTCGACGTTCTGTTTTTGAGGGCTCGTCGCGGTGGGCGGGATGATGCCGTGGAGATAGACGAGGAGCGTCGACGTCCCCCCGTCGGGCAGAAGAAAACATGTCTCGTCGTCGAGGGGGACGAGCCCCTCCGTGCACCAGTCCGACGAGGCCGAGGTCGCCGGCGGCGCCGGCGCTGGGGGCGCGGCGACGACGCGCTGCGCGTGGGAAGGCGCGGCCGCGCACAGGACGGAGAGCACTGCGGCAACGACAGCGCGGTTCATCGATTGGCAACTTTGTTCGGAAGGAATTCGAAGTACGATTTCGACGCTTCGCGCAGCGCGACGCACGCGGGGTCGCTCGCGGGCCTGAGCGTCTCACCGCCTCCGGCGACCGCTTCGACCGTTGTGCAGCGGAACTCGTTGTCCCACGCCTGGGCCTGCAGCTTTACGTTGTCCTCCAGCATTCCCCACGTATTCACCGGGCACGGAAAGAGGCCGGTGCAGTTCGTAATGGGCAACGGTCCGCGCGGGTGCGCGGCGTCGGCGTCACGGAGGAGGCTCTGGCCACGAAAGGCGCTGCGGTAGGGGGCCATGGCGAAGCCGTCGAGCACGCCGAGGGCGTCGAGGATCGTCGGCAGAAGATCGACGTGGGTGACGTACCGCTTCGCATTCGCTCGGAGCGCTCGCTCTTGTTCGGGGCGGCGCGGTGCCCGCGGTACGTCGCGAGAAGGTATCAGAGGACGACGCTCTGCAGCCCATTCAGAAGGCGCCGCGGATCCGCGACGTACGCCGAAGCGCCGCGAAAGTAGATATCGAGCGCGAGGAACTGCCCGGGATACAAAAAGAAAACCGCGCGCCTCGTGAGACTTCCTCGCATCGAGCGGAGAAGTGTCGCGCGGGCGCGCGGTTCTGGCGAGAACGGTCACGCCCACCTGACGGTCACGCGTGCGCGATCGTCAGGTGAGGCGGGGCGTCTCCGGTGCTCAGCGCGTCGTGCGGTCTTTCTTCGCGCCGCGGCGGCGGAATCCGACGATGGCCGCGAGGCCGGCGAGCGCCGTGACCCACGTCCCCTTCGTGTCGCCGTTCGTGCCGGCACCCGTCGTCGACACGCTGCAGCCGTCGCTGCCGCCGCCGCCGACACCGGTGGTGCCGCCCGTCGTGCCGCCGCCGGTCGTGCCGGTGCCGCCCGTCGTGGCCGTGCCGCCCGTCGTGCCGGAGCCGCCGGTCGTGCCCGTGCCGCCGGTCGTGCCCGTGCCGCCGGTGGTTGCGCCGCCGGTGGTGCCCGAGCCGCCGTCGCTCGTGCCGCCGTCCGTGCCCGTGGTGGGCGCGGTGACGACGATGCCGACCGTGCTCGGCACGCTGGCGAGGGATCCGTCGCTCACGATGAGCGAGAACCACAGGTTCGACGCCGCCGCCGGCGCCGTGAACGTCGGCGCAGCCGTCGTGCCGCCCGTGATGACTACGGGTGTGCCCGAGACCTGCGACCAGACGTAGCCGATGGCGTCGCCATCGGGGTCGCTGCTGCCGCCGCCCGCGAGGGTGACGGCCGCACCGGCCGCAACGGTCTGCGTGGGGCCGGCGTTCGCGATGGGCGCGCGGTTCACGTTGACGACCGTGACGTCGACGGTCGAGGCCGTGCTCGCAACGGTGCCGTCGTTCGCGACGAGCGAGAACGTGAGCACCGTGTTCGCCGTAACCTCCGGGGCCGTGAAGGACGGCGTCGCCGTGGTGCCGCCCGTGAGAACGACGGTCGGGCCCGCCGTCTGCGTCCATGCGTAGGTGAGCGTGGTGCCCGTGTCCGGGTCGGTCGCGCTACCGGCCAGCGTCACGAGCGTACGCTCGGGCGCGGTGATCGCCGTGCCTGCATTGGCAACCGGCGGGCGGTTCTTGCAAAGGCCACGATCGGCCACGCGCGAGGGGAACGGCGTGTTGTCGATGCCGGTCACCGCGAGGTCGTCGATGTCCCACCCGAAGGCGCCGCCGCCGATGTCCGTCCCAACGCGGAAGCGCACCTGCACGGTCTTCCCCGCGTAAGCCGCACCGAGCGCGATCGTCGTCGGGATGTACGCCGGATAGCCCGTGCTCACGCCGGTGAAGGCGCTCTTCCCCTTGAGCGGGTTGGTGCCCGAGTTGACGAGCTTGCCGTTGTACGTCGGCAGCGTCTTGTCGCCGATGTCCGTCCAGGTTGCGCCGTCGTCTTGCGACAGCTCGATGATGCCGCCGTCGTAGCGGGTCGTCGTCCCTTCGAAGGCGTAACGGCTCTTGAACGCGATGCCGAGATCGCCCGCGGCGCTCACGGTGAGCGGAGGCGTCATCGCCCACTGGTCGCTCGTCGAACCGTTGTCCGTGATGTGGAAGTAGCCGTCGGGTCCGTCCTTGCGGATCTCCCAGTGGTTGGCCGGCGCCGGCAGCGTTGCCGAGCCGCCCACCGTCCACGGCGTGACCGTCGAGACGAACGCGTCGGTCTTCGAGCTCGCCGCCACGACGTCGAACTGGAAGACGTCCGGGTGCGTTCCGTAGATCGTGCGGAGCGCCTGCAGCGTCGGGTCGTGGATCTCGATGTCGATATCCGCCGCCGTAATGGGGCCGATGCCCGCGAGCGAAACGTTCACGGTGCCCGTCACCGTCTGGAACGGGTTCGACGCGGCAAACGTGATGACGCCGCCATTGGTGAACGTGAGCGCGGGGTTGTGGGAGCTGACGATGGCCGTCGTCGAGTGGAGCGTGCGAAGGCCGATGTTCTTGATCGAGACCGTGAGCTTGCCCGTCTCGTTGTTGTCGAGAACGCCGTCCTGGTCGCAGGAGGTGACGCTGTCGTCGAGGGTCGACGAGACGAGCGCGACGTCGTTGCCGACGACGAAGCTCTCGGTCACGCCGACGTTGTTCGTCGACGCGCGATCGGGCGCGATGGCGCCGGTGCCTGCGCCACGGCGGGCGAACGCGGCGGCGAAGAGCTGGAAGTCTTTGAGGTCGGACGCGTAGGCGGCCGCGAGCACGGCGTCGCGCGCTTCGAGGAACGTCGGCGAATTCGGCGTGAGCTTGAGCGACGCGACGTAGTACGCCTTCATCCGCTCACGGGCCTGGTTGAACGTGAGGCGCGACGAGTCGCGCAGGAGGGAGACGTAACACTCCCAAAGCATCGAGGCCCACACCTCGCCAGTGTTGTGAACTTCGGAGTTCGCGCCGCCGCCCGTGGGGTTTGCCGGGGCCGTCGTCGGAAGGACGACGCCGTCCTGAATGTGCTTCAGCGTGAGGGGGTTCTTGGTCTGATCGACGGAGTACGGGTACCTTCGGAATCCGAAGTAGAACCCTTCGTTCTCGCCGCCGCTGCCGTCGTAAACGGCGTCGGCGTAGGCGCCGCTCCAGTTCGCGTTGGACGCTATTTGGATATCTTCGGCGCGCACCTGGACGAGCATCGCGGTGAAGTCGCCCCACCCCTCGCCCATGCCGCTGCCCTGATTATTGTCGAGGCCGTTGGCGTTGCCGATGAGGCGGTTCGAGATCGTGTGGCCCCACTCGTGGGCCTCGACCAGGTTGTCGAGGGACCCGTCGCGGTCCATCACGGCGTCGCGGCGAAGCTGCACGTTGACCGAGCCCGGCGGGAGCGCCGCGATCTTCGCGCCATCGGCCTGGGTGATGCCCATCGACGGAATCGTGATGGTCGCGTCGGAGCCGCCCATTCCGGGTGCGCCCGTCGCCGTGTTGTTCGCGACGAGGACGCCGATGGCGCCCGCGTTCTGCGCGTTCTTCACCTTCACGGCGAAGCCACAGACGCCGCGGTTCACGAGGGCGATCTTGCCGACGATGGCTGCCGCGTTGACGAACGGCGTTTCGCAAGCGTCGTTAACGCTGCCGCCGGTGGCAACGGTGCCGTCGTCGACGAGGACCACGTCGCCGGTCGTCGTGAAGACGGTCGCTCCGAACGCGGCCGTTGCCGTGGGCGTGAGCACGCCGGCGATGGCCGCGGGCGAATTGACCGTGACCTTCTGAATGCCGTTCCCAGAGAACAGATACATCTGCACGCGCGCCGACTCGCCGTCGGCCGGCGTGGAGGCGTTCGCGTTGTCGCGGCCCGAGTAGTCCTGCGCCTCGGCGAGGAGGGGATCGTTCTCGACGCCGCCACGACCGAAGTTCGACTTCTGGTGGTTGCCCGACGCCTCGTTGAAGCCGACGTCGTAGAACCAGTCGTGCAGGAAGTTCATCGTGTAGAACAGCTGCGTCGTCGCCGCGGCGACCTGCGTCGCGCTCGTCTGCGGCGCCTTCGACGTGTCGTACGTGTAATCGAACGTGTTGGCGCTCGTGGCCGTGGGGCGGTAGTCGCCGGGGATGCCCGTGCCGCCCGCGTCCGCTGCGCCGGCGTCCGCTGCGCCAGCGTCGGCTGAACCCGCGTCCGCTGACCCTGCGTCGCCGGTGCTTGCGTCGGCCGTGCCCGCGTCCACCGGTGCGCCCGCATCGCCCGCGTCGCTCGCCGCATCGGGGGCGCCGGCATCGGGAATCACGGGGAACTGGTTGTAGCCGTCGGGGGCGACGAGATCGGCGTACGCGTCGACGTTGTTGCCCGTCGTGACGGCCGCGCCCGCGGGGAGCCACGGGTCGTTCTTGCTGAACGGGACGTTCTGAATCGAGACCATCGACGGCGCGATGAACGGCGCCTGGTACTTCGTCGGCGTGGCCGTGGGGTACGGCGTGCCGATGGTGCCGTGGGGGCCGTCGAAGGGGCGAAGCTCGCCGCTCGACTCTGCCCAAACGCGGTAGTTGAAGACGTCGGACGCGGTCATGTTCTTCGTGAACAGCACCGTGCCGTCCGTCGCGCTGACGACGTACGAGCGGAGCGAGCTGTCGGTACCGGAAAGCGAGCCGAGGCTCACTTCCACGTAGAACGCGGGCTCGAGCCCCTTCGGCGTGGGGAAGTAGATCTTCTTCAAACGAGTCGGCGTCGAGGCGACCATCGGGCCGTTCTCGGAGTCGACGGGCGTGAACGTAAAGTGCTCGTCGCCCACGTTCCCCGTGCGCGTCGAGATCACGCTCACGGCGGCAGCGTTCATCGCGACGCCGGTCATGGCGCTCACCGCATTGGCGACCGCCGTCTTGGAGTCGAGCGCGAAGCTCGTCCCCTCGCGCAGCTCGATCGCCGGCGAGAAGAAACCCGTCGCGGCCACGGGCTCGAGCTCGCGGGTCATGGCGACGTTCATCGTCATTCGGAACACGTCGAGGCCGTCGACGCGCTGCCCGAAGCGCGCGACCACGGCGCCCGTGCCCGTGTCGTGCACCTGCGCGATGTCGACCGTCGCGAGAGCTTCCTTCGTGAGGTTGTACGCGCCCGCGATGCGGTGAACCGCGCCCCACGCCATGTCCTTCGCGGTCGCCCCTGCGGGCGCGCGGAAGGGTTCACCCGACGTACGCCGCAACCACGTGAACGTGGGGACGCCGAATGACTTTTCCATGTGCGCCGTGTCGAGCGCGAAGGGCGCGACGGCGGTGTCTGCAACGGTCGTCCCCTGCCCGCCGGCCGCGTCGTTTCGCGCCGCGTGCGTCGCGTCGGTCTGCGCGCTGCATGCCGCGAGCAGCCCCAAGGCAACCACTCCAACGGCAACCCCTCGAATCCCAAATTGGCGCTTTCGCATCGTGCTCTCCCGGTGTCGTCCCACGCAATTTCGTGAGCCGGGTAGCCGTATCAGGAGCGCGACCCGCAATGCACCTTCATCCACGCTTAATGTATGAAGACGGCGTAGAGAGACGCAGATTGGCTGCGTGCGTTACAGACGTCACGCCGCGGCGTGCTTGAAAAACCGATGCGTGACGTCGTAGGCAACGCGTCCGAAACGGGACGGACTCCGCGCGAGAAGCGCACGCCGCGGCGGCGCTTCTTTCTCGCGAACGCGCGGCGATACGGATCTCGTTAGAGGCGCGGGCGGCGGACCGTAATGCCGTCTTCGTCCCCCGCGAGGGCATTCGACGTCCCCGCGACCAGCGCCGGCGGGTTCGTGATCGGCGCGCCCATCCAACGGGTGATCGTCGCGAGCGCCGCTGTCTTGTCGGTCGCGGCGAGGGCGCTCAAATTCGAGCCGTGGTTCCTTCCCGGAGCAACGTAGACGAACGAGTCTGTCGCGGCGCCGAGCTCGAATTTCCCTGCGCTCCACGGATCGAACTCGCCGTAGATGAACATGATGGACGCGCCGTCCGCCTTCACCCACGCCTGCACGTCGGTCATCGCGGCACCGTCCCAGACGATCGGCACGTTCTTCGGCGCGTAAGCCGCCGTCGTGTAGGTCGCCCGGTGCTTCAAGAGCCCCGCGAGCGGCGCGTCGTCGACGCCGGGCGCGCCTAGCTGGGTCGCCGCTTGGTAGTAATACGGTGAGAAGTATTCGAAGCCGTCGTCGCCGTAATTCGAGAGTTGCGTGACGCGCGAGAAGAAGGTGAACAGCGTCGAAATGGGCGCATTCGCGGCAGGAATCGCGGCGCACCCCGAGGTCATGCTCGTCGGCGCGGTGTATTGCCAAAACGTAAACGGCATTTCGAGAACGGCGTGCTCCATGGCAATGTCTTTGCCGCCGAGCTCGTCGTAGGTGCCCGTCATTTTCGCGACGATCTCGTCGCGGCGCGTGAGAACGGTTTTTTGGAATTCGACGATCTTCGCGCGGCAGTCGGCATAGGTCGGGCCGCCCACCTGCGTGAGGAACGTGATGAAGCGGGGGTCTTCCGTGCCGTAAACGATGGGCGCCACGTAGGCGACGGTGCCGTCGAGATCGTGGGGATAGAACCTTCGGTGATAGACCGACGTCATTCCACCTTTGCTCGCGCCCGTATTCACCCAGTGACCGCCGTAAATCGGCTTCAGCAGCGTCACGATGCGGTGGTAGTCCGCGGCCGACTGCTTGATGTTCAAGTCGGTCCACGTGGGGGGCGTCGGCTGCGACGGCGTGAAGAAGCGGTGCTCCACCTGAATCTGGTTCGACGTAAAGGCCCGCGTGATTTCGCTGCGCCCCGTGCTGAGTCCG
This sequence comes from Myxococcales bacterium, assembly GCA_025354825.1. Lineage (GTDB taxonomy): Bacteria > Myxococcota_A > Polyangia > Polyangiales > Polyangiaceae > JANXMC01. The sequence continues at coordinate 12,916 of JANXMC010000090.1, forward strand.
TAGCCGCTGCTCGCCAAGACGACCGGCGCGCTCTCGGACACGTGAAGGAGCGAGAGGCGCTGCTTGAAGTGCGCGCTCGTCGGGCTCTCGTGATCCGACGGCTGATCGAGCTCGAGATCGAACCTGCGGTAACCCGTCGGCACGACCTGCGTCCCCGCGTCGTCGTTCGTGATCTCTTCGACTGTGAGGCCAGGAATGCATGCAAGCTTCTGGGCGATGTCCGTCCCTACGCAGGGCGTCGTGGTCGGGCCCGTGTCCGCCGTCGTCGTGCCCGAATCGGTCGCCGGGGCAGTGGCTGTCGCGTCCACGCTCGCGTCGGCGCCCGTGGTCGTCGTCGTGGGCGGGCCCGCGTCGCCTCCAGGCGCGGCGCCGCCGGGCACGGGCGTCGGGCTGTCGGCGGTGCTCCCGCATGCTGCACCGAAGACGAGCACGGCGAGGAGACCGGCGAGCGCAAAGCCGACGGTTCCGGGGCGTGCAGCGGAGGAAAGGCGAGCGATTGTTTTCACAGTACGCTCGTATCACCGCACTTCGCGCAACCATCGGCCAGATTGCCGCGGCGTCGTCACCCGTGTCGCTTTTTGCCAATCATAATTGCCAATTTACGCCAGCGACGGACGGAGAAATTCGGGTGAGTTGACTACGGACTGTTGCTCACCCACACCTCGACCCGCCCCGCATCGTGCTCGTCTTGTGCGCGCGTGCTCGCGCCGGGCGCGTCCGGCGCCACGGCGACGCAGCGAACGTGAAGCGTGGGGCAGCGGGATAGAAGCTCGGTTCGCACGGCCGCCGCGCGCTCTTTTGCGCCGTCCGCCGCGTGAGGCGCGCGCCCGCCGCGCTCGAGAACCGCGGCGAGGTCGATGGTCGCGGGCGATGAAGCGCTGCAGAGCATCGATGCCATTCGGTCGAGATCGTGCACGGCGAGATCGTCCACCACGAGCGCGCCGTTCCGAAAGCGATAATCCGAATTGAACTTACGACGCGCCTCCGCGGGGAGCGCGCAGGCGGTCGAGACGCGGTCGCTCGCGTCTTTGTCGGCCACGAGCTCGAGGGAAGACGGCACCGCCTCGACCCGCCGCGCGTCGTTCTGCCCATTGCCGAGCACGTACGCGACGAACCCCGACGACGCGGCCGCAGAGGGCGCATCGACGTTCGCCCCCGTGCGCGCATAGAGAAACACGGGACGTGCGAGGGGATACGCGCGGCTCCGCACCGTCGCTGGCGAAGGGGGCACCGGCCTGTCCCCCTCCGTCGTCGAGATACGGAGCGCTTTGTTCGACCCGACCGCGTCGAGGCTCACGATGGCGACGACGTCGCGCTCACGACGCACGCGCTCGGTCACGTCCTTCGTGGCGCGCACCACCTCGGCCGATTCGGCATAGCGCGAGCCTCCGTTCGTGTTCATCGCGACGGCGCGAAACGTCTCTTCGATACCGAGATCGTCGGGGCGCACGAGGAGCGATACCGAATGACGTTTTCCTCCAAAATAGGACCAATCGGTAATTTCTCCCACGAAGAGGCGGCGGAGATCTTTCATGGTGATATCGCGAATCTGATTTTCGGGATTCACGATCACGGCGACCGCGTCGAGGGCCACGAGGTTCTCTGCTTGCGGGCCGTCGAGCGTGAGCCCCAGCGCCGTCGCCCGCGCGCGCTCGTCGGCAGTCGCCGCGCGCGAGACGATGGCGAGATCGGCCGCGCCGCTCAAAAGCGCGTCGATCGCCGGGCTGCTCGCCTGCGGCTCTAAATGCAGCGCTACCTGCGTGCCCTTCGACTTCGAAGCCTGCGACGCCTCGTACGCCTGCGCCCATTCGCGCGCGAATCGGTCGTCCGGCGAGACCGCGCCCACCACGCGGAGCCGCCGCGGCGTCTCGGCCGCGGGCATCGCCGGCATCGCGGGGGCGCTGGGCACGGGGACGATGGCGGCCGTCGTCCCATGCGCACCGGGCGGCGTCGACGGCCCGAAGACGACGCGCACCGCGCCGGCGCCGATGGCCACCGACGCCAAGAACGAGAGCGCCACGATGGCGGTGCGACGACGTGGCCGCGGCATCGCCTGCGTGCGCAGCATCAGCGCGTCGACGGTCTCGTCGTTCTCGCGATCGGCGCGGTCGCGCATCGGATCGTTCGGGCGAAAGCGCGACGCCATCGTCGACGTGGGCGCGGCGAGCGGCACCAGCGCTTCGGCGAGCGCCATCATCGACGAATAGCGCTTCGCCGGCTCCTTCTCGAGGCAGCGGGTCACCACGTCGGACACCGCTTCGGGGATGTCGGCGCGCAGCTCGCGCATCGGCCGCAGCGGCCTGCGACGAATCTGGTCGACGGTCTCCTCGAGGGACGGCCCAGGGAACGCTGGCGTGCCTGTGAGAAGCTCATAGACGATGGTGCCGAGGGACCAAATGTCCGTTGTCTGATCGACGTGCTTCGCGCTCTTCAACTGCTCCGGCGACATGTACCGCGGCGAGCCGAAGACCATCCCCGTGGGGGTGAACTCTTCGGCCTCGTCGCCCCCGTCGAGCAGCTTCGATATCCCGAAATCGAGCAGCTTGATGCGCGATGGCCCCGTGGGCGACCGTGCCAAAAACAGATTCGCGGGCTTGAGGTCACGGTGCACGACACCGCGCGCGTGAGCCTCGATGAGGCCGTCGCACGCCTGCAGCGCGTAGTCGACGACCGACGCCACCGGCTGCGGCTCGTGGTTCTTCAGCACGTCGGCGAGGCTTTTCCCGTCGAGCAGCTCCATCACGATGTACGGAATGCCCGACGGCAGCGTCCCCGCATCGAACACGCGCGCGACGAACTCGCTTTGCAGGCTCGCCGCCGCGCGGGCCTCTCGCGTGAAGCGCGCGAGGGTCGTCTCGTCGTCGCCGCGCATCGCCCGCAGGCACTTGATGGCGACACGCCGCGCGAGGGTGACGTCGGTCGCGGCGAGGACAAAGCCCATGCCACCTTTCCCGATCACGCCTTCGACGCGGTACTTCCCCGCGACGATCGTACCTTCAGCAAGAGGCGCGCTCATCCTTCCTCTAAAACAATGCACCGCCTCGAAGGGCCTGACCAGATCGGTGAAATTTCGGGTGGGGCTGCGACGAACCAGGGGGGAACGGGGCGCAACGAGCCCCAAGGAGCCTCCCACCATGGAATCGATGAGCCTGCGCAGTTACCCCACGTCGAACGAACGCCTCGCCGCCATGATCGCGCACGGCGGAGCGCTCTTCGCGTGGACCCTCGCACCGCTGGTCGTCTACCTCGTGAAGCGCGGTGAATCGAAGTACGTCGAGTTTCACGCGCTGCAGTCGCTGCTGTGGTCTCTCGTCGGCACCATCGTGAGCATCGTCACGTGCGGCCTCGCGATCCCGGTCTTCATGGTCTGGCACGTCATCGCCGCGGTCCATTCGAGCGATACGAACCGGCCCGAGTACGAGTACCCGTGGGTCGGCGCCATCGCGCGTGGTCTCGTTTACGACGACACGGCCGTCTGAAGCGGGAGGGCGCGCCTAGGGCACCGAACAGGTTGACGGACCGAGGATTTCAAGGGTTTTGGCCGCCGCGCTAGGCGCGACGACGACGCCTACGGAAGTAGGCGAGGAGGAGCAACGACGCGCGGTGGCCAAAAGCCGCAGAAAGCCGAAGGGAGTCAAGCTGGTCGGTGCCCTAGCGCTCCTGCGAGACCACGAAATCGGCAAGCTCTCCCACCGTCGTCACGCTGTCGAACGCGGCAGCGTCGACGACGAAGCCGAAGTCCTTCTGCACGACGTACAGCAGATCCAAGTACGAGCCGCTGTCGAGCCACAGGTCGGATCGAAGCCGCGCGCTCTCGAGGATCGCATCGCGGGGAACGCGGAAGTCGTCTGCGAGAATGTCGGACAGGGTCGCGAGCACGGCGTCGCGCATCGGCGTCGAGCGTAAGATGCCGTGCCCTACGCTGCAAATCGAGCGGCTCCTGGAGTGAAGCTGGGGGGGCGCCCGTCGGCCTGGGGGCGCCGCCCCCTGCGCGCGACGTCGATGGGGCGTGAAAGGGGGCGGAAACACGCCCCTCGTCGGCGTGGCACAGAGCTCGCTCTCGCCTGCGCCAATGTTCGCCCTTTCGACTCGCTCGTTCGCCCGCGCGCTTCTCACGACGGCACTTACAGCCGCCCCTTTCGTTGCCGGCTGTAGCTCCGACCCCAACTCCCTTGGCGGCAGCGGAAGCGGCAGTGGCGCCGACACGTCGACCGGCGGCACGGGCTCGGCGACCAACCCGCCGTCGACGGGCAACGCGAGCGGCGACTGCGTCAACGCCATCAACACGTACCGCGCATCCGTCGGCAAAAAAGCGCTCGCGCGCTGGACCGACTCGGAGACCTGCGCGTCGGGCGAGGCGAAGAGCGACTCGTCGTCCGGGAAGGCCCACGGCGCGTTCGGCACGTGCACCGAAATGGCCCAAGACGAGTGCCCCGGATGGCCCGGCCCCGCGGGCGACATGATCACGGACTGCCTGAAAGCGATGTGGGCCGAAGGGCCTGGCGGCGGCCACTACGAGAACATGAAAGGCGACTACACGAAGGTCGCGTGCGGCTTCTACACGCTCCCGAATGGCAACGTCTGGGCCGTGCAGAACTTTCGGTGAAATGCCAACATGCCCGGACATGACGATTGAAAGTGACGACGAGCTCCGCGCCCTGCGGCGGATTGGGCGCATCGTCGCCCTCACGATGAACGCGATGGCGCGCGAGATGCGCCCCGGAATGACGACGTTGGAGCTCGACGAGATCGGCCGCGATCTCTTGAACGCTCACGGCGCGAAGTCGGCCCCCAAGGTGACGTACGGGTTCCCGGGCTACACGTGCATCAGCGTCAACGACGAAGCGGCCCACGGCATCCCGTCGAAGCGCCGCATCAAAACGGGCGATCTGGTGAACATCGACGTCTCCGCCGAGCTCGAAGGGTTCTTCGGCGACACGGGCGGCAGCTTCGCCTGCGGCGCGATCTCGTCGACCGCTCAGGCGCTCTGCGACGCGACGCGCGAGGCGCTCAACGACGGCATTGCGGCAGCGACCGCGGGCAATCCGCTGTCGGCCATCGGCCGGGCTGTCGAGACGCGCGCCAAGCGCCGTGGCTTTCGCATCATTCGCAACCTCGCGGGCCACGGCATCGGTCGCAAGCTCCACGAGGCGCCAAGCGTTCCGTCGACCTACGATCCGCGCGATCGCCAGAAGCTCCGCGAAGGGCTCGTGATGACGATCGAGCCGTTCCTCTCTACGCGCGCGACGATCGTCGAAGAGGCGAAGGACGGCTGGACGCTCCGTACGCCGGACGGCAGCCTCGCGGCGCAGTACGAGCACACGATGGTCATCACGAAGGGCGCGCCGATCCTCCTTACCGTCGAATGAGCATGTGAGCGTCGGACGAGGACGAGGACGAGGACGAGGACGAGGACGAGGACGAGATGCAGCCCTACAATCCCTACGCGCCGCCGGACCCCTTTCGTAACGCGCAGCCGCCGCCCTACGACCCGTCGATGCAGGTCTTCACGGTCACGCGCGAGGCTCTCGAAGCGGCGCGCGTGAGGCTCGATGCGTTCCTCGCCGACCCGGTGAACGTCGCCGCCGAGACGCAGCTTCGCGGCTCGCGGTTTCGGCGCGTGACGTTCGTGATGGCGGCGCTGGCTTTTGCGCTCCTCGCGGGCGGCGGCGTCGGTTTGGCGGTTACGGACGGGCACTGGGCCGCCATCACGTTGCTCGTCGTCGGCGGCGTGTTCGCGCTCATCGCGGTCGTCTCGGTGATTCTCGATCTCACCGTCCCCGCGCGCGATCGCCCAGGCACGCCCGAGTCGTGCCTCAAGGGGTACATCACGGGCCTTCGGTTCGGGCGATCGGGCTACGTGGTCACGTGCCTCGCACCCACGGCGCGCATGCACGTCGTCCCCGCCCCCAACCTGATGCCGATGGTCACCGGGACGGGCGCGTCGACGCTCGATACCGCGGCGTCGATGAAGGCCTACGCCAAGACCTTCGCGACCCAAGGGCACGGCCAGATGCGTCTCTTCACTGCGAAGAAGTACACGGTGATCTCGAACGACGGCACCTTCGCCCAAGTCGAGGCGCAGATGCAGATGTACTCGTGGCCGGCGTGGGTCACGTACGTGAGCATCGCGGTGATGGCCGCGATTCGGTTCTTGGGGATCATCGTCTACGCGGCGCTCTATTACTCAATGCGAAAAGGCGGCGCCCGCGTCGTGCGCAAGTGGGCGATTCGCGGCAGCGACGGCGTGTTCTACCTGTTCGACGGCGACATCACCGGGCCGTGAGCGCTCACGCGAACGCCCGGCCGATTGGCAACTACGCGGTCGGAAAAGGCAATAGCGCGGGCAGCACGGCGGCGGTCTCACGAAGAAGATACGTGACGACGGCAAGCACCTCGGTCGGCGAGATGGGCTTCGACGCGTAGGCCGAGAAGCCGGCCCGCAGGGCGCGCGTGCGGTCTTCCGAGCGCGCGTAGGCCGTGAGCGCGACCACCGGGGTCGCGCCTCCCGCTTCCGCGGCGAGGGCACGGACGCGGCCAATCAGCACGAAGCCGTCCTCGCCCGGCATCGCGATATCCGAGACGACGAGCGCGGGACGGTGCCGAGCAACGGCGTCCACGGCCTCGGCCACCGTCGTCGCCGAGGTCACGAGGGCGCCGTGCTCTTCGAAGATTGCGACGAGAAGGTCGCGCGCGTCCGCGTCGTCGTCGACGACGAGAAGACGGCGCCCCTCCAGCGCCCGCGTATCGGGAGTGGCCGCGAGCCTCGCTCCGTGCTCCTCGACCTCCGACGCGGGCGGCGCGCCCGACGGCGTCTTCGTGCCCGCGATCGCGCCTTCGCCGTCCGCCGCGCCGACGCGCGGCATCGTCACGACGAAGCGAGCGCCCAAGCCCAGCCCGTCGCTCTCGGCGCGCACGCTCCCGCCGTGCATGTCGACGAGGTTCTTCACGATCGCGAGCCCGATGCCGAGCCCGCCGACGGCGCGGGTCGAGCCCGCTTCGGCCTGGCGAAAGCGATCGAAAATGTGGGGCAGAAAAGCGGCGTCGATGCCGCGCCCCGAGTCGGTCACGCAAATCTCGACGTCGTCGTCCGACGGCGTGACGACGACGTCGACACGCCCGCCCGTCGGCGTGAACTTCACGGCATTCGTGAGGATGTTCCAAACCACCTGACGCAGGCGCGTTTCGTCGGCGGCGATGACGGTCACGCCAGGCTCGAATCGCACCGCCAACGCGACACGCTTCGCCGTCGCGGCGAGGCGCACAGAATCGAGCGCGGCGTCGACGACCGTAGAGACGTCGAGGGGCGCGGTCTCGATGCTCATTTTTCCTGAGACGATGCGCGACACGTCGAGGAGATCTTCGATGAGCTCGGCCTGGGCAACGGCATTTCGCTCGATCGTCTCGAGCCCTTTTTCCCGTTTGTTCTCGGGAACTTGGTTGTTCTTCAAAAGGCGCGCCCAGCCGAGAATCGCATTGAGCGGCGTTCGAAGCTCGTGAGAGACCGTCGCGAGAAAGTCGTCCATCGTGCGCGTCGCGACCTCGGCGATCGCCTGCGAGGCCCGCGCCTCGTCGAGAAGGCGAGCGCGATCGGCGCTCGTTTTCGCCACCTGCGCGTTGGCGAGAACGCTGTCGGTCACCTCGTGGGCCACCACGAGAATGCGGTCGACGACGCCGTTCGCGTCGGGCATCGGGTGGTAGACGACATCGAAATAGACGTCTTCCTCCAAACCGTCTTTGCCGCGGGCGATGCGCACCGGCAACGCACGACCGACGACCGCGCTCGCTGTACGAACGACGCCCGCGAGAAGCTCGGGAAGGCCCTGACCCGCGAGCTCGGGGAGGGCGTCGAAAATCGGGCGGTGCAGCACGACCCCTTCGCGCCGCCCCCACATGCGGCACATGAGCGGGTTCGCGAGGGCGATGATGTGGCTCGCGCCTTCGAGGAGGCAGATCGCAACGGGCGCGTGCTCGAAGAGCGCCGCGAGCTCTTCGCGCTGCCGCTCGGATTCGATGTGGAGCGCCCCGGCTGCGGCGACGGCGCGCGCGCGCTCCATCTCGGCGATGCGCCGCATGCGCCGTAGCGCGAGATGCTGCACGACGACCTTCGAGAGCGTGCCGAGCGCCACGCGCTGCGCGTCGTCGAGCTTTCGCGGCGTGCGGTCGATCACGCACAGCGTTCCGAGCTTCTCGCCCGTTTCGACGACGAGCGGCGCGCCGGCATAAAAGACGATGCGCGGATCGCCCGTCACGAGCGGGTTGCCGGAGAAGCGCGCGTCGCGGCGCGCGTCGTCGACGACGAAAAGATCGGCCGTGGGGGCGAGGATGGCGTGGGCGCAGAACGCCTGGTCGCGCGGCGTCTCGTGAGCATCGAGCCCCACGCGCGCGGCGAACCACTGGCGATGGGCGTCGACGATGCTGACGAGCGCGATCGGCGTT
>JANXMC010000119.1 GCA_025354825.1 Myxococcales bacterium
GGTCGTCCATGCACCGAGGGACGCAGCTCGCGGTGATGCCCACGCGGACCGGCGCCGACGTGCGCATGACCTACCCTGCGAACCTCTACGTCCGCATGAACCTCGCGGGCTTTTCGGGCGGCTTCGCGGCGATCCTCGAGCTGTCGCGCGCGAACGACGTGACCGTCGAGCTCTTTTCCGTCGCCCCGACGACGGCGCGCTTCGTCGCCACGTGGAGCTGACGCGCTCGGAGCCTCGCGACGTCAGACCCCACGTACAGAGGCTGCGGCCTGAGCAGAATCTCGCACGATGTCATAAACCGTGCGACTTCCCACGCGCCCAACGGGTTACGGATCGAGCACGAGCTCCACCGCGACCGCGTCGCCGAAGCTTGCGCACGTGCGCGGTCCGCGCTTCGGGGAGTCGCAGCGGCGAATGCTCATCGCGATACGCTCGCCCGCGACCGCTCGATGTCCGAGCGGGGCGAGGGGGATGCGCCACTCGAGGGTCCACTCCTCGTCGTCGTCCGTCACGTCGTTCGGCGTCCCATCCGTGTCGGCCGCGACGCGCGCGCCGCTCGACCACGACGGATCGACGCGGCCGCCCGAGAGCTCCGCGTCGCCGAGGGTGCCGAGCACCGAGCCCTCGAGCAGGTGCGTCGTGGCCCCTTGGGGGAAGGCGATTCGAAACGCGTCGTCCTGAGGCGCGAGGGCGTCGTCTGCCGTGCTTTGGGCTTCGACGTCGATGTCGGCCGCGAAGGGGCTAGGAGCTGTTTCTTGTATTCGGTGAAAATGTCGGTAACGCCGTCGACGTTCCCCGTACCGCAGTTGGATCGGGTCATCCCCGTGCATTCGTGGTTTCCCATCGCTGGAAACCATGCCCCCGCGTACTTCGCCCGCACCTTCGCGTAGAGGCCGAGTTGCTTTGCCGCCTCGGGCCCGAAGGATGATGAGAAATTGTAGTCGCCCGTCGAGATTGCAAAGGGGACTTGGGGCGCGCGCGCCGCGAGCGCGCCGTAGACCTTCTCGATGACGGCGCTGGGATAACCGGTCGTGTCGTCGATCATCGCGGGGCGCGTGTCGCCCACCACGGCGAAGGAGAGGCGCGAGAGCTTGCCTCCGTCGCGCCCCACCGTGGCCGTGACGGGCGCGCCGCCGTCATAAGGGAGACCGGCGCCCGCGCCACAGTTAATGGCAGGCGTCTCGCGTCGCGACGTCGCGCGACTGCAGTAGAAACCGTACCGCCGCACGCCGTGATTGCCGAAGATGCCACCGCGCACGCCACGAGCGCCGCGGAGATTGTTGAAACGCGCGCCCCCGTCCGTCGCCTGAATCTCAGCATGGCGCGGACCGTAGTGGCCCGAATGAGCGATATCTCGTGACGATCTGTTGACGCGCACAGAAGTCCCAGATCGAGCTTCAAACTTGAAGTGAGATCGGTAGTACGCCGTTCTCGCCTCTCGCAGGTTGCCGCGCGACACTCCGCGCCATGAACCGCGGACCTGCCCCGAAGCTCCCCGAATGGCTCGACCGAATGCTCCCGTTCGAGCGCTACACCGTGCGGGTAGGCGGTCGAACCGTGCACGTGATGGAGCATGGGGACCCAAAGGGGCGCCCCGTGCTCATGCTCCACGGCAACCCGACGTGGGGGTTCCTTTACCGCAAGGTGGCGACCGAGCTCGCGCGCGAGCTCTTGGGATGCTCAGTGCGTTCGCGAAGCCAAAAGTGGCTGCGCCGACCCGTGCGGCACGCCAGCACCCCCGCCGACTGGCACCGGGACGCCGCCGCCGCCCCCGCCGGGGGGCCTGGGCACGGACGGTGGCGCCGTCACGAACCTGTTCTTTGGGATTGTGGGCGATACGCGCCCGTCGTTCATCGACGACACGGCGGGGTACCCGTCGGACGTGATCACGGCGCTGTTCGGAGATATCCAAGCGCTCGGCGACCGGCCCCCCTTCGTCGTCTCGACGGGCGACTACCAGTTCTCGTCGACTACCAACGGCGATTCGGCGCTCCAGATGGATCTCTATCTCAAGGCGCGGAACAAGTACTCGGGGCTCTGGTTCCCCACGATGGGCAACCACGAATGCACAGGGTTCACCAATTCGAACTGCGGTGCGGGCACGAAGAACGGCGTGACCGAGATCTACGCGAACTATCTCGCGAAGCTCCTCGGCCCCATCAACAAGACGCTGCCGTATTACGTTCTCCATGTGAATGCGAAGGACGGCTCGTGGACGTCCAAATTCGTCTTCGTCGCCGCCAACGCCTGGACCAGCACCCAGCAGCAGTGACTCGCGACGACCCTCGCCGAGCCCACGACCTACACGTTCGTCGTCCGTCACGAAGCGGCGAACGTGACCTCGGCGCCTGGCGTCACGCCGTCGGAGCGGATCATGGCCCAGTACCCGTACACCCTCTCAATTGTCGGCCACGATCACACCTATTCGCGCGCGGGACGCGAGCTCCTCGTGGGCAACGGCGGCGCGCCGCTGGGCTCCGCCGTGAACTTTGGGTACGCCCTCGTCAAGCGTCGTAGCGACGGGGCGGTGGCCGTTGATATGTACGACTACCAGTCGAACGCGGCCGATACGGGCTTCCACTTCGCCGTCAATGCGGACGGCAGCGACGCCGCGCCGTGACCCTCTTAAGGATGGCCGCTCGGCCGCTCGCGGGCTTACTCGTTCTTGCGCTCGCCGGCCTCGTCGCCCTTGCGCTTCACGGGCGAAAGAGCGCCGCTGCGACGGAGCCGGCCCGGCTTCGAATACCGAGCACGGCCGCGTCGATCGCGATCAATGGCGAGCTCACGGAGCGGGCGTGGCGTGAGGACGCCGTCCGGACAGGCCCCTTCGTCGACGCGAAGGGGGCTCGCGCGATCCCCTTCAGCGAGGCGCACCTCGTGTGGCGCAAGGACACGCTGTTCCTCGCGCTCTATGCGGCCGACGTCGATGCGCGCGCGCGCCCCGGCGCGCCGGACGAGGCGCCCGCCGACGCGTTCTCCGTCGAGATCGTGAGCGGCGGACGCACCTACGCGTTCGACGTCTCGCCCGCAGGTTCCTTGCATGCAAAGGAGTGCGCCGTCCCGGCGCGCTGCCCCGAGGGCTCCGACTGGGCGCGGGGCGTCGTCGTGGGCAACGATATCGACGGGACGCTCGACGACGGCAGCGATCACGATGAGGAATGGGTCCTCGAAGTTGCCATTCCCCTCGGGGCGATCGGCCTTGAGGGGCACCGCGGAGCGCGCTTCGACCTGCGTATCTCGCGATGCGATACGCCGCCGGGGAGCGCGCGGTCGTGCGCGCAGTGGCCGGGGGCCGCGGCGCCGTCCACCGTGATGCTCGGTTCGTCGTGAGGGGCGCGGTCGGCGTCGTCGCGCGCTGGGCCGTCACGCCGCAGATCTCTCTGCTGCGCGTCGCGACGCTTCTGCTCGCGTGGGTTCACACGTTCCCCGCCCTACGACATCTAGAGGGGTTCTTCGCGGAGCCGTCCCTCGGCGAAGCGTGGAAGGGGTTCGGCGGGGCCCTCGCGGTCGTTCTCTATTTGCAATCGCCCGCTCTGCAGGCGCGGATCGTCGTACGCGTCTGGCGCATGCGCGTGGCGACGTTGCCCGTCGGCGCCGCGGGGATCGTCCTCGCAGCGGCCCACGCCGTGCCCGCCTTCGACCATCTCCCGAAGCTCATCGCCGTGCCGTCGTGGGCCGACGGATGGCGCGGCATCGGCTCCGCGATGGCGTGCGCCTGGTTCACCCTTCCGATTCCCACCCAGGCGCGCGTCCTCAGCAGACTGCGCAGCGCGAAGCCGCCTCGAGCGCGCGTCGCGTGCAGCGGACGGGTACGAGCGATGCCCTTGGCGAACGCCGCCGAGCCCGTTGCCGTCCCCCCATTGGCCCGTTTGAACGCCTTCAGCTCCTCGGAAGGCAGGGACCCGCGAGAACCCCTGCGTCGCACTCCGCTCGCGGGCGCGGCGTGCGCGCGCGCAGTTGGCGCGGAGCGGCGGCGCGAGCCGCGGTAGTGGCCGTCGCTACGGGGCGAAGGCGCGTGAGGAGGCTGTGGCTGTCGCGCGCGAGGTGGAGGCGACGGGGATGTCGCGGGGCCGCGCAGCCAGCGCTCTTGAAGCGGAGCTGGCACGGACGTGTGCGAAGATGTTGCGTCGTCCACGTCCGAAAAGACGAAGGCCGGTTCCGCGGACGGCAACGCCGACAAGCCTGCAAAGCCGGGCCACGGGCCGCGGGCTCAATCCCTGCTGCCCGTCGCCGACGACGTGCTCGATCTCGACGAGGCCGATCGCGTGTGCAATGCCTGTGGCGGCGCGGTCGACGAGTGGCCGAATCAGTTCGAAGCGTCGAACGTCGTCGGCGTACTGCCGCGCCGCTTCGTTATTCGGCATTACCTCCGAAAGAAGTATCGGTGTGCGTGGCGGGGCTCGCATCGAGACGGCGCCTCCCGCGCCGTCGCTCGGTATTCGGTCGACTCCCAGGCGTATCCGGAGATCGTGGGCGAGGGGGCTAGCTCTGATTCGGAATCTGTACGCGATCGACGAGGCCAGGAAGTGATTGAAAAAGGCGACGTCGGGGACGTCATCGTTCGGTGTCCCGACGTCTCTCACATCGAAGGCAGCGGCGGCAGCGATCTCCTTGCGAGCTCCAACGTCGCGCGCATTCGCTCGTCACCGAGCTCGTCGGCAATGAAGCGCGCTTCATCCAATAGCCCCTCGGCGCGCGCGCGGTTCCCCATCGCGCTCTCTGCCGCACCCAACACGGTGAGTGATTTTCCCTCACCGCGCCGATCGCCCAGGCTGCGCGCGATACTCAATGCGCGTTCACAGTCCTCGATGGCTTTCTCGGGGTCGCCGATCGTCACGTAAATGCGCGCGAGTCGCCGAAGGACAGTGGCCTCGCCGTGGCGGTCGCCGATTTCGCGCGTCACCGTGAGCGCGTCATCGAAATAGGCATTCGCTTTTCTCATATCGTGGAGCGCCGCGTGGACGCGCCCCAACGACGAAAGAGCGCGCGCTTCGTACCGATCGTCGGAGAGCTCACGAAAGATCCCCAGGGCCGTCTCGAACGTCGCCGCGGCGACGTCGAGAAGCTCGAGCCCCACTTGAGCGTTCGCGACGCTCCAGACGCTCACGCCTTCGTTGCGCCGATCGTTTGCGCGCGCGAAAGACTCCTCTGCACCGCGGTAGCGCGTGAGCGCGCCGGCATCGCCTGCGCCCAAAAGGATATTGCCGAAAATCAGCGCGCGCGCGCCTGCGCCACGGCCGTCGTCGTTGGTTGGGGCGTCGGGCGTCGACGCGAGAAGCCCGCGCGCCTCATCGAGATTGCCGCGCAGGACGTGGGTCTGCGCGCGCAAGAGCAGGAGGCTCCGCTGGGCGGTCGTCAAAGGCTCGTCGGCGTTCGCTGCACCTTGGAGCGTCGCGATGGCGGCATCGAGAACCCTGTCTGCCTCTTCGTAAGCGAGCTCGTCCATCAACGCCGTTGCAAGGTTGAGAGCGACCGCCCCCATCGATGCAACATCGTGACGGTCGCGCGCCACGCTCCAAATTTCGCGCAGCCGCTCGACGCCGAACGAGACCCAGTGGCTCGGCGGGAGCGACGGCTCGGGTGGCAGCGACAGCACCCCCTCGACGAGCTGGGTCATCGCGCGAACGGACCAGAAGTCCGGCGCGATCTCCCATGTTGCATCGAGAAATTCGTGGGGGCCGCACCACAAGAGCGGGCACGAGAGGGCGCGCGCCGTCGAGTCGCGGCGTTGGTTGATCGAACGGATGGCCCGGGCTGCGGCCGGCGTGATCTCGCGACCGCCCACGACGAGGACGGCCCCTCGAGGCCCAGGATAGAGCTCGCTCAGATCGTTCGCAAGCTCGTGCCAGTCGGCGTCCGTGAGCGGCGCCAGTACGCGGGCGTCGTGCCCCTCCGCCGTGAGCCACGTTGCGAGCATGCGCGCCACGTCGGGCCCCGAGATCTCGACGGGCACCAGCGTGAACCCTTCGGAGAGCGTGAGCACGCGCAGCACGCCACGAAACGCCGGAAGCTGCCGTGCGCTCCAGCCGCTCGCGGGCATCGTCTCGCTTGGCGACGAGCGGTCGTCGTGCGTCTGCTTCTCCCCGGCGTGGCTCACGGGTGGCCCGCCTCGACGTCGCGATGCGCGAGAAACGCTTCGACCACGGGGGCACGGCGCACGAGCGGATGGAGGTCGTACCACTCGTCGCCATTGCGATAGGCAAGTACGAGCCAGCGATCGAGCAGCCGACCGAACTGAGCGACCTCCGCCTGGTCCCCTTCGGGGAGGCGGTTCGTCTCGGCGACGTGGGCCAAGATAGGGAGATCCGGCGTGCGGACCACGCGCGCGTAATTCTGCCCGAACTGGTTGATGACCCACTCGACGGTCGCGCCGTCGACGGGGAAACGCTTGGCCGCGTAGAGCAGCTCGCGCAGCATTCGAAGGAGATCGCGCGGGTAGCCGCCCGACGCGAAGATCAGCGGCAAGAGCCGCTCGTCGTACCCCTCGCCGAAGACGCGTTTCAGATCGATCCGGCGCGCCACGAGATCGCGCACCTTGTCGACCCCCGCGGCGTAGGGCTCGCGCGAGCGATCGGCGATTTTCACCATCGGCAAGATCACCGGCTCGCGGTCGTAGCTCGCGCCGAGGTCGGTCGCGCGAAACCGAAGCCATATGGGAAACGTGTAGATGACGTGGCACGGGATGCGGAGCAGCCGCGCGTGGGTGAGAAAGAGCGCTTCGACGCTCGCCTCGACGGACGCCCGGTCTTCTTCGCGGAGCGGCGCGAACTTCTCGAGGCCGTCGGCGATGACGACGATACGTGCCGCCGCGACGCCGGGCGCTTTGGCGATGCGCGCGACGGCTTCGGTCATGACCAGGCGCGCTTCGTCGGCGAACTGCTGAAAGCGCTGTTTGATCGTCTCTTCGGCCTTCACACGAAACTGCGGGTTGTTCTTCAGCTCGAGCATCAACGACGCGCCGTAGGCCTGAAAGCCGATCTTCGAAAGCTCGGCGTCGGTCTGCGAAAGAAAGTCGAAGAGGCGCCGCAAGTAGCCCGGCTCGCGATCGGGGTTCTTCCCCTCGGCGACGAGCGCTTCGCGATCGAGGCAGTGGGCGAGCACGCGAAGCACGTCGATGATCGACACCGGCGTGTAGCGATCGAGGTACTCCTCGAAGTCGATGTAGACTGCACGTGTGGAGAGATCCTGCGCGTCGTTCAGCTCGGCTTTCAGCCGCTGCAGCTCCGTCGTTTTGCCGGTGCCGGGGAAGCCGCTGAAAAGCTGCCGCGTGTAGTCGGAGCTTGCGAGGGCGATGGTTCGGTAAAGCTGCGCGATGCAGCTTTCGCTCTGCGAGCCTCGCGTGGGGATGCCTTTGTCGAACTCGACGTAGAGCGGATCGCCCGGCGAGAGCGGCCGGTTCGGATCGCACAGGCTTACGTAGCGGCGGAGCTCGTCGAGGGGGATGGCGGTCATCGCCCCGCGGAGCATAGGGCCGCCCCGACGGCGATGGAGGGCGATCTCGCGACCGCTTGAAGGGCCTTGTTTAAGGCTGCGGAACGCGCGGCCTCAGCCCTGAGCGAGCGGCCGGGCCGTGCCCTTCGAACATCCCCCGCACCTGGGCGATGATCGCGGCGCAGCGGGCTCGGACGAAGACCGCGACGGCCTCGTGGCGTGTCTGCCCAAACGAGAGTGACACTGCGTAGGACAGCTCGGCGCGAAACTGCTCGGCGGAGACGAAGCGCGCGTCCGGTGCGCGGCGGAGAGCGCGCTCGCAGACGGCGGCGATGGCGCGCGGGACGGCCGGCGCGACGCTCGCCAAGTCGGGAATGTAGCCGCCCAAGATTTGCCGCGCGACCATCTGCGGGGTGGGCGCGGAGAAGAGCCTGCGCCCGGCGAAGAGCTCCCACAGGACGACGCCCGCCGCGAAGATGTCGGACGCACGGGACGAGACCTCGCCGAGGATTCTTTCGGGCGCCGAGTAGCCGGGACGCGGCGTCGCGCCGAGGGTCGCGGCGATGGGCAACGCACCGGCGGCGGACGCCGAGCCGAAGTCGATGAGGCGGCACGTGCCCGCGACGCCGACGAGGATGTTCCCCGGCGAGACGTCGCCGTGGACGAGGCCGATGGAGCCGCCGGGAACGTGCACGCTGCGCGACTCGTGCACGGCGTGGAGGCCTGCGAGAACGTCGAGCGCGATGCGTGAGGCGACCGCCGTGGGGAGCGGCGTCATGAGCGTGCGGCCGTCGCGATCGACGGTTTGGAGGCGGAAGAGGGAGACCCCTTCGACAAAGTCCATGACGAAGTACGGGCCGGCCGCGTCGGAGCCGATCACGTGAACGCCGACGACGTGGTCGTCCTCGACGGCGGCGGCGAGGCTCGCCTCGCGGGCGAACTCGGAGAGGGCGTTCGACTCGCCGGCGAAGCCCGGGTGGGGCCGCTTGATGACGACGAGCTTTGCGGGGCTCGCGTGGTTGCGCCCGAGAAAGAGCATCGACGAGCGCCCCGCCGCGAGGGAGCCGAGCACCTCGAACGCAGGCTCGTTCGCAAGATCGCCAACCGAACGCGCGAGGGCGTCTCTCTGAACCATCGAGCCCCCCTCTTCGACCTTGCGTCGGCTGCGGTGCGTCATCGCCCCGGCAATGGCCGCGCTCAACGACCCATCGCAAAGGCGCGTTGACACGTCAACGTCGCGGCGCTCGTTCGGCCGCATCGCTCACGCTTTACAATCTCGTCGCAATGCCGATTCATCGTGCCCCTACATCGCGCACCAGCCCACCGACCCGCTGGGTAAGCGGTTCGAGCGAGACTGCCGGGCGGACGACGCGCGCGGCGCCGATCCGTTCGAGGTGGGCGGTGGCGGCGAGAACCGTCGCTTCGTCCCACGCGTCGCCAATGAGTTGAAAGCCGATGGGCAGCCCACGCGTGTCGGTTCCCACCGGCGCGCTCGACGCCGGAAGCCCCGTGAGGTTCGCGAGGAACGTGTAACGGACCATCGCGTCCAGGGCATGGGCGTCGACGAAGCCCGACTCCCATTCGGCGTCCGTGGTCTTCGTCGCGGTGCGGGTCGTCGTGGGGTATGCGACGAGATCGACCCCCTGGAAGATTTTCGCCATCTCGGTGCGGAGGCCGCTCCGTAGCTTGAGCGCCGTGAGGTAGTCGACGGCCGAAGCGTGCCCGAGAGCCGCGATCGTCGTTTGGAGGTCGGCGCTGATGTCGTCGGGGTGCGCCCGCCACGCGGGGTAAAGGCTCGCGGCGGCTTCGAGGCCGAGCACCAGTGTTCCCACGCTGGCGGCGTAGGGGAGAAGCGGCGAGGCAAGGGGGACGAGGACCGCGCCCTCGCTCTCGAGCGCTTTTGCGGCGGCGTGGCAAGCGCGGGCGACGTCGCCGTCGGCTTCCGCCCACTCGCTCTCGGGAATGCCGATGCGCAGCCCCCGCACGCCGCGGCCGAGGGCCCGCATCATGGTGCCGCGCCCGATCGCCGGCGCGCCGTTCGTGAGCGGATCGCGCGCGTCGGGCGGGCCGATGATCTCGAGGACGCGGGCGAGGTCGAACGTCGACGTCGCGATGGGGCCGAGATGCTCGACTGAGCCGCCGTAGATGTCGCCGTAGCGCGAGACGCGCCCCCAGGTGGCCTTCAGGCCGAAGACGCCGGTCATCGCCGCGGGAATGCGAATCGACCCGCCGCCGTCGCCTCCCATCGCGAACGGCATGAGGCCGGCGGCCACCGCAACGGCCGACCCCGTCGACGAGCCGCCCGCGGCGTGGCTCGTGTTGTGGGGGTTGCGCGGCATCGTGCGCTGCGGATTGAAGCCGATGGGCGACATGCCGTACTCGGTCATCATCGTCGTCCCGAGGACGATGGCGCCGGCCGCGCGCAGCCGTTCGACGCACGTCGCGTCTTCCGTGCACGGCGTGCTGTCCAAAAACGACGTGCCGCCCTGCTTCGCGAAGCCGCGCACGCCCGTCTCTTCTTTCACCGCGAAAGGGACGCCGTCGAGCGCGCCCCGGGGAGCGCCCGCGCGGTAGCGCTCGGTGGCGGCTTCGGCCTCCTTCAGAGCTTCGGTATCCGCATATTCAAGGAGCGGCCCCATGCTCGGCGTTCGGGCGGAAAGCTCCCGCGCGGAGGCGAGCGAACGGGCGACGACCTCCGTCGGCGTGATGCGCCCGGCGCGGTACGTGGTGACGAGCGATTCGCTCGTGCCCGACCACGCGTTCGACCCCGGGGGCGCGAGCTTCGCGTCGTAGGGCGTGCGCGGAGGCCGCGATTGCAAGGCGGGCGCAGCGCTCGTGGCGGCGCCTTTGTAAGCATCGGGGAGAGACGCGAGGACACCGAGGCGCAGCTCGCGCTGCAGCAGCTCGTACACGGCGCGCGACGCGACGCGGCTCTGACACGCCCGCGCGATCGACCTGAGCGTTACGCCGGAAATGCGTTGGGAGGGAAGGGGGAGCGCCATGGGTGGCGGATCCTACACATGCCGCGCGAATCCCATCTAGCTTGCGGCAGCGCGTCTCCCTATTCTGTGTTCGCCGAGCGGCGAGCTTTCGATCGCGATCGCGAAGTCGCGACGAGCACGAGCGCCGAACGGGCTCGCATCGGCCTGTATCCCGCGTCCGTCTTGCACGAGGTTGCCATGAACGCTAGCTCACTCAGCGTGTCGAACTCCATCACCCAGGGCATCCGCGTGACGGTCCGCGCCGTCTATGTGCCCGAGCAGTCCGCGCCGCGCGCTCACCGCTACGTGTTCGCCTATACGGTCCGCATCGCGAACGAGGGGTCCGAGAGCGCGCAGCTTCGAACGCGCCACTGGGTCATCACCGACGCGAACGGCAAAATCGAAGAGGTTCGCGGCCCCGGCGTCGTTGGGCAGCAGCCGTTTTTGCGCCCCGGCGACCACTTCGAGTACACGAGCGGGTGCGTGCTTCAAACGCCCCGGGGGGAGATGCGCGGCACGTACCAGATGCACCGATCCGACGGCACGTCGTTCGATGCGTCCATCGCAGCCTTCGCCCTCGCGCTCCCCCATTCCCTCAACTAGTAGTACGAGTTCGCGTCCCATGGACGAACCGAGCTACCAGCACCTCGCGGATGCGACTTTCAAGCGGCTCGAAGGCGCATTCGAAGACGCCGACCCCGACGTCTGCGACTGCGAGCGCGCCGGCGACGTGGTCACGCTTACGTTCAAAGGCGGCAAGCGCTGCATCGTGAACACGCAGCGCCCCACGCAACAGATCTGGCTCGCGGCGAGCGCGCGCGGCTGGCATTTCGGTTGGGACGACGCGACCAAAACGTGGCTCGACGACAAGGGGCACGGCGAGGAGCTCTTCGCGACGCTCACGCGCGTCGTGAAAGAGAACTGCGGTCTCGACGTGGGCTTTCCGTGACGAGCCCGTGCGTGAGCGCTCCCTCGTGAGCAGCCTCTGGGACGACGCGGGGGGCGAGGCCGCCGTCACACGCGTGGTGCAAGAGCTCTACGACCGCCTCTTCGTCGACCAAATGGTGAGCTTCTTTTTCGAAGGGAAAGACAAAGCTCACCTCGTCGCGCAGCAGGTTCGCTTCACGTCGGCCTTCCTCGGCGGCCCCTACGTCTACGAGGGGAAGCCGTTGCCCGAGGCCCACGCCGCGCTACCGCTGCTCGCGGGGCACTTCGATCGCCGTCACCACCTTTTGCGTCAAATCCTCGCGAAACAGGCCATCCCCCAGGCCGTGGCCGACGAGTGGCTGCGCGTCGACGAGGCGCTTCGCACCTCGGTCATGAAGAGCGGCGAAGACGCGCGCGCCCTCGCACGAACGTAGCGCTGCGGTGTATACGAGTCGTCGCATGATGAACCGAAGAGCCTTTACGACCGCCCTCGCGCTCACCGCTTTCTCAGGCTCGCTGCTCGCCGCAGTCTCTGCGTGCTCGAAGCAAGACGCGTCGTCCTCGAAGGCCGAAGGCACGGCGACACCGACGCCGGCCGCGACGTCGTCCGCCGGCCCCGGTCCGTCGAAGCATCCGGCGATGCTCGACCCCACGCTCGCCGTCGACAAAGCGCCCGACGTTTTCAAAGCGAAGTTCACCACGTCGAAGGGCGACTTCGTCGTCGAGGTCACGCGGGCATGGGCGCCTCTCGGGGCCGACCGCTTCTACAACCTCGTGAAGATTGGCTACTACGACGACACGCGCTTCTTCCGCGTCGTCGACGGCTTCATGGTGCAGTTCGGCATTCACGGCGACGGCGCGGTCAACACGAAGTGGCGCGACGCTCACATCGCGGACGACCCGGCGAAGGAGTCCAACAAGCGCGGCATGATGACGTTCGCCACGTCGGGGCCCAACTCGCGCACCGTGCAGGTCTTCATCAACTACGTCGACGCGAACGCGCGGCTCGATGCGATGGGCTTTACCCCCTTCGGCAAGATCATCGACGGCATGGCCGTCGTCGACTCGCTCTACAAAGGCTACGGCGAAGGCGCGCCCCGCGGCCTCGGGCCCGATCAAGGGAAGCTCCAGGCCCAAGGGAACGACTACTTGAACCGCGAATTTCCGAAGATGGACTTCGTGAAGGAAGCGCGGATCGTCCCGTAGCTCAAACCTCGACGGCGATGCCGATGGCGGCGCGCAATTCGTGGTGCTCGTCGCTCACGGCGAACGTGAAAAGGTCGCGGCGACGCTCGGCCGACGGAAGGTCGCTCGCCGTGTGACCGTCGCGTGAGAGGCCGCGCACGGCGAGGTCGACGTTGCCAACGAGCAAGAGCGCGGCGCGCGTCGTCGAGAGGTCGGTGAGCCCGAGCCACAGCCGCAAGTCGACGGCGGCATGGGCCTTCGTCGCTTGGTCCACCACCGCGCGAAGCTCGGCGCGCTCTTCCGTGCTCATCGCGAGAAGCACGGCGGCTTCCGACGGCTTCAACACTCCGCGCGACGCTTCCGTCGACGCCATGCGAACCGCCAGCGCCAAGAGCTGCTTCAGCTCACCGTGGGTCTGGAAGAACGCGCGCGGCGCGAGCGCGGGGCGCAGCTCGGCGAGGCGCTTGCCCGCGAGGAACGGAACGATGTCTGGCGGCAGCGCCGAGACCGCTTCGAGGTCGACGTAAAACGCGGTCGCGTGGGCGGGCGCGGCGACGAACGGCACGCCCGTGCCGCGCTTGGGAAAGAGGAGCGGCATCGGTGTGCCAAAGATCTCGCTCGCGTTCTGAAATGCCGAGAAAACAAGGTCGCCCGTGGCAGACACGCCCATCGTGAGGGGCTGCCCCAGGGCGCGCTTCTCGGCCTCGCCGAACGACGCCGCACGGGCGCGCCGCATCGCCGCCGTCGTGATGCGCAAGATGTCGGTGAGCCCCTTGTCGAGGGCCGGATGAAGCACGTGGGAGCCCCACGCCGAGGGGGCAAGCGTGCCCGGCACGTCGTCGAGCGACATCGGCGCGTAGGCGGCGTGGAAGTCCTGATGCTCCCGGGCGATGGCGCCGAGGTGCGCAAGCACGTCGATGGCGCACCACGCGCGATCGAACTGTTTTTGCCGCAAAAAGAGCTCGGCGAGCTCCATGTACCCCTCGGGCATCGCGAAGTTCTGCGCGATGCGGTCGCGCGTCGCGGCGACGGCGAGGCTTATCTGGTTGAGCGACACGAGAAGCTCCGCGACGATCTTGCGATCTTCGTCCGACTGCGGGCGCAACCGGCACGCGGACGTGAACGCTTCGAGCGCGCGCGGTCTTTGGCAAAGCCTGTCGCGCAGCACCAGCCCAAGCTGGTGGAACAGCGCGTACTTGAGGTCGACGTCCGTGCTCGACTGCACGCGGCCGATCATCGCGCGGTACGCGACGGCGAGGGCGTCCCAGTCTTTGCGCTCCGTGTGGATCCGCACGACGCGCTCGAAGGCGTCGAGACGCGTGGCGTCGGCGTCGAGCACTTCCTCGAAAATCCCGGCCGCGCGCGCCCTATCGTGAAGCTTGTCGCGAACCACCTGCGCGAGCGCATAGAGCGTCTTCGCGCGCTTCTCGGCCTCGGTCTCTTGATCGACGATCGCGCGAAGCGTGAGGACCAACGCGTCCCACTTTTCGGTTTCCCCGTAGATCCAAACGAGCGTGTGGAGCAGCCAACTGTCCGTCGGCTTGAGGGCGCGCGCGTCTTCGAAGGCGAGGGTGGCCTTCTCGAAGTTGCGCGCGCGGTGCGCCCAGAGCTCGGCGGCCTCCACCAGCAAGTCGAACTTTTGCGTCGCGTCTTTCGTGGCCCGCGCCTGCTTGTTCTTGAACGTCGCGGCGCGCGTGAAGTCGCCTCGTGCCGCGTACACGTTTGCGATGCCGCCGAGCGCGCCGTCGTGCAGCCCGTCGAGCGCGAGGGCCTTGCTGTAGGCGCGGGTGGCGGCCTCTTCATCGTTGCGCGCGAGCTCGACGTCGGCGAGGGCGACGAGGTCGTCCGCCGAGAGCTCGAAGGCGCCCGACGACAGCTGCGCCAGCGCTTCGCGGGCCGACGCGAGGACGTTCTCGTTGTCGCGCACGCGGTGGCAAACGTGAAGGAGCGCCCGCTGCGCATCCACATCGCGCGGACGCATTTCGAACGCCCGCAGCGCCGAACGCAGCGCTCGCTCGTTCTCGCCGAGCCCCGCCGCCGCGCGTGTCGAGAGACACAGCAGATCGAACGCGCGCCCCGTCGCGCCGTCGCGCATCGCAGCCACGAGAAGCACCTCGGCGAGGCTCGCGACCCGCGCCCAATCCGACGCCTGCACGAACGAATCGATGAGCGCGGCCGCCGACGCCTCGTTCGTCGGGTCGTGGCGAAGCGCGGTCTCGTAGGTCGCGAGGGCGTTCGGCGCATCCTGCACGACGGTCTCGAGGTGCTGCGCGAGCTCCACGTACAGCTGCGCCTTCGAACGCGGCGACGGCGCGGCCGCGGCGCGCTTGGCGAGGCAGTACGCGACGCGCGAGTCGTCGCGGGCGGCTTCGGCGAGCTTCTGCAGCGCTTCCCACGCATTGACGTTGGAAGGGTCGGCGGCGACCGCACGCTCATAGTGTTGGCGCGCCAAATCGGGGTCGCGACCCGGCGCGAGGAGCATGTCGGCGATCGCGACGTGAAGCTGCCCGCGCGCCTGCGTCGACCCCGCGAGCTCGGCGAGTCGCGTCTTGTGGGTCGCCGCCTTTTGCCAGTCGTCCGAACGCTCTGCGAGGCGCGCGAGGGCTGTCAGCGCCCGCGCGTTCGCGTCGTCGTGCTTGAGGATCTCGCGGTACGCGTGGGCCGCCGCATCGGGGTCGCGCCGCTTCGATTCGTGCACCTCGGCGAGGCGTGCGAGCTGACCAATGCGCGCATCGGTGTCGGCCTCTGTCGCCGCACGCCGGAAGATCGTCTCGGCGAGCCCGTCGAAGTCGCGCATCGCGTGGTAGCAGCGCTCGAGAAGATCGAGCGCATCGCCGTCGCCCGGAACGATGTCGAGCGCCTGCTCGAGATAGGGCGCCGCGACCTGGGGCCGCATGAAGTGCCGAACATTTAGGCTCGCCAGGCGCACGAGCGTCGCCGCGCGGTCGTCTCCTTGCGCGACGTCGAGCTGCCGTTCGAGAACGAGCCCAACCTGCGGGAAGCGCTGCTCTGCTTCGGCAATCCGCTCGAGACCACGCAGCGCCGCCATCGCCGTCGTCGCGTCGGGGTCGAGGGTGAGCGCCGCTTCGTACTGCACGGCGGCGGCGCGGTAGTCTTCGAAGCGGTCTTCTTCCACCTCTGCGAGGGCCATGTGGAGCTGCAGCCGCTCGCTCGCGTTCGACGCCCGCAGAAGGGCTCGGGACAGCGATTCGCGCTGCGCGTCCCACACGCCGTTGTCGCGGTACATGCTCGCGAGGCGGCGGTGCACGGCCGAGTGGCTCGGGTCGACCTTGCGAATGCGCGCGAGGAAGATCTCCGCGCTCTCGCTGCTCATCAGCTCGTCGCGGCACCACCGCACGGCGTGCTCGCACACGCACAGCGCGCGGACGTCGTCCTTCTCGTCGATGGCGATCGTCGCAACGGCGGCGACCAAGTCCTGAAACCGCGACAGCTCGCGCGCGGCTTTCTCGACGGCGAGCACGCCGGCTTCGTCGTGGGGGTCGATTCGGAACGCTTCGATGAGCGCTTCAAAGGCCTGGAGATCGTCGCCCATGCCGTCGCGAAAGGCGGCGGCGATGCGGCGAAAGAGCTGCGCCTTATCGCGCTGGGAGCCCGCGAGCTCGAGGCGCTGGAGGTACATCTCGATGAGATTTTCCCAGTGGCCGTCCTGCTTGTAGCGAAGCTCGATGGCGTCGAAGACGCCGCCGTCGCCTGCCGGCCCCGCCTGGCTGAGCGCACGGGCGGCGCGCGGTCCGTCGATGCGTCGCCCCTCGCCGCCGTGCGTCGAGCGGCCACGCTTGGTCGCATGGCGACGCGGCACGCCGAGCTCGCCGTCGCCGTGCCCCAACGCGGGTGCGCCCGCGAGCCCATCCTGTGCGCTCGCTTCGCCTGAGCCCTCGACGAACCAGGAGGGGTCTCCGCGATCCGCCTCTCCGGCGGCGCCGCGACCGAGAGAGCCGTCAGAACCGCGCGCAGCTTTGCGCGTCACGGTGAAGTTTCTCGGGCGCGCTTCGACACGGCTCGCGTGGTGCGAACGCCGTGCCGCGACGCGACTCTTTCAGCCGCTCAACGTTGCGCAAATATCCGGCAAAAACGAGCTATTCGCGGACGGAGTAGGTGGTGCTCCGCTTCTCACCGTGCTTGCTCACACGACCCTCTGTTCGAAGCTCGAGGAGCGGCACGGTCAGCAGATCGACAGGCACCTTCATCTCGCTCGAGAGGGTGCGCACGTTCATGGGCGCCGTCGCTGCGCGAAGGGTGCTCACGATGCGGTCGGCGAGCTCGGCGCGCACCTCGGCGGTCTGCCGCGGGCGGTTATCGCGCGGGCGCGTCTGCGCGTTCAGCGCGTCGACGCTCTTCGCCGTCACCATGCGCCGGCCCGTGCCCCGTTCGTCGCGCTCCGCCGCCGCGGGGATCGACGCCGCGGCAGCGTGTGCGCGCGCTGCCGAAACGCGTGCGGGTGCCGCTGGGGCGGCGGAGGGTGCGGCCACGTGGGCTTGCGCG
Source organism: Myxococcales bacterium (assembly GCA_025354825.1). GTDB lineage: Bacteria > Myxococcota_A > Polyangia > Polyangiales > Polyangiaceae > JANXMC01. Next base: position 17,028 of record JANXMC010000119.1, read on the forward strand.
CGAGCCGGTGTCCGGGGCGCCTCATCGCTCCCGAGGCGCGCGACGTCGTCGATCGAGGCGCCTCGCAAAATCGAGACGATTCGGGAGACGAACTCCTGCGTGACGGCCGTGAGCTGAGTCTCGAGGGAAGAAGGCTTCACCATGGGCCGCCACGTTAGCGGAGGTTTGATCCGCCGCGTCCACTTGCACGCCTTCCGAAGGCGGGGTAACCCTTACCCTAACGTAAGGGTTTGACCAGGCTTGACGCACGCCGGGCCGCGGCACTAGAAAAGGTGCCTACCAAGTCGATCCCTTCCGTGAGGGTGCTCTCCCCATGGCTAACAACGTCCGACTCCCGCTCTTCGCCAGCGCTGCAGAGGCCGTACCGTCACCGACGGCGCAGACGGTGACGCCGTCCATGCGCGAGGGGAGCCATGTGACCGAGGCGGTGGCGCCCGGGCAAGCGCAAGGGGCGGCGACGGCGCGGGACGACGAGCGCGACGACGCGATGATGCAGGTAGGCGACCTCGCCCGCGAAGCCGGAAAGACCGTGCGCGCGATCCACCTCTACGAAGAGCTGCAGCTTCTTCGCCCCGCAGCGCGCTCGAAGGGGCGCTACCGCCTCTACGGCCGCGAGGCGCTCGTCCGCATTCGGTGGATCGGCAAGCTCCAGGATATGGGCTTCAGCCTCACCGACATTCAAACGATCGTGCGCGATTGGGAAGAGTCGTCGTCGGCGCCGCGCACGATGGTGAAGATGCGCGAGCTCTACGCGAAGAAGCTCGAAGAGACCCAAGCGCATCTCCGCAAGATGCAGATGCTCGAGCACGACCTCCGCGCGAGCCTCGACTACCTGGACACGTGCGAGGTATGCGACCCCGCTCGCCTTTTGACCGCGTGCACCTCGTGCGATCTCCACGACTGCCAGAGCCACGTCCCCGACCTGATCGCTGGGTTCAGAGCGAACTAGAAGCCCGAGAGAAGAACCAAGATGGCCCTCAAGTTCCCGATCTTCATGGATTACCACTCGACCACGCCGGTCGATCCGCGCGTGCTCGCGGAGATGATCCCGTTCTTCACGCAAGACTTTGGCAACGCCGCGAGCCGTAGCCACGCCTACGGGTGGAAGGCCGAAGAGGCGGTCGAATACAACCGCGAGCGCATCGCCAAGCTCATTGGTGCGCAGAGCGAGAAAGAGATCGTCTTCACGTCGGGCGCGACGGAGAGCGACAACCTCGCCATTAAAGGCGTTGCCGAGTTCTACAAGGACAAAGGCAACCACATCATCACGACGGTGATCGAGCACAAGGCGATCCTCGACACGTGCAAGCGCCTCGAAAAAGAGGGGTTCCAGGTCACGTACCTCGGCGTC
>JANXMC010000148.1 GCA_025354825.1 Myxococcales bacterium
GCGTCGACCGCGCCGCGCAGGTCCTCGATGCCGCGCACATCGAGTCCTACTTCGTCCAGGCCGGGGGCGATCTCTTCACCCGCGGCAAGAAACCCGACGGCTCCGAATGGAGCGCCGGCGTGCGCGATCCCCGCGGCCCCGGGGGCTCGTACTTCGCGATGCTCTCGGTGAGCGATCATGCGTTCAGCACCGCCGGCGACTACGAGCGGAGCTACATCGTCGGCGGCAAGCGCTTCCACCACATCATCGATCCGCACACAGGCTTCCCAGCGACGGCGTGCCGCAGCGTCACCATCTGGGCGCCTACGGCCCTCGAAGCCGACGAGATCGACGACGCTGTCTTCATCTTGGGGCCGAGCAAGGGGATGAAGCTCGTCGAGTCGCTCGAAGGCGTCGGCGCGGTCATCGTCGATGCGAAGAACAACTTGTGGGTCAGCAGCCGCCTCAAAGGGAAGCTGCGCGTGACGCGCGTTCCAACCGACGGAATCTGAACGCTCAGCGTGCCGCGACAATGAGGCGCGTGGCCTCCTCGAGATCGCGAACGCTGGCGACCTCGAGGACCTTCGTGCATGCGGGCGCATAGCGCGCCATCGCGCTGTCGCCCGTGCTCCATCGGCCGCGCGGCTCGGGGCAAAGCCAGTAGAGCGCGCGCGCCCGCTCGCGAATGCGCGGGAGAACGTCGGCGGAGTCGTCGTGGTAGTTCGTGCGCCCGTCGCCGAGGATGACGACGGTCGTGTCGCGCGTCACGGCGCGCATGTGGCGGTCTTCAAAGGCGCGAAGGACGCGCCCGTAGTTCGAGTTGTCGGCGACCGACACGACGCCGCCACCGAAGGCTTGGCCGAGGGCGAGGCTCACGGGCTCACGCTTGAAAAGGTCGGTCGTCTCGCCGAGCTCGCGGACGAAGACGAACGACCGAGTGCCGTCGAAGAGCTCCTGCGCCGCGTAGACGAGCTCCAGCATGAAGCGCGCGACCTGGCGGACGGAGTCGCTCACATCGCAGAGAAGCAGGAGCTTCGGCTTGTCGCACACGCGAGCCTTGCGCGCAGGCTCGAACGGAACGCCGCCGGTCGCGAGCGCGCGTCGCAGCGTCCGGTGCGGATCGATGCGCCCCTTCGTCGCCCGACGCCGTCGCACGCGCTCGCCGCCACGCAACCGCTCGGCGAATCGGCGCACCGCCGCGCGAACTTCAGCCATCTCGCTCTCCGACATCGACGCGAACGGCGTGTCGACGAGCCTCCGCGCCGCACCCGTCGCCTCTTCGTCGGCGCGCGCGTCTTCCTCGCGGCGCGTGAACGTCGACTGGACGGCCGCGCGCACGTCATCCCCCGCGCGTTCCAGCTCTTTGCGAAGCGCCTTGGCGAGTGCGCGACCTCGCTCGTCGCCGAAGGCGTCGCGCAGCCGATCGGCGATGACACCGAGCTGACGATGGGCGCCGGGCACCCCGAGCGCCCGCATCACGCTGTGCGTGAAAAAACCGGCCTGAAGGCGGCTCTGCATGCTGTCGAGGGTGCGCGTCACGCCGGCGAGCCGAAACAGACGATCGAGCTCCGCGCCGCGCTCGAGGAGCGCCCCCAGGTGCTGCGCGCCGTCGCTCCCCGAATGCGCCGCGCGGGTGAGCAGCTGCCGCAGCTCGGTGAGCTCCTCGGGCATGAAGCCGAGCGCTTCGAGACGAGCCCACAACGAAGCAGGCTCACGGGTCGACGAGAAAAACTGATCGAAGAGCGCGTCGAAGCGGCGGCGCTCACGCGAAGCCTTCACGACGATGCTCGCGACGGCTTCGCGAACGGCGAAGCGCTCGTCGAAGCCGACGAGCTCCACGGCGCGCGCGACGTCGATTGCTTGCGAGGTGGCGATCGCAAAACCGCCACGACGAAGCATCCACAGAAGCTCGTCGAGTACGCGAACGAGGGCGCGACGGTCCGCCATCGCAGCTCACGCTAGCGTACGGGCGCAGGCTCCGCGAGGAGCGTGCGGACGAGCGCTTCGGCCTTCGCGAGGCGCGCCGGGTCGTAGCCGACGAACACGTCGCGGACGACGCCGCGCTTGTCGATGATGAAGAGCGTGGGCAGGGCCGAGACGCCGTAGGCTTGCGAGGTCTCGCCGTCAGCGTCCGACGCGAGCGGGTAGCGCGTGTTGGTGCGCGCGCCGTGCTCGGCGACGGTGTCGGCCTCCTCGGCGCTGATGCCGACGACCGAGAGCCCTTGGGCGCCGAGCTGCTTCTGCCAACCTTCGAGCACCGGACCGGTGATTCGACAGGGTCCACACCAGGTGGCCCAGAAGTCGAGCACGACGACCCGGCCGCTCAACGCCGCGACGCTCGGCGGCATCGCGCCGTGCGCCCCGCGCAGACCGACCCACGGTCGTGCCGCGCTGCCGAGGTTGTCCATCCTCAGGATTTCGTCGGGCGACGGCGCGTCGATCAGCGGCACGTTCAGCGCGACGGTCTTCCCCTCGCGCTCAACGTCGATCGTCGCCACCTGACCGACACCTCGCGCGCGCACCGCTTTCGTGACGTCCGTCGGAAAGCGCGTCTCGGCCCCATCCACCCGCATCACGTGGTCACCTGCGCGAAGACCGGCCTTCGCGGCGGGCGAGTTACGCACCACGCGATGCACCTCGACCCCCGCTCCGCGATGCGTCTGGCTCATGCCGATGCCGAGCCACGCGCGGCCAGCATCGACTTGCGCATACGCCGCCGACCCATCGCCGAACGCGACGGGCGCCGTCAGCCCGGCGACGGCTGCGACCACCGCAAGGAGTGCGCGCGAACGAGGCATGATCAGAGCAGTGTACCTATCGAAGCGGAATCGCGCTTGCGATGCGGGCGGTGGTTGGTCGCGGCTCTCATGTGCACAAAACGGCGCGGCGCGCCGACTCTCGAAAGAGGAGCGCGCCGCGTAGCGCCCACTCGCGTGGGGCTCAAGCTCTGAAACCGAAGGACGGAAGTCGTCGGGTGCCCATCCGAAAACGGGCAAAAGCGAGGGAAGGAGATCGACTCGAAGGCGAAGCGAGGAGCTACGGAATGGCGAAGAAAGGAGAAGCGAAGGAGCAACGCGAAGCCACGCCATGCGAAGGAAGGCATCGATTCTTCGGAATGCCCACTAAGCCCGATTCGAAATCCGCCGCGCGCCGAACCTTGGGAAGGAAAGGGTCGGCCTTCACGGGAGCCGCAGCCCACGGCCACCGCATGCGACAAGCGATTGAGAGGCGCACGAAAGCGCCCAAGCCGACCAGCGGTCGTACGCGGCGGAAGAGAGCACTCAGCGTGCCACCGCCGCGATTTGGTGCGCGGGCTACGAACGGCGGCGAGTCCTTTCGAATCTTCACGCCACTGGGAACCGCGACGCACTAGCCCCGGGACAACGCAGTCAGAGTGGCCCAACCCCCATGACCTTTTTGCAGCCCCGCTGGCTCATGCACATTCAAGCGCGCGCGCTCCCGTGCTTCGCTCGCGCACGCCACCGTGGAAATCCCAGGGCCCCCACCCCTCAGCTCGGAAATGTGTCGAGCCCAATACGATCCCGTTGTTGACATGAGTTTATGGGCGGGTATGTTCCCGCCGCGTTTGACAGGCGCCCATAGCTCAGCTGGATAGAGCACTGGTCTACGGAACCAGTTGTCGGAAGTTCGAATCTTCCTGGGCGCGCCAAATCACATGAATCGGCTGAAACAGGCCGCTCCCGAGACTCGGCGCGAAGGCGTCGGGTCGGTTCCCTCAACGCGCGAATCGGCTCTCCGGTGATGCTGACCGACGACGAGTGGATGGGCATCGCGCTCGCCCAGGCTGACACGGCTGCGTCGATGGGCGAAGTCCCGGTCGGGTGCGTCGTCGTCGCGGCCGACGGTACCGAGCTGTCGCGCGGCCACAACCTGCGCGAGACAACAGGCGATCCGACGGCCCACGCCGAGCTCCTGGCCGTGCGCGCCGCAGCCCCTCGCGTAGGCAGTTGGCGCCTCGAGGGGGTTACTCTCTACGTCACGCTCGAACCGTGCGTGATGTGCGCTGGCGCTCTCGTGCTCGCCCGCGTCGCTCGCGTCGTCTACGGCTGCGACGACCCGAAAGCCGGCGGCGTCGTCTCGCTGTTCGAAGTCGGCCGCGACCCGCGACTGAACCACCGCTTCGAGCTCACGCGCGGCGTTCGCGCGGACGAATGTGCAGGCCGGCTTCGGGCGTTCTTCGGCGCGCTACGCGCTCAGGGGAAAAAGTGACAGGCGCGAAGCGCGCCTCGGATCACTCGTCGTCAATCTCCTGCCAATCCGAATCCGGATTACGGTGCCTGCGCTCCGGAGCGGCAGGCGCCCTCGGCGTGGGATGAGGATCGCCCTGTTTGCGAAAGATAATCTCCTCGCCCTGCCCCTCGGCGAGCTCCGCTTTTGTGATGAGCCCGACGCGCGCCGAGATCTCCATCAGTTGGCGCACGTGCTTCAACCATCCCGCGGGCACCTCCCCGCGCTCGAACATGTGGTGGTAGCGAAGGGGCGCGGGCAAGAGCGAAGCGAGAAACAGCGACTCCGCGAGATTCAGCTCGCCCGGCGTGCGACCAAAGTAGTGCTCGGCGGCGTCGGTAATCCCGTAAAGCCCGGGGCCAAATTCGATGACGTTCAAATAGAGCTCGAGGATCTCGCGCTTCTCGAATGCCTGTTCGAGATAATCGGTGAGGACAACCTCTTCGAGCTTTCGTGAAAGCGTCTTCTCGCGGCCGAGAAACACGTTTTTCGCGAGCTGCATCGAGATCGTGCTCGCGCCGCGAATGAACTTGTGGGCCTTGAGATCGGCAATCAGGGCGCCGCGAATCGCACCGTGGTTAAACCCCTTGTGGTGCAGAAACGCGCCGTCTTCCGTCGTCATCACGGCAATTTCCATAAACGGGCTAATTGAATCGAGATCGCTCCACGAGGCCGTTCCCGGCCCTGTCGTGCGCTCGCCGAGCGTGCCGTCGGGCTCGTAGACGGTGTGCACGAACGCCGCGGAGAAGCGCTCTTTCGAAAGGTCGCGGGGCACGTCCGTAAAAGCGCAGCGGTCGGCAAACGCATACTGGAGGACGAGGGCGTCGAGCGCGCGCGAGTCAAACGAGATGCGCCCTGTCGCGCCAAACGTCCCACGAACGCGCGTGCCGTGGACCGTCGGAAAGAGCGCAGTCGGCACGCTCTCGAGCATCGACTGACAGCTCGACGCGGGAACCTCGAACGAGAATGCCGCCGCAGCGTGATCGCTCTTTTGCTCGAGCGTGCCCGAGGCGACGACGCGGAGCGCGTCGACGGCAACCTCGCCATGGTGGAGCGTGAGCAGCCCTTGGTCGTCGAGCTCGGCGCTGCCAACGACGGCGACGTCGAGGTCTCGAACGGGGTTCGAGGCCAATGCGGGATGGTCGATGACGAGGCCCTGAACGCGAATGTTTGCGTCGACCCGCAGCTTCGCGCCGCTGGCATCGAGCGTTGCCGAAGCGGCGCCGACGAGCGTCGTACTCTTGCCAGCGCTCGCGCCGGGCGCCTTCCCGCGAGCGATGCCGCCGGCGTTCTCGAGCAGGGCGAGCGATACCGGCCCGCCCTCAAACGACGCGATCACCGGCCCATCAGCGAGCGGCAGCTCCGCGCGAAATACGACGGGTGCCCCGGAGCCGTCGGCCTTCGTGGCAAACGTCAGACGGCATCGGCCACCCTCGCGCTCGCCCTCGAGTCGACCAGGACCGAGAGCAACAAGATGCGCACCAGTCCCCGCCTTCAGCGTCAGCTCCTCGATTTCTATCTTCGCACCAGCCGGAAGGCGCAAGGCCGCCGCGGTTCCGACCTTTGCAATACGCGCTCGAAGCGCGTGGAGATCGGGCAGCGGAAAGACGGGGAGAGCCTGCTCGCCAGGCGAGGGGTTCGCGACGGAGGGAGCACCTCGGGTTCGGGAACCGGCCGCGGGGAGCAGAGGTGGAAGCGGCGGCGGTATGAGCGGGGACGCGCTCGCGGGCGGGGCCGTAGCCGCCGCAGCCTCGGGGAGCGCCGCCGAGGTCATCGCCGGCGCCGCGGCCGTAACATCCGCGCGTTTCGCACGTAGCTCCGCCAGCTCACCGTTCGAGAAAACAGCGCTCGCGTCGTGAAGCGAGATTGCGCCGTATCGGAATGCCATCTCCCCGGATTCGAGAGAGATTTCCAGGCGCTGCGGGGAGCGGTGCGCCGACACTCCCAGAACTTCAAGGCGAGGCGCGCCCTCTTCGCTTGATGACCGCCATGTGACGGAGACCGCCTCAGCGCTGATGGGGAATCGGTTGCGCGATTCGCCGCCGTTCGCAGCGCCGCGCGCCTGGAGAAGCTCGCGAAGCGATTCTACAGAACCGTTGGCGATCACCGCGCCGCCGATGACGGATACGCCGGTCACCCCGCCGAATGCGCCGAGCGCCACGCGGACCCTTGTCAAGTCGACGCTGAGCAATGGAGAGCCTAGTGAAGTTGCGTGGACATCGATGAGTTCCACGGCGAACCACCGCACGTGCACTTCGCCAATGTCGACCGCGAAACCACGACGGGCCGCCGCAGCGTGCGCCCGCCACCGAACGACGGGGGCGACGCTGAACGTCCCTGTGACGAGCAAGGCCGCGCCGATCGCCAGACTCAACGCGACGCGCGGGCGTTCGAAGGCGATCTCCCGAATGTGATTGTAGAGTGCTCGGCCGCGCACGATGGAAGAAGGCCCACGCTTTCGCTTGGGCGTAAAGCGAATCTACTCCGCCGTGCTGCGACGCTTCAAACTCGGCGAATGAGCCAGGGCAGCGTCAACGTCGACGCGAGGTCGGTCCCGGGAGCCTGGTGAAGGACAAAACGACGAAGCCCACGTGACGTGAGTCACGTGGGCTTCTGCTAAAAAAATCCCGGCGGCGTCCTACTCTCCCACACGGCTTCCCGTGCAGTACCATTGGCTCCGAAGAGCTTAACTTCCGAGTTCGGGATGGGATCGGGTGTGGCCTCTTCGAAATCACCACCGGAAAACCTTGGATTGTCCTTCTCGAGAGCGCGACTCGGTCGTTCGCCTTTTTAGGGGTGAACGCGTCGTTGATGCGCGTCGTCTCGCAATCCGAATCCTGCGTGCAAGCTCAGATGAGTGCCTTAGAAGTAGGTCAAGCCACACGACCAATTAGTACCAGTCAGCTCCATGTGTTGCCACACGTTCACCTCTGGCCTATCAACCTCGTAGTCTACAAGGGGTCTTTAGGGGCTTACGCCCGGGATACATTGTCTTGAGGCCGGCTTCCCGCTTAGATGCTTTCAGCGGTTATCCGTTCCACACATAGCTACCCGGCTATGCCACTGGCGTGACAACCGGCACACTAGAGGTGTGTCCAACCAGGTCCTCTCGTACTATGGTCAGCTCCTCTCAAGTATCCAACGCCCACGGCAGATAGGGACCAAACTGTCTCACGACGTTTTAAACCCAGCTCGCGTACCGCTTTAATCGGCGAACAGCCGAACCCTTGGGACCTGCTCCAGCCCCAGGATGCGATGGGCCGACATCGAGGTGCCAAACCA
>JANXMC010000293.1 GCA_025354825.1 Myxococcales bacterium
ATTGAGACCGGCGACGTCGCGGGCGCCGCCCGCTTCAGCGAACAGAATCGTGCCCGGCAGCGGGCGCAACCAGCGCCAGGTGCGAGCAACGCCGCGCCTCACCGATTTCGCGACACCGCCTTCACCCCGCGGTCGACCAACGCTTCGACCTCCTTTGCCGGCGTCTTCTTCGACTACGTTCCGCTCTTCTCCAACCCGATAAGGTTGGCCTTTTGCTGCACGGTTCGCTGCTCCGTCCCACGCCTCTTCTGCCTTTTGCGCATTCCGCGCATCGCGACCACCCATTCCGCGCCATGGCGACCACGCGTTCCGCGTCATCGCGACCGGAGCGAAGCGACGCTCGGGCAGTTCAGGTCTTGGGGGGGTTGTCCTCGGCTTTTCTCCTGGAGGGGCCCTTTAGCATGAGGCGGTGGGCGTTGTTGACGAGCCGATCGCAGATGGCGTCGGCGAGGGTCGGATCGACGAGGTAATCGTGCCAATGGGCGGGAGGCAGTTGACTCGCGACGATGGTCGACCGCAGGCCATATCGGTCCTCCATCACTTCCAACAGGTCGCTTCGTTCGTTGTCGTTGATGGGGCCGACTGCGAAGTCGTCGAGGACGAGCACGTCGACACGCGCGAGCCTCGCGAGCAGGCTTCGGTAGGTGCCGTCGGCGCGCGCGATCTTCAACTCGTCGAAGAGTCGTGGTGCGCGCCGGTAGATCGCCCGGAAGCCGCGACGGCATGCCTGATTCGCGAGCGCGCACGCAATATAGCTTTTACCGGTTCCGGTGGCGCCCGTGATGAGCACCGCTTGGTGCTCCTGTATCCATCGGCACGTTTGGAGTTGCCGGATGATCGCTTTATCGAGCTCACGCTTGGCAGAGAAGTCGATCGCCTCGACGCACGCCTCTGTAAGCCGAAGTTTTGCCTCCTTCAGTGAGCGCGAAATCCTCTTGTTTTCTCGAGCCGTCCACTCCGCGTCGATGAGCATTCCGAGGCGCTCGTCGAAGCTGAGCGAGCCGATCTCTGCGCTCTTCTGCTGCTCGGCCCAGGCGGCCAACAGGCCGTCGAGACGCAGCGTTCGTAGTTTCTCCAGCGTCGGTTCGTTATGCAATGAGCTCTCCTCTTCAATGGTAGTAACCGCGTCCCCGGATGTTCTCGTGGGTGGGACGCGAGGCCCCGTCAGCACCGTCCGGCGCGAGCCGGTCGAGGCCAAGCTTCAACATGGATTCGACGTGGCGATAGGAGCGTGCACCGACGGCCATCGCTCGCCCGCAGGCGACCTCGAGCCGCTCGGCGCCGTACTTCTTCGAGAGCCGCAGGATCCCGAGACACGACCGGTAGCCCTGCTCGGGATGCGGCCGCGATGCGAGAATCGCTTCGGCCAACTTCGCCGTCTCGGGCCCCACGGTCGCAGCCCACGCGAGGATCCGCGTGGGGCTCCACTCCGCGTGGGCTTGATGGGACTTCGGCATATGGGTGGTCGTCGTCGTATGCTGCCCTCGTCGCGCACTGCGCGCGTGGGACGCGACGCGTTCGCCGCGGAGGTAGATCTCTACGGTCATCGCCGTCGCACGTATATCGACGGACTGACGGAGCAACGTGCACGGCACCGAGTAGAGGTGGTGGTCGTACTCGACGTGGTAGTCGATATTGATCCGCGCGGTCTTCCACTCGCTCGTGACGAAGCGCGTGGCCGGAAGTGGGCGGAGCGCAGGCTTGTCGTAGCGGTCGAAGAGCTCGCGGCGGCTCGCGCCGTACACGCGCATCCGCCGCTCGTTGAGCTCGCTGACGAGCTCTGCGATTCGCTCATTGAGGGCGTCCAGCGAGAAGAAGGTCTGATTTCGGATCTTCGCGAGGATCCAACGCTGGGCGATCAGCACGCCGGCTTCGACCTTCGACTTGTCGCGCGGGCTCTTCGGCCGCGCCGGCAGGACGGTGGTCCCGTAGTGGCACGCCATCTCCTCGTACGTGCGCTGAATTCCGGGCTCGTAGCGACACGCGACGGTCACTCCGCTCTTCAATTGGTCTGGCACGACGGCAGCGGTAACGCCGCCGATCACCTCGAAGGCGCGCACGTGGCTTCCGATCCAATCCGCGACGGTCTGCGTGTGCGTCGCCTCGACGTAAGTGAGGTTCGACGCCCCGAGCACGGCGACGAAGAGCTCGACCTCGGTCACCTCGCCGGTCGCGGGGTCGACGATGCGTGGCTTGTTGCCCGAGTAGTCGACGAAGAGCTTCTCGCCCGCACGGTGGACCTGGCGCATCGTCGGTCGTTGGCATTCCAGCCACTTCCGATAGTGCCCACAGAATGCCGTATAGCGAAAGCCATTAGGGTGTTGCTCGAGGTACTCGAGGTGAAGCAGTTGGAGCGTGACGCCGACGCGGCGCAGCTCGGCGTGCAGGTACGCCGGATCTGGCTCCGCGCGCCCGTCGCGCTTGAATGTCCGGGGGCCGTAGAGGCGTTCCTCCAGCGCGTCCTCGCCGAGCTCGACGATCGCGCTCCAGTCCAGACCGAGTATCCGCGCCCGACTTGCCGTCTCGGACACGGTGCTGTTGCTCACGCGGAGGCTAGCCGCGGTTTGACGATTGCTCCTGCCGAGCAAGAGCTTGTGCCGAAGAATCTCTCGTACGCATCGCATGCTCAGTCGCTCCGTCGCCATCCCGCCTCCTCGCACGGAGGGGGGACGGCTCGAAGAACTGCCCGGCGTCGCTCAGCTACCGGAGGTCCTCACCTACGGCGTCAACCATGATCGCGGTCGCGACCTCGCGAGAGAGGTGGTCGCGGCCGCGAAACGGATGGTCGCCATGGTGAAAACGGTGGTCGCCATCCCGCGAAACAGGTGGTCGCGATGGGGCGAAACGGGTGGTCGCGATGACGCGAAATTCGCACCATCTACAGCAAGGTCGAGCGCGGGCTACTCCCCGGGATTGTCCGAGACGGGAGCCGCATCCTCTTCTCCCGCGACGAGCTGCTTCGCGCCCTCACGCCGCGGAAGGCGGGACGCCAATGACGGTAGTTGTGCGCGACTACCCTGGTGGTCGCAAAGAGGTTGACATCCGTTTCCAGCTCCCGAGCGGCGAGCGGTTTCGAAAGAAGCTCGTCGCGCCCGTCACCTCCGAGTCCGGTGCGCGGCGGTGGGGCGAGGCCCGTGAGCGTGACCTTTACAGCAAAGCAATCAGCGTGGCGACGGGCTCGACGTTGCCGGGGATCGTGCCGACCCTCGAACAGTTCGCCACCCGCTTCATCGACGAGTTCGCACGCGCGGAGCAGCACAAGCCGAGCGGGATCGCGGCGAAAGAGACCGTCATCGAACGGCACTTGAAACCCCGCTTCGGCTCGACGCGTTTGAACGAAATCACCGACGCGGATGTTCAAAAATTGAAGGGGGATCTCACGCACCTGAGCCCGAAGACGGTCAACAACATCCTCAGCGTACTGAGCAAGATGCTGAAGGTCGCCGTCGCTTGGCGAGTGATCATGGAACTCCCCGCCCGCTTCACGCTGCTCAAGGTCCAGGACAAAGAAATGACCTTCTACGAGCCCAAGATCTACGGGAAGCTCCTGAGCGCAGCGACCGCTCTCGGGTGGCGGTACGAGCTGCTCGTGCGCCTCGGCGGCGACCTTGGCCTGCGG
>JANXMC010000396.1 GCA_025354825.1 Myxococcales bacterium
TCTGCGTGAGGCGTTCGGGGAGGTGTTCCCTCCCCTGCCCTCATGCTTACTTATATGGACCGCGGATTGGACCGCGTACTGGTCTGAGTGCGCTAAGTATGGGAAACGTAAGAGGATAATGGTGGAGGCGCCGGGAATCGAACCCGGGTCCGAAAATTACGTAATTCAGCCCACTACGTGCGTGTTCGGTGATTTATATCGCGCCCCATTGCGACCGCCGACAGCCTCGCGGGGGAGCTAGTCACCTGTTTGATCTCGCATCCCGCCCGGTAACCCGGCGTTCAGCTATCCAGTTTGGTCACGCCCTTCGGGAGGCACTGGCGGGCCTCTCCGTCGGACGGCTTCACGGGTTCTTAGGCCGCGAGAGCGATTGCGTTATCGTTCGCAATTATGGGTTCCGCCGAGGATTTACGTGGACCAGCGGGCCACGGCACGCGAGCGTGAATCAATAATCTCCGTCGAAACCGATCGCCCCCGAGTGGGAGATAGGCCCCATCACCATAAGGGCTCGGCCCCCCACGTCAAGCCGCGCGCCTTGCTCTCGCTCTCAAGCGCTACCGCCGCATCACCATCGTCCGCGCCCACGGCACGCTGAGACGCTCGCTTTAGCTGCGGGCGCGCCTCCCGCCGCTACCGTCCGGCCATGCCTTCCCCCGCCCCCGCCGCGCCGGCCGCTTCCTCCCCCGCTTCGCCTTCCGGTTCTCCTCCCCGCACCCGCCGAGCGCGCGCGGCACGCCTCGCCGCCCCGCTCCTGGCCCTCTCCCTCGCCGTCGCCCTCCCCCTCGCGGCGTGCAGCTCCGACTCGGCGGACAACCCCGCACCGGCCCCCGGCGCCGACGCGAGCGACGTCGACACCGGCTCCCTCGGCAACGATCAAGAAACCGGGGCCCCCGCCGTCACGACGATTCCTGTTTACGACAACGTTCGTATCCAAAGCCACTCCGAGCTCCCCAACTTCCAAAAAGCCGAATCCAATATCGACTTTGGCGCCGCCTCCGTCACCTCGGCGAAGCTCATCGTCGATCTCGGCACTACCTGTTTCCCCTTCGACAAATGGACGAAGCCGCCCGCAGGCCAAAATTGGCCCGCCGACTGTGATGCCTTCGATCGCAACTTCGATATCCATCTCGGCGACCCCATTACACCTCCGGCCGACGTCCCCGACGCCTCCGCCGACGCCGCGGCCGACACGTCGTCTCCCATCTCCGACGCAGCCACGCCGTCCGCGCCTCCTCCCGCCCCGCCTGCGCCGCCTCTCACGCCCGGGCAGACGTTCGAGGTGATGCACGCGATTACCCCCTTCGGCGGCCCGCTTCACCGTGAGATCGACATCACAGATCTCGTCAACGGCCTGCCCGGCAAGCACTCCCTCTCCACCCACATCACAACGTGGAGCGACGGCGCCGGCAAAGTCTCGGGCTCGAACGGCGGATGGAACGTCTCGGCGCATATCGAGATCACCTACGGCAAGGCGCCGCACAAAGTCCTCGCCGTCAAATCCCTCATCGACACGTCCTCGATCACCCGCGTCGACGGCATCCCCTCCCTCCCGTTCACGGCGCCCGCAGGTACCAAATCCGCGCGCCTCGAAGTGCGCACAAGCGGCCACGGCGGCGGCGCGGGTGGCGCCGCGTGCATCGGCCCCGCCGAAGAGTTCTGCCACCGCGCTCACGTTCTCAACGTCGACGGCGCCGCCCTCCCTACCAAGAGCGTCTGGCGCAGCGACTGCACCAAGCTCTGTACGATTGCCCACCAGGCCAACGGCGGATCAGGCTTCGACTACTGCGTCGAAAATCCCTGCGGCGCCGTGAGCAGCGTCAAAGCCCCCCGCGCCAACTGGTGCCCCGGCAGCGAAACCGCGCCGTTCGTGTACACAGACGCATCGCTCGCCGCGCCGGGCGACCACGCCCTCACGTGGACGATCGACCTCATCGAAGGCGGCGGCAACTGGACCGCTTCGGCCACGTACTTCGCCTTCGGCGAATAGAGAGCGCCCATCTCACAGTACGAACGCCGCCTTTCGCCTGGCCTTTGCTACTGCGACGAAGACGTGAACATCTCGCGGATCGGCATGACGTCCGCGGGGCTTGCCGCGGACATTGTTCCCATGCCGCTCATCCCGTCCATTCCCATTTCGGTCTGCGCGTCGGCGAGTGCCTTCGTGTACGCCGGATCGGAATCCGAGAACCCCCTCGCGGCACGGTACGCGCTCCACTGCTGATCAATCCAGCCGTGGAGCTTCCAAAACAGTCTGTTACCAATATTGACGGCCGGATCGCCCATGTTGATCGGGCTCCCAGCGTCCGTCCAGCGGGCGTGAAGGTAATTATGGAGACCCACCGTCGGATCCGTCGACGTTGCGCGTGGATTTCCGGGCACCGGGCGGAAGATCGTTTCGAGATACGTGCCCCACGCATCGTTCGACGCGAAGTTCGCCGGACGGCTCGAAAGGTTTGTGACCGCGATGCTCATGTTGCTCGCGAACGGCGCAATCGAACCGAACGGAAGCGGGTTTAGCGGATCGCGCGGATCGGTCGGCACGGTCGCCCAACCCTGGAAGACAGTGTTCGCGTACTGCGGGAAGTGGATTCTCAGCATGCGGAACATCACGCGGTGCATCGCCAGAAATTGCAGCCCGTTGCCCGCCTCGCCCTCTTGAGTGGGACTTCGCGTCCAGCCCTGAAGCTGCGCGGACGCGAGCGCCGCCGGGGTCAGACGATCCCACTGCCGCACCGTGTGCCAGCGGAGGTGCATCATCCCCGAATTGTTTTCTATGAAGTACGCCTGCACGTCCGCCGGAACGGGACCCAGGTTCACGTCCTGCACGGGGTCAACGACCAGCGAGCCGGCCGGTGCAGTGACCGTCAGCGCCGCGTTCGAAGTTGGGGCAACACCGCGTACCCCGAAGAACGCTGTTTGGCCGGCAGCAAGCGATACGCTGCAACGCTCCGTCGCCGAGGCACCATCGGAGCTGCACGTCGGATTCATAACGCCCGCGACGGGAGCGCCGACGTTTACGAGCAGCGCGACGTTGCCGGTTCCGGTGCTGTCAAACGTGACCAAGCCGGCGGCGGACGCCGTGAATGCGCCCGTTCTCGAAGTTCCGGCAACAATCAGTGTTGACGGAAACACCGGGCGGGTTGTCCGGTTTCCTGTCGTGCCCGCGTCGACGGGGGGCGTGCCCGCGTCGACGCGTGGCGTGCCCGCGTCCGCAGGGGGCGCGACGATATCCGGCATCGTCATCGTAACGCTGACGTTGGCCGAGGCGACGCCGAGCACCGTGAGGTAGACGTCCTCACCGAGGGCGAGATCAACTCCGCAGCTCTCGACTGCCGTGGGGCCCGCGGATCTACAGGTAAAGTTCGTTGTCGTCGCCGGCCCGCCTCTTCGCACGTAAAGGTCGGCGTTGCCCGTGCCCGCCGTGGAGATTGTGTAGCGGCCTGTGACCGGAGCCGTGAGGCTGGCGGTCCTTGTCGTGCCATCCGCAAGGGGAGACTGCGGAAAGATCTGCAGCGTAGCGAGTGCCTGATCGGACATGCGGACCGTCTCGGAAGGCGAGTCGCCCGTGCCGAGGCTGCAAGCCGTGAACGAGAAAACGCTAAGTGTGAAAACTGATTTGATGAGAATTCGCATATCTGTTCTGCCTCGGTTTAAAGCGGGGATTCGTCCCGATTCGCTCTACGTGTTCGGTCATGCGGGCTCGCGACATGTTCGCGGCCCTGTTAAATCAAATCACACGCCTCCCTACGGTGAAGCGTGCAGCACGCAAGCACTGGCATCCGCTGCGCCATCACGTAACGTGATGCGAAGCCAAGACCGACCGTTGTCTATGCTTGGCGTAATCCTATGTCGCCGGCGGCGCGGGGTTGGGCGACGCGACGTCAACAAATGGGATTGAGCTACTGGAGTCGGCGCATGCGCAAAGTACCGCTGCATCCCTTGCGGTCAACGGTGCTGAATGAAACTCCAAGTTGCACGCGGTGCACTTCCGCGCAGCGGCGGTGGGGTACATCCTCGCGTTACCTCGAACCCGATCGAGCTCGTACCGATCGCCGTCTCCCGCACGCGAAAGAGAGCAGCCGTCGTCAGCTCGGTTTCGTGCGGGCGCGGCGGCGGTCGGTCTCGACCTTCTGGGCCACTCGCGCGATGAGCCGACGCAGCCAACCGTGCGCCGGATCGGCCTCGAGCCGCGAGTGCCACACCTGCGACGCGTGATATCGCGGCAACGGGATCGGCGGCTCGAGAACTTGCAGCGCATACCGATCCGCGAGCTTTCGCGCGAACCGCTCGCCGACCGTCGCGATCCAGTCCGAGTCGGCGACGAACTCGACCGCACTCGCTGCATACGGCACCCACCGGACGGCGCGGCGCGCGAGGCCGCGCTCCGCCAGCGCCGCGTCCACGACGCTCCCAGGGCGCCCGCGCGGCGCGAGCGAGACGTGCCGGAGCGCTATAAACGTCTCGAGCGAAAGCTTCCCGCGTACGCGCGGGTGGCCCTCGCGCACGATGCACGCGAATCGATCGTCGAACAGCTTCTGCGTGCGGATCTCGGGGGGCAAGTCGTCAAAAACGCCAAGCGACAGATCGGCGTCAGTGCGGAGCGCGGCGGCCTCATCGAGCTTAAGCGGCACGAAGCGGAGCACGACGTCGGGCGCCTCCTCGCTCACCGCATGCCCAACCGCGAGGCCGATGATCGAGAGCACTTGATCCGTCGCGTGCACGCGAAACTCGCGCCGAAGCTCGGACGGATCGAACGGGCGATTCGGCGAAAGGAGCGCGCGCGCCTCGACGACCGTGGTGTGGACGCGCGCCGCAATCGCGGACGCCCGCTCCGTGAGAACCCACCGTTGCCCCGCACGGACCAGAATCGGATCCCCCAGCTGCTGCCGGATGCGCGCGAGGGCGTGGCTCGCGGCCGGTTTGCTCAATCCGACGATTACGGCCGCCTTTGTGACGCTCTCCGTCGAGAGAACCGCATCAAGAATCGGCAGCAGGTTGAAGTCGAGCTTCTCAAGTTTCATCGCGTGCATCTCGGAGGTGGGCGCGCGACATCTTCTGCGTTCGCGCGCATTGATGATGATGGCGCCGCCCGTCGCCGAGGCCAAGCATGAACCGGATCGTGGGCCCTCCGCTCACCCCGTCGTGTCGTAGCGCACGCGAGCGACGCGCAAACAAGACGAAGCCTCAGCGGTAGGCGGTCGCGAAGCGACGGCGCATCGTTTCGCTTGCACGCCGCAACTCCGTGCGATAGATACTGAACCAGATGGTTCACCTTTCGAGCAGCCGCCTCGACGCGTCGTTTTCCGCGCTTTCCGACGCCACGCGACGTGGCGTTCTGGAGCAGCTCGGTCGGTCCGACGCGTCGATCACCGACTTGGCGGAAAAGTTCCACATGACGCTGACGGGCATGAAGAAGCACGTCGCCGTCTTGGAGGACGCCGGGCTGGTGAGCACGGAGAAAGTAGGCCGCGTGCGAACCTGCAAGCTAGGCCCACGAACGCTCGAAGATGAAACGATGTGGATCGAGAGGTACCGCCAAACGTGGGCCGCTCGGTTCGATGCGTTGGACACGATTGTCGAAGAGTTGAAACAAAAGGAGCGAGCCCATGAGCGCACATAGCGAGACCCAGTCGCCGTCGACGTCACAGACCGGCGCCACAAAGAACATCACAACGGCCGAAAAGAAGGGCGACTTCGAGCTCGTCATCGCGCGCACGTTCAACGCGCCGCCGCGCATCGTCTTCGAGGCGTGGACGAAGCCCGAGCTCATGAAGCGTTGGTGGGCGCCGAAATCGTCGGGCATGACCCTCGTGACCTGTGAGGTGGACGCGCGCACCGGGGGCAAATACCGCCTTGGGTTCGGCAAAGGCGACGCAAAGGTCATGGAGTTCTTTGGGAAATACATCGAAGTAACACCCAGCTCGCGCCTCGTCTGGACGAACGACGAAGCGGGCGACGCCGGCTCAGTCACCACGGCGCTCTTCGAAGACAAGGGCGACAAGACGCACCTCGTCGTCACCGAGCGCTACCCCACCAAGGAAGCTCTCGACGAAGCCTTCGCGTCGGGCATGTGCGAAGGGTCGCGCGAGCAGCATGTGCAGCTCGACGAGCTTCTCGCCACGCTCGCCGCGTGACCTCACGGAGCTCGCGCACGACGGGAAACCTACGCCAGCACGAGCTCCAGGAGCGGAAGCACACGATTGGGGATGATCGATGGGGTCGTCCCAATTCGCCTCGCGCCCTGTTTCACATAAAACCCCTCGGCGTTTGGATCACTCCCAATGTGAATCCGCGTTGCGCCACGCCCCCGCGCCGTCTCCACGAGATGCGCAAACAGGCGAGCCCCGACGCCCGTTCCGATTGCCCCTGGCGCAACGAACAAGTGCTCCACCGAGAACGCCTCGGGCGTTGGCATGAGGCCGTAAAAGCCGAGGACCGCGCCGTCGGGGTCCTCCATCAGAAACACGTCGTGCTTTTCGATGAACGCTGGCGACACGTTCAGGTCCGCCGACGCGGCCTCTAAAAACGCCGCGTCGTACCCCCAGTGGGCTTTCGACGCGTGGGCAAGGCGCGACAGAGCATCGGCATCACGTGGACGCGCGGCACGAATCGTCGAGGTCATCGACGCGCAACACACGGCGAGGTCGTTCTATTCCTCGCCGCCATCGTCCAGCGGCGCGAGGAGCGCATCTACGTCTTCCTCTTGCACGCCCGCCCCCTGCGGATCGCCGCTCAAGAGCGCATTCGAAAGCCAACGCTTTCGCTGTTGGAGCTTAATCACACGCTCTTCCACGCTCCCCGCGACGAACAGGTTGTGCACGAAGACCGGCCGCGTCTGCCCAATGCGGTACGCACGATCCGTCGCCTGCGCCTGGGCCGCCGGGTTCCACCACGGATCGTAGTGCACCACGGTATCGGCACTTGTGAGGTTCAGCCCTGTGCCGCCCGCCTTCAAACTGATTAAGAACACGTCGGCCTTGCCGTCTTCGTAGGCGTCGACGACCTTCCCGCGGTCGCGCGTCTCGCCGGTGAGCGACAGGTGCTTCACGCCGCGCGCGGCGAGCCCTTCGCCTATCAAGGCGAGCATGCTCGTGAACTGGGAGAACACGAGGGCGCGGTGCCCCGCCTTCAGCTCGCGCGTGAGAAGCGCCATGAGCGCGTCGAACTTCGCCGATTCGCGCACGTCGCGCGCCGCATCCATTGCGACAAGGCGCGGATCGCAGCAGACCTGCCGCAGCTTCATGAGCGCGCCAAGAATGGGCAGCGTCGACGCGGCAAGCCCCTTCGAGCGAATCGCCTTTCGCACGTCGGCGTGGGCGGCGACGCGAATTTGCTCGTACAGCTCGCGCTGCGCACCTGTGAGCTCGATGGGGAGACCCATCTCCGTTTTCGGCGGGAGATCCTTCGCGACGTCACGCTTCTCGCGGCGCAGAATGCGCGGCGCCACCTGATCGCGCAGCGCGGCCAGGCGCATCTCGTCGCCGTGTTGTTCGATCGGCTGGCGGTACGCCCTTCGAAACGCCAGCTCGTCCCCCAAAAGGCCGGGGGTGAGAAACTCGAAGATCGACCACAGCTCGCCGAGATTGTTCTCCACCGGAGTGCCCGATAGGCAAATACGGTGCTCTGCGTGAATCGCCTTTACGCCGCGGTGGGCCTGGCTTCGGGCGTTCTTAATCGCCTGGGCTTCGTCCAATACAATCAGGTGGAACGTCTGCTCGGCGAAGCGCTCTTCGTCCCGTGAAATCAGCGGGTACGTCGTGATGACGACGTCGTTCTGGGAGATCAGCGGGAATCGTGTGCTGCGGGCGCTGCCGTGAAGCACGAGCACATTGAGATGGGGCGCAAACTTCGCAAGCTCTTTGGCCCAGTTGCATACCAAGCTCGTCGGCGCCACCACCAGCACGGGGGCGGTCATGCGGCCCGAGGCTTTCTCTACACAAATATGCGCAATCGTCTGCAGGGTTTTTCCTAACCCCATATCGTCGGCGAGCACGCCGCCTTCGCCCTGGTCGCGCAGGTGCTGCAAAAAGGCGACGCCGTCTTCCTGGTACGGCCTCAGCGTGGCGCACAGCCCTTCGACGGCTTCCACGCGAAGGGGCTTGCTCGCGAGGGTGCGCCCGCGCTCGACCACGCCGGCGCGATCGCGCCACGCGATGCTCTTTCCCTCGGCGCCGCCACCGCCGCCGTTGCGGAGCGCGTCGTCGAGGCGGGCGAGCGAAGGCGCGCGCGTTCCCGGGAAAATAAGCGCTTTGGTGCGAGCGTCGTAGAGCTCGATGACGACGCGCACGAGGGCGACGAGGCGCGCCGCCGAGAGCGTCACGTTGTGCGTCTCGGTCACCCGCAGCGCGTAGGTGGGGCGCGATCGTGCCGTGAGCGCTTGCAATCCCGACTCCCCGTCGGCGTGCTCGATGATGTCCAAAATCATCGGCAGCAGCGACACCTGCGTGCCGTCGACGACGACGCCTAGCTCGAGGCTGAACCAGTCGGGCTTTTCGTCGTCCGGCTCGACGACCGCCGAGAAGCGCGGATCGTGAACGGCGATTTGAAATGGGTAATCAGGCGCGACGTCGATCTCCCAACCGCTCGCCCGTAACTTTGGCAGCACGTCGGCCGTGAAGGCACAGAATGCATGGGCGTCGGCCCCCAAGCGCACAGCGTAGTCGGCCTCACACCCGGGCGGCGTCGCCACGTCGTCGTCGACACACGCAAGCTCGACCGCGCCGGCTCGTTCGAGCTCGCGGCGCATGGCTATCTCGTACCCGCGCGCGCGGGAGACCGGCGCGAGGCCGTTGCGATCGGCCTTGAAAAGCCTGTCCTCGTGATCGTCGTCGTCCGAGGCGCGCACGCGCGTGCCGCCGTAATCGAACGACAGCGTCATGAGGGGCGCGAGCACTTCGTCACACTCGGTGCCGAGATCGACTGCGCGCGTGATGACGATCCGCTCGGCGAAGAGGCGCACGCACGGCCTGCAGGGGCGCGCGCTGTCGGCCTCTTGAAAAGCAGAACGGCTGGCCGACGCAGAAGGCG
Organism: Myxococcales bacterium; assembly: GCA_025354825.1. GTDB lineage: Bacteria > Myxococcota_A > Polyangia > Polyangiales > Polyangiaceae > JANXMC01. The sequence goes on from JANXMC010000396.1 coordinate 9,028, forward strand.
CCGCGGTGGACGCGGAGTAGGACTGCACTCGTTTCGTCTTAGTTCAGGACGACGGGCGAAGTCTCCATGTTTCTCACGCCCGGCGCCGCGCGCTGAGATCACCCTATGTAGCTTTGTGTCGTATCCATGGCCGTATCCGAAAAACGTGCCGAGACTGAAAACTCGCGGTTTTCGAGGGCAATCTTCTCAGAGCCCCCACCCCATTCGGATCAGCGCGTAGAAAAATAAAAGTCGCGGTATACGAAACAGAACGAAGATGGCATAGAGCCGATAGGGCATCCGGTACATGCCAGCGAAGTAGCAGAGCCACGAGAAGGGAATGGGCGATACGGCACCCACCGCAATTGCCCAATAGCCATACCGGGCAAACAGCGGGTCGATGCTCGCGCGCGACGCCTCGATGCGACCCCTCAAAAAGGGTATCTGCGCAAGCCGCGACGACATGGGATACACCAGGTTCGCCGCCGCTACAGAGCCAAGGCACACCGCGGCGATCGACGGGATTTGCGGCGCCCCGGCCGCCACCGCCGTGAGCATATAAAACTGCGGCGGCACCGGGAACATCACGGAGTCCGACAAGAACGCGCCGGCGAACATCCCCACGTAGCCAGTGTGCGCAATCCACGTCACGGCAAAGGCGCGTATCTCCGTTCGAAAAAAGTACGCGCCGAGGCTCACGCCTCCCAAAACACCGGCGATGGTCACAAGAGTTTGTACGAGGATCTTCCGCGCGCTCACCCCAGGTTTGAGCGGCACGGCGGGCTCGGCGGCAGCCGGCTTCGCTTCGGTCTCGCTCACGGTGACACGCCGCGCGCGTGACCACGTGTCCAGCGCGCTACGAGCTCGATATCAAGCGGCGACAGCTCGTGATCGTACCGCGGCATATGCTTCTTCCACTCGGCGTCGAGGGCGTGCTCGCGGTACGTCGCCTTCGTCGCGGGATTGGCAATCTGCGCCTTCACCCAGGCAAGCGATCCGTACCCCGAGAGCTCGGGCGCGACCTCTTGGTTCGAGTCGTCGCCCTGGCCTTTGTACATGTGGCACGTGGTGCACCGCTCACGAACAGTCGCCTCGCCCTTGGCCACGAGGGCCGCGTCGCGGGGTGAGGGCTTGGGAACGTCGGTCGCTTCGTCCCCCTCCGACGCGAGAAACACAGCGGTCGCGTGCCGGTCTTCCAACGTCATCGGCCGAAACGGCGGCCCGTCGGCGGCGAGCTCGACGTTGGGCACATCCACCGACGGCATAAGCCCGGTGAACGCCGTCTTTCCAAACCGCTCGTTCGCATCGGGGTCGTGCATCACAGCTTCGATCCACGCCTCGAGGCCAAAGCCGTCGAGGGTCGGGGCAATGGCGTCTTTCTCATTCCCGAGATTGCCCAAGATGTGACAGGTGGCGCAGTGCTTCGCGAAAAGCTCTTCACCTCGCAGCTCGGCGTCGCGACGAAGCATCACAAGAGGCCCCTCGGGCGGTACCCCCTGCTTGGCAATCGCAATCGCCGCCACCGCGCGCGCGTCCGCCTTCGATTGTGCGGTGACGAACGCCTTGTCGTGGGCATCGCGCCGCAGCGACACGCCGATCGCGATCACACTCAAGAGCCCCACGAGGGCGACAGGGGCACGTGCGCCGCGCGTAGCCGATACCCCTTTATCGATCCACGGCAGCGCGAGCAGATACCCAACGAGAATCGCCGGCACCCCCGCGACGAAGAGAAACTCCCATGGGCCGCTCGCAAGCTTGCGCACCATGAAGAGCGGCAGCAGAAACCACTCGGGGCGCGCGGGGTAGTCGCTCGCCGCGTCGGCCGGAGCGCTGAGTGGCGCGCCGCGCGCGTGAACCGTGAGCGCGGCGGCGATCAGCAGAACGAGGACGAGCAAGGCCCCGTCGCGCGCCGCCTGCGCCGGGAAATACGGCGTTTGCGCCGTGGTCGCACCGCTCACGTCGCGCCGCTTCACCGCCGCGCGCCGCTCGATACCGATGTGAAGCACCGTAAAGGCCGACAGAAGCAGCGGCAGCACGCCCACGTGGAGCGCATAAAAACGCGTGAGCGCCAGCTGCCCGAGAGACGCGCCCCCTTGCACCCACCGCGCGAGCGTAGGCCCCAAGGCCGGCGTCATCCCGGCAATGGCCACTTCGACCCGCCGTGCCCAATAGCCCGATTGATCCCACGGGAGCGCGTGCCCCGTAATGGCCAATCCCAACACCAACGCCCCACGCGCGAGCAGCAGCCACCACGCCACCTCCGCGGGCGCGGCATAAACGCGTCGCCCTATCGCCAAACCCAAATGGGCTACGACGAGCACGACGAGCACGTGAGAGGCCCAGTGGTGAAGCCCCCGCGCGAACCAGCCGCCCGCCTGTGTGTACGAGAGATAGTGCACGCTCGACCACGCCGCCGTCGTCGACGGCGCATACACGGCCATGAGCGCGAGCCCCGCGAGAGACTGCACGAGGAGCGTTGCAATAACGGCATTCCCTAAGGCGCGCGACCACGTGGCGCCGCCGTCGACCGAGATATCGGCAATACGCTGATGAAATGCCCGATAGCCCGTTCGGTCGTCGAGCCACGCGAGGAGACCGGCCGCGCCACGTTTCGGTTCTCCGCTCATCCGACTTCGACGCGCTCCTTCGACCCTTGGCGATATTCACGAAAGTCGACCATGACATATCCATCTTCGAGGCGCGTCGCGAGCGGATCCATCCCGCGGGGCGACGGGCCCGTGAGGCGCTCGCCCGCGGCGCCAAAGTCCGAATCGTGGCATGGGCAGGCAAAGCCCGGCGCCCCCTTGCGTGCATCGATCGCGCAGCCGAGATGCGGGCACACCGCGCTGAGCGCCGTCACCGCCTCACCCTTGCGAAGAAGCCAAACGGCGCCAAGCTCCTGATCCTTCGCGAGCGTCCACGCGTCGCGCACGTCGGCTATCAAAACGACGCGCGTAGGCTCACCGTCGGGCAGGGCGTCGAGGTGCAGCGTCCGGATCCACCGCCCTCCGTTCCCCGCGCGCCGATCGGGCGCCAGCACATAGACCGCAGGCACGGCCATCGTGGCGATCGCCGCGGCGCCGCACGCGAGGGCTGCCACCTTCAGCAGCGAACGCCGTGCCGGCGACGCGCCCGGAGTCATCGCCGGCGTCATGGGCGGTCCAGCGGCGCCCTCGTGCGGAGGAGTCGACTCCGCCCGGCTGCCATTGTTCGTCTTCTCGTTGTCGTCACGCGCGCTCGCCAAAGCCTGCCTCCGCGGTACCGGCAGTATGCCACTTCGCTGCGGCAATTTTTTTGTGGCGAACGGACACGCGCTCTCGGGCGAGCGCGAAAATGTGATGGCGAATCACATCGATTTGTAAAGACAATTCGCGCTTCGGTCGGGCTTGAGACCTGGCATCGTGCGATCTCAAAGAGCGCCCGACCCTCGCTTCCGTTGGGGTGATCGTGAGCGACGAGGTCGAGGCGATCCTCACGAAGGCCCTCGCGGTCGATCCGCGTCGCCGCTATGCGAGCCTCACAGAAATGTGGGATGCGGTTCTCCTCGCCGCTCCCGAGAGCGCCGTCGCCCGCTTCAGCGAGCGCCCTCGCCCCGCCGCTCCGCGAACCGACCAGCCCTACCAGCCCCCC
>JANXMC010000830.1 GCA_025354825.1 Myxococcales bacterium
CTTCGTCGCCGGCGCCGTCTTCTCCGGCTTCGCGATGGTCATGACGCTCATGCTGATCACCCGCGCGGTGTACGGCATGCGCAGCCTGGTCCTCATCAAGCACCTCGAGCTGATGAACAAGATCATGCTCGTGACCGGATCGCTCGTTGGTTACGCCTACGCGATGGAGTTCTTCATCGCCTGGTACGGCGGCAACGAATACGAGTGGTTCGTCTTCAAGAACCGCGCAGGCGGTCCGTACGCCTGGGCGTACTGGACGATGATCTCGTGCAACGTCCTCTTTCCGCAGGTCTTCTGGTTCAAGAAGATGCGAACGAGCATCCCGGTGATGTTCGTCATCTCGATCCTCGTGAACATCGGCATGTGGTTCGAGCGCTTCGTCATCATCGTGACGTCGCTGCACCGCGACTTCCTCCCGTCGTCGTGGGGCATGTTCAGCCCGACGATCTTCGATATCGCGATCTACACCGGCACGATTGGCATCTTCTTCACGCTGTTCCTGCTCTTCATGCGCTGGGTTCCAATGGTCGCCATCGGTGAGGTTAAAGCCATCCTTCCGGAGGCCGACCCCCACTACGGTCACGACTCCCACGCCCACGACGAGGCCCACAGCACGAAGGTCGCCCCGCCCGCCGCCGATCTCCTCCCCGAAGGAGCCGAGTGATGTCCGCCCAAACTGCAGCGAAGCCCCTCCCGCTCGCGAGCGCCAAAAGGCGCCCCGCACTGCTCCTCGCCGAGTTCGACACGCCCGGCGGGATCGTCCACGCCTGCGAGAAGATTCGCGACGCGGGTTACACGCAGTGGGACGCCCATACGCCCTTTCCGATTCACGGAATGGACAAGGCCATGGGCCTCCGCGACTCGAAGCTCGGTTGGATCGTCCTCTTCATGGCGATCGGCGGCCTCTCCACCGGCGTGTCGCTCTTCATGTACATGAACGGCATCGACTACCCGCTCGTCATCGGCGGCAAGCCGCCGGCAGCGTGGCCCGCTTCGGTGCCGGTCTTCTTCGAGCTCACCATTCTGTTCTCGGCCTTCGGCGCCGTCTTCGGAATGCTCGGCCTGAACAAGCTCCCGCGCCACCACCACCCCATCTTCGAGTCCGACCGCTTCCGCGCCGCAACCGACGACAAGTACTTCCTGTCGATCGACGCGAGCGACCCGAAGTTCGATGCAAAGAAGACCCGCGCTCTCCTCGAGTCGGCCCATCCCGGCGCCGTCGAGCTCGTTGAAGAGGAGGGCTGACCGTCCCATGAGCCGAACAAGCCTGCTGCTCGCCGCGACGATGATCGCGGCCACCGCCTTCGCAACGGGGTGTCGTGGTCAGAAGTCGGAAGACTCTCCGATCGTCCTCATCCGAAACATGTACCACCAGCCCCGGTACAACCCGCAGTCGGCCAGCGACTTCTTCGAGGACGGGCGCACGATGCGCACGCCCGTCGAAGGCACCGTCGCCCGTGACCGCTTCGAGGAGAACGAAGAGATCTCCACGGGGCGTTTGAACGACGACTCGGGCTACGTGCTCACCGTTCCGGAAGACGTCGTTCGCCGCGCTGGCGGGATGGACGCGCTTCTCGTGCGCGGGCAAGAGCGATTCGGAATCTACTGCACGCCCTGCCACGACAAGACCGGCCTCGGCAACGGCACCGTCGTGCAGCGCGGATACCAGAAGCCGCCGAGCCTCCACGACCCGCGCATCCGCACGATGCCGGACGGGCAGCTCTACGCGACCATCAAAAACGGCGTGCGCAACATGCCGGCCTACGGCTCGCAGGTTCCGTCGGCAGATCGATGGGCCGTCGTCTCCTACGTGCGGGCCCTCGAGCTGAGCCAGCTTTCAATGAACGTCCAACCGGAGCCGCAAAAGTGAGCGCCAAGCAACCGACCGGCGACAGCGCGAACCGCGTGCCCCGCATCAAAGAGGGCGGCCCGCTCTCCTCGGCGTGGAAGATCTTCGCAGGCATCGGCGCCCTCGGGCTCCTTGGCGCTGGCGCAGGGTACGCAACGGACTCGAAGCGCTTCGCATTCGCGTACCTGTTCGCGTTCTTCTGCTTTCTGACCCCCGCCCTCGGCGCCCTCTTTTTCGTGTTCACGCAACACATGACGAAGGCCGGCTGGAGCGTCACGGTTCGCCGCACCGCCGAGTTCTTCATGGCGGGGCTGCCGATCTTCACCATCCTCGCCCTGCCGATCCTGGTGCTCGCCCCCACGCTCTACCCGTGGATTCGCCACTCGGCGGAGCACGGCGCCCACCACGGCGCGGAGCACGCGGCCCCGGCCGAGCACACGAGCCTCGAGGCGCTCGCGATTGAGAAGTCGGCCCTCGCGCAAGATCACGCGGCTCCGGCCGGTGAGCACGAGACGCCGCCCAACGCCGCGAAGCGCGCGACGACGGAAGACTCGCACTCGCCCCCCGCGACCGCGGGCGCCCACGGCTCGGCCGTTGAGCGTGGTGAGCCGGCTGCCGGCTCCGAAGGCGACCCGGCGCTCGAAGAGGCCGAAGAGGCCGAGCACGCGGCGATCCTGAAGCACAAGTCGGGTTACCTCAACACGACCTTCTTCTACATCCGCGCGGTCTTCTACTTCGCCGTCTGGACGTGGCTCTCGTTATCGTTCTTCCGCTTCTCGACGGAGCAAGACACGTCGAAAAAGCACGACTCGACCACGAAGGCGCAGAACCTCTCGCCCCTCGCCGCGGTTCTCTTCGCCATCACCCTGACCTTCGCGGCCGTCGACTGGATCATGGCGCTCGACCCGCTCTGGTACTCGACGATGTGGGGCGTGCAGATCTTCGCCGGCTCCGTCGTGTCGATGTACGCCCTCGTGATCCTCACGGCGCTTTCGTTGAAGAATAACAAGCTGGTCGGCGACGAGATCAACGTCGAGCACTTCCACGACCTCGGGAAGCTCCAGTTCGGCTTCCTCATCTTCTGGGCCTACATCACGTTCTCCCAGTTCTTCCTCATCTGGTATTCGAACATCCCGGAAGAGACCACCTTCTACAACCGCCGTTGGCACGAGATGAGCGGTGCGTGGCAGGGCGTGAGCTGGGCGCTCTTCTTCGGTCACTTCATCCTCCCGTTCGCGGTTCTCCTCTCCCGCAACGTGAAGCGTCGGATTCACGTGCTCCCCATCGGCTGCATCATCATCCTCGTGATGCACTTCGTAGAGCTCTACTGGATCGTGATGCCGACCATCGGTCCCCTCTCGATCTCGTGGATTGATGTGGCGTGCTTCCTCGGCGTGGGCGGCGCATACCTCGCGCTCGTCTTCCGGAGCATGACCCGTCACCCGCTCATTCCCGTCGGCGACCCGCGGCTCCCGCGCGCGCTTCAATTCGAACAGGCGTAAAGGCAAGTCAGATGGCCGCGGAAAACACCGAGCCGAAGTCGGTTCTCATCATTCAGATCGGCCTTGCTGCGGTCGTCTTTTTGGTCGCCTCCCGCTTTGCGCTGCTCTCGTATTTCAACGTTCAAATGGACGGCGAGTACCAGGTCAAAGTCGCGAGTCACAAAAGCGAGCAGCTCATGAAGCTTCGGCAGAGCGAGCAGGCGATGCTCGCGGGCGGAAGCGGCGCGATGCCGATCGACAAGGCCATCGCGATGATGGCGACCAAATCGCGCGAGAGCCTCGGCGACACGATGATGCCGAAGCCTTCGACCGACATGGCGGCGGTGGTCGGCTGGGGCCAAAACCCAACCGGCGCGACGGTTCCCAGCGCGGCTCCCGCGATGGCCGTCGGCGACGCCGGCACGAACGCCCTCACCGACAGCGGCGCCACGGCGCTCGTCGCTGGCGATGCCGGTGCAGCCGTGACGGCATCGAAGGTCGATGGCGGCGCCGCCCCGAAGGCCGACGCAGGTCCGTTCAAATCGCCCGCCCCCGTGCCTTCCGCGCCGGTCGCCCCTAAGGCCACGCCGTGAAGATCGATCGGAGCGCACCTCGGACGAGCCCCCTCGTGCAAACGCGCGTGGGCGGCGTCGTCCGTCGGCTCGCCGGAGCGTTCGCGCTCCTGGTCGCAGCCGGCCTGTGCGCTCCGAACGCCTCTGCGCAGCGTAATCCCTACGGCTACGGCGAGAAGGGCGGCGTTCAGCCGACCCTCAGCGTCACGCCGCCCGAGCTCGAGAAGGTCGACATCGTCGAGCATCTCAACGGCCCGCTCCCGAAGGACGCGGCGTTCGTCGACAGCGACGGCAAGCCGGTCCACCTTGGCGACTACTTCGACGGCAAGCGCCCGACGCTCCTGGTCTTCGCGTACCACACGTGCCCGATGCTCTGCAGCCTCGTGCTCGACGCGACGACGCGCGGCCTGAAGGACGTTCCGTGGAGCGTCGGCAAAGAGTTCGACGTCGTCTCCGTGAGCATCGACCCGCGCGACAACCCCGCGTCGGCGACGAAGAAGCGCGACGAAGTGGTCATGAAGTACGGCCGCGGAACGGGACCGACCCGGACGACTGGCTGGCACTTCCTCACGGGCGACGAAGCGAACATCCGCCGCGTCACCGACGCCATCGGCTTCGACTTCCGTTACGACGAGCGCCAAGGGCAGTACGCCCACCCGGCCGCCATCTACCTGCTCACGCCGAGCGGAACGATCGCCCGCTATCTCTACGGCATTCAGTTCGAGCCGAGCGATCTCAAGCTCGGGCTCCTCGAGGCCTCCGAAGGTCGGTCGATTACGACCGTCGAGCGCCTACTGCTGTACTGCTACCACTACGACCCGCAGGGGAAGAAGTACGCCATCGTTGCCATGCGCGTGATGCGTGTTGGCGGTGTCATCACGATGTTCCTCATCGGCGGGCTCATCGCGACTCTCTGGTGGCGCGAGCGACGTAACGCGCGCACCAAGCCGGGATCCAACTCACGCAACTCGTCCCCTACAGCGCCGTCGAAGACGGCCCCCAACGCAACATGACCGTCAGCCTCATGACCCTAGACCCTTCCGTCCAGATGCCTGCGCAGATGTCGACGTTCGCTCCGGCGGTCGACGACATTTACTATTTCATCTACTGGATGAGCGTCGTGTTCCTCGTCGGGATCACGGGGGCCGCCGCGTACTTCTCATGGAAGTACAAGCGCAAGCCGGGCGTGAAGGCCGAGCCGACGGGTCACAACACGGTTCTCGAGATCGGTTGGACGGTCGCTCCAATCTTCGTTCTGATTTACCTCTTTCACGCCGGCTTCAAGGGGTACCTCGATCTCGCGGTCGCCCCGGCCGATGCGATGGAAGTGCGCGTTCGCGGCCTCCAGTGGTCGTGGGACTTCGAGTACCCGAACGGCGCGCACATGAACCAGCTCGTCGTGCCGGTGAACAAGCCGGTCAAGCTCATCATGAGCTCGAGCGACGTGCTCCACGCGTTCTTCGTCCCGGCCTTCCGCGTGAAGCGCGACCTCGTCCCCGGCATGTACACGTCGCTCTGGTTCCAGGCGACGCAGACGGGTGAGACCAACGTCTTCTGCGCCGAATACTGCGGCGGTCGCTCCACCGAGAACGCGCAGTCCGGTCACTGGTCGATGATCACGAAGGCGAAGATTCTTAGCGCCGACGAGTTCGACAAGCAGATGAGCGCCGCCGTCGGCCCGCCCGAGGGGAAGACGACGGAGCAGTGGGGCGAGATCCTCTACAAGAGCAAGAACTGCTTCGGCTGCCACACGGTGGACGGCTCCAAGGGCGCAGGCCCGAGCTGGAAGGGGAAGTTCGGCTCAACCGAAACTCTCTCCGACGGCTCGCAGATCAAAATCGACGAGAACTACATCCGCGAGTCGATGCTCGACCCGCAAGCGAAGATCGTGCAGGGCTTCGGCCCGGTGATGCCCACGTACAAGGGCATCCTCAACGACAAGGAGATCGACGCACTGATCTCCTACATCAAGACTCTGAAATAACGAGATTCACGAAACCCGAGTCTCGGAGGTAACGCCGCCATGGCCGCCATCGACGTCGCAGCTCCCGGAAGCCATGAAGGGCACTCCGAAGAAGAGCTCAATACGAACTACCTGATCTCCCAACGGGGGATCAAATCATGGCTCTTTACGCTCGATCACAAGCGTATCGGCCTGATGTACCTCTTCATG
>JANXMC010000432.1 GCA_025354825.1 Myxococcales bacterium
TGCGCGCGCCCGCGCCGACATTTTGGGACGACCTCCCGCGCATCGCACGCCGACTCGTCCCCGTGGCGGCGCTCGCCGCAGCGATCAGCATCGCGTGGGGTGTGACGAACGACGACGCCGTCGACGACGCGCTCGCGGGGAGCTATTCCGCGACGGAGCTCGAATGGTGAAACGTGCAGCCGTCGGATACGCGATTTTGGCTGGGGTGTTCGCGCTTGGTGCGGCGGCGGGCGGCGGTGCGACCTACGCCTACGCCCAGAAGCGAAACGCGGCGATCCTTCGCGACGACGGCCACGAGCTCGAAGGGAGGCGCCTCTCAGCCCTCGCCCGCAGGCTCGATCTCGACCCGACGCAGGAGGGGCAAGTCGCGGCGATTTTGGCCAAAGACCGCGAGGATTCCCGCGAATTGAGCCACACGATGCTCGAGCGCTGCGGCCAACCTTTGCGCGATCACAAGGCCGACGTCGACGCGTCGATCCGCGCCGTGCTTCGCCCCGAGCAGCAGAAAAAATTCGACGGCCTGCACGAAGGGAGGCGCGATCGAATCTGGTTGGGCGGCTCGGGGCGAGGCGGCCGTTAGAGCGCATTCGCTCGGCGTCGATTCCGTCGCCGGGACCTTCGTTGTCGGCTCTGGTCCGATGCTCACGAAGGCGGCGGAGGCGGCGGACGGTGCATCCCCGTAAGCGCCTCGAGGGCGGCGCCGCGCGCGCTACTTGGATATCGCTTGAAAAACTCGTAGGTCGCCGTTCGCGCCGCGCCCACGTGCCCCGCGCGCACCATCGCTTCGATGGCGGTCGCGTCGGTCTCGCCCGCCGCGTCGTCCTCCGTAACCGCAGCGCGCGGAACGACCGCGACCGTCGGCGGTAGCGCGCGCGCAGGCGCGCTGGCGGCGCTGCGCGACTCGGAGGCGGGCGCGACGACCGCCGGCACGTCGATCACGGCCCCGGCGCGCGTCTCGCCGTGCTCGCCGAACGCGAACAGAACGACCGCCACGCACGGAACGACGAGCATGAGGAGCCACGCGTGCTTCGCATCGAGACGTAGGGGCATTAGTAGTGCGTCTCGCAGGGGTGGGAGGCGGCGAAGGACTTCACGGTATCGGGGCTCCAGTCGCTGTAATCCCACCCCAGCGCGCCCGCGTAGCCCGCGTCCCAAAGGTCTTTCATGAATTGGCTCGCGCTCACGGCCGGGTAGCTCCGCGAGGCGACCGCCGGCAGGCCCGCCCACGGAAACTCGCCCATCACCACCGGCTTTCCGACGAGTCCCACCGACGCGGGCGTCACGGTCTTGTAGTTAAAATACTCGTAGAGCCAGCCGTAGTAATGAAGTTGGTAAAAGTCTTGGGGCACTTGGCTCCACGCTTTTGCCCATTTGATGCCGGCGCTCCCCACAGAGACGGCGGCGCTCGACTGCCCATGAACCGCCGCCGACATCGCTTTTAGAAACGCTTCCATTTGTGGGTGCGTGACCGATTGCAAATCGGGCATCGGATCGAATTGCGGGTCGCCGTAGGCGTCGCTTCCCGAGATCGCCCATTCGGGCTCGTTGATGAGATCCCACCCCACGACGCGATCGCGATTCGGGCTATTTTTCACCTCGAACGCAACTTGGGAGACGACGTTGGTCATCAACGCGTCGCGCTTCGCCGGGTCGACGACGAGATCGTGGAGGCCGTGCGTGACCACCGCCGACTCGGTGCGTGTGGGGCGAAAGCCGTCGAAGGAGTAGAGCGTGAAGACAATGCGCAGATCGTTGGCATTTGCGAGCTCGAGCGCTTTTTGGATATCGGCGCGGAGCGTGGCGCTGATGCCGGTTGGAACGCCGAATGCGTCGAAGGCGACGCCGTCCCCCTTCATTTCGGGAAATACCCACCAGCGAACGACGTTCGCCCCCGACGTCTTCATCGTTCTCATCCACGCCGTGAACGCCTCGGGGTCTTGGGAGACGCTCTTCTGCCCCCATTGGGGAATCCCTCCGAAGTCGGCGCCGAAGTTCTTCCACGCCAGATTGACCCCGTGCATGTAGCGCGTCTTTCCCACTGCATGGACGCCGTGGGGCGCCGGGCAGACGTCTTGCGAAGCGGGCGGCGCATCGGGCGATGCGTCGCGCGAGGGCGAGGCATCGGGCTCGTCCACAGGTGTCGTTGGCGCCGTTGGCGTCGTGGTCGTGGAAGCGTCTCCGCAAAGCTCGCACGTGGCTCCCTTGGGGGCCTCGCTGCCGCCGTCTGCTCCGCCCGCACCCGCCGCAACGGCGATATCGCCTTCGCTCGCCGACGAGCAGCCCGCGACCATCGTGGCCATTGCGATCGAAAGGCCAATACCGCGGAGCGATACGTGCGCAAAGGAGGGGCGATAGGGCATGGGCAGCCCCACCGCAGCAGTCGTGCCAGCAGCGAGCGGGAGCGGCGTGGCGACTCGAATTACCGTCCAACCGGCCGACCCCGCTCGCCCTCTTGTCGCGCCCCGCCGAGCCGTTCGCGATCCAGTCGCGGGCCGTGGCGAGCCCAGGCCGGGCGTGCGCTACTTCTGCGCGCCGAGGCGCCGGAGAATCGCCTGCAGCTCGCCCATGCTCATGTCGATGTGCTCGAGGACGCGGCCGTACAGCATCGTCGTTCGCACGGGCCGTTCGCCCGTTTCGTCGCGCTCTAGCTGCGTTTCGCGCAGCACGCGGAGGACGATTCGCTCGGCCCGCGTGAGGCCGTCGCGAGCATCGGGAATCAGGTCGTCCGGGCGCACCGAGGAGGCAGCGTACCGTCCTTTCGGCCGACGCGGTATGATGCGCCGACACATCCCGAGGCCCCCGAGAGAGCAATGTCCGAAGCAAGCGCACACGCCCCGTCCGACTTCATCCGCGACATGGTCGCGGCCGACGTGGCCAAGAAAAAGCACGGCGGAAAGGTGACCACTCGGTTTCCGCCCGAGCCCAATGGCTATTTGCATATGGGCCACGCAAAGTCGATATGCCTCAACTTCGGAGTCGCGAGCGATCAGGGCGGCGTATGCCACCTTAGGATGGACGACACCAACCCGGCCACGGAAGATCCGGAATACGTCGCGGCGATTCAGCGTGACGTGAAGTGGCTCGGCTTCGACTGGGGCGAGAAGATGTTCTACGCCTCGGGGTACTACGAGCAGCTCTTCGAGCTGGGCGAAAAGCTCATTCGCCTGGGGCGCGCGTACGTGTGCGATTTGAGCGAAGACGCCTTTGCCGAATACCGCGGCACCATCAGCGAGCACGGCAAAGAGTCGCCCTTTCGCAGCCGCACGGTCGACGAGAATTTAGACCTCTTTCGCCGCATGCGAAAAGGCGAGTTCAAAGACGGAGCATGCGTGCTCCGCGCGAAGATCGACATGACGTCGCCCAACATGAAGATGCGCGACCCGCCGCTCTACCGCATCAAGCACGCCCACCACTACCGAACGGGGGACGCCTGGTGCATCTACCCGCTTTACGACTACGCGCACTGCCTGTCCGACTCGTTCGAAGGGATTACCCACTCCCTTTGCACGATGGAGTTCGAGAGCGCGCGCGAGCTTTACGACTGGGTCATCGCCGCGACCGAAGTACCTTGGGTTCCGCGGCAGACCGAGTTCGCGCGGCTCAATCTCTCGTACACCGTGCTGAGCAAGCGCAAGCTTCTGCAGCTCGTCGAAGAAAGCCACGTCGCCGGGTGGGACGATCCCCGTATGCCGACGATCGCCGGCATGCGCCGTCGTGGCTATACGCCCGAGGCCATTCGTGCGTTCTGTGGGAAGATCGGCGTCGCGAAAAACCTCAGCACGGTCGACATCGCCCTGCTCGAATACACCGTTCGCGAAGACTTGAACCCCCGCTCGCCGCGCGCGCTCGCCGTGCTGCGGCCGCTGAAGGTCGTCATCGAGAACTACGGCGAGGGTGACGTCGAAGAGATCGACGCGGCCTACTGGCCCGACGACGCAACCCGCAAGGAGTCGCGCAAAGTCCCGTTCACGCGCGAGATCTTCATCGATCACGACGACTTCATGGAAGCGCCGCCGAAGGACTTTTACAGGCTCTCACCCGGTAAATCCGTTCGCCTCTGGTACGCCTACGTCATCACGTGCACGGGCGTCGTGAAGGACGCGGGCGGCAACGTCGTCGAGCTTCGCGCCACCTACGACAAAGACTCGCGCGGCGGCGGCGGCAAGAAGGTCGACGGCACGGTCCATTGGGTGAGCGCGTCGTGCGCGCTCGATGCCGAAGTTCGTATTTACGACCGCCTCTTCACGACCGAGAACCCTGGCGTCGAATCGGGCGATTTCAAAATCGATCTGAATCCCAAGTCGCTCACGGTCCTCTCGGCGAAGGTCGAGCCGAGCCTCGCGACGGCCAATGCAGGCGAGCGCTTTCAGTTCGCACGTATTGGCTACTTCGTGGCCGACGACGACAGCAAGCCGGGCCACCCCGTCTTCAACCGCACCGTGGCGCTGAAGGACGGCTGGGGGAAGGCCAACGCGCGCGCCGCGGGGCCGGCGAGCATCGCGCCCAAAGAGCCGCCCGTCTCGAAGCGCGCGGCGAAGGATGGCAGGGATCCGACGGCGCCTCCGCCCAGCGCGGCCCCGCTTTCGCCGGAGGCGATTCGCCTTCGCGACACGTATGCGATTACCGCCGACGAAGCGCGAACGCTGGCCCTCGAGCCCGGCGCCCTCGGCCTGTTCGAAGGGGCGGTCGTCGCGGGCGCGCCCGCAAAGGCGGCCGCGGCTCTGTGCTGCAACGACGTGCTCGGTGAGCTTCGAAGCCGCAAGCTCGACGCCGCGCCGTTCGTGCCGAGCGCGATCGCCGAGCTCCTCGCCCTCGGCGCAGAAGGGACGATCTCGTCGAAGCTGACGAAAGACGTTCTCGCCGCAATGTTCGAAAGCGGCGACGGGCCCCGCGCCATCGTCGAGAAAAAGGGCATTCGGCAAATCAGCGACGCCGGCGCCCTCGAAGCGATCGTCGACAAAGTCCTCGCCGAGAACGCCGATGCCGTCGCCCGCTACCGCGCCGGCAACGCCAACGTCATGGGGGCCCTCGTCGGCCTCACCATGAAGGCGAGCGGCGGCAAGGCGAACCCGAAGCTGATGAGCGACCTGGTGAAGAAGAAGCTTGGGTGAGGGGCCCGCACGCGGGGGAATGGCCTTCAAAAATGGCTTTTCCCCCGTCGTACGTGGCACACGCGGGTTCAGGGGTGCGTGCACCTTGCACGCGCCGACGGCGTGCTCCAGGTGAAGCCCGGCGTCGTGATCCTCGGCCAGTAGGAGACGAAGTCGAAGCACATCTCGTCTTCCGTGGTGGGACCGAAGGTGACGGGCTGATCGGTCTCATTGGCCCAGGTGCACGTATTTCGAATCACGTCCCCCGGTTTGATATCAAACTTCGACTCGTGCAAATACTGTGTTTGAAAATCGAAATTCGGCGAGTCGACGATCGTGTTCGACGTCGTCGTGTTTATCGTCGACATCGCACGACCGCGAAGGTGCATGTGGGGCTGCGCGACGAAGGTGTGAATCAGCGGGCTCGTGAACGTGTAATCGCACGTGAGGGCGAGGGTCGACCGCGCGGGAATTGAGAAGTTGACCGACCCGAACGCGAGGACTCCCGCGTCGTTGGGGCGCAGCGTCTCCGTGGTGCACAGCTTGTAGCCGCTCGCGTCGTTCTGCACGGCCGTGCCCGACACGTTGTTGTAGTGAATCTGCATCATGTAATGGGTCGTCCCCTCTTCGGGATACCCGGCTTCCGGCGGCAAAATCAGATTGCCAACTCCGGGCGCCCACCCGGTCACCAGCTCGCCCTGGCCGCCACCGCCGCACGGTGTCGGCGTGGGGCTCACGGCCTCTGCCGTCTTGTAGAGCAGCAAATGGTGAACGACGGCTTTGTTGTCGATGGCCGGTGCGAGCGCGATGACGTGCCGCTTCGAGGTCGTCGTCACGTCGAAGCCGTAGCAGACGTACTCCTCCTTCGACGCCGGCGCCGCATAGGGCGAGCCGGGGTGGATGAACGTGTCGGGCGTGCACGGGAGCGCCTCGGGGTCGCCACCGCCGCCGCCTGTCGCGCTGCCGCCCGTACCACCGCCGCCCGTCGTCGCGCCGGCGCACGTCGCCGCATTCGTCTGCGGCGCGCCCGCAGACGCCCACGCATCGAGCACGCCCATCTCGGCGGCCGAGAGGCGCGCATTGGGCGGCGGCGGCATCGGCTTCGTGTCGTTGTGAATACGCCCCGAAATGAGCTCGTAAACCTTCTTCGACGGATCGCTCTTGCTCGCCGCCGTGAGGTCGCCGAGGGCGACGAGCGACATCGGCGCGCCGTATGCCGGCGATGGGCCGTGGCAGGTGCGGCAGTGACCCGCGACGACCGTCTCGACGTCGCACGGAAGCGGCGTGATGGCGCCTCCCGCGACGATGACGCCGCGGCCCGGCCCTGTCGGCTGCGCGTCCGCGCCGTTGGAGCAGCTCGTGGCGAATGCGAGGAGCGGCGCGAGGGAGAGCGCCGACGCGAGCATCGATCGAAAGGTTCTCGTTCTCATAACGGTGGCCTACTCCCGATACGGCCGTCATCGAGGGATCGCCGACGTCTCCAATGGTGCTTTGCGGTGAGACGAGAGTCTTGTGGCGCAAAGCGAAGGGGGCAGCCCTCGCCTTGGCGGGCGCGATCGATCCGATCCGAGCGCCGCCTCTTTGATTCGAGCTTCGCGACGGGCGCCCACTCCGACTTTGCGGCGACGATTCTCGCGGAGATCAAATCCAAAATTGGGCCAACGTCCAACGCCGCGAGCGGCGTCTCGTGCCACGACCACGACGGACGCGGCGCGCCCCTCCCGCACCCCGCGTTCGGCCGCGAGCTTCGAACGTCCTCGGCCGGCGCCTTCGACGACGGCACGCCCTACGCGCTCGCCGCGCCCCGCTCCATGTTCGCGAAGCTGGCCGGCGACGCGGCGATCACCCGCGTTTCACCGCGTTCACGCGCGGCGGAGCGGTGTTCCTCGCGACGGGCTGCGCGAGCCGCCATATCCCCACGATGACTCCGCTCTTCCAACGAAATCCGCGAATCAGTCTTTCTTCAGATCTTTCTTCACGTCGTTCTTCACGTCGACGGCGGTGTCCTTCGTCTTCTCCGCGGCGTTGTCGACGCTCTTGCCAGCGCGCTCCATGGGCCCTTCGGCCTGCTTGTGCTTACAGCCGACGGAGGCGAGGGCGACACCCACGAGAAGAACGGCGGAGATACGCGTCACAAGGTTCGTGTTCATGGCCGGCGCGCTGTGCAAACGTCTCGCCAAGGCCCCTCGCCGCGCGTGCCCTTCTCGGATCGGCTTGTTTCGCAGCAGATTCGTCTACGAACCGCGCGGATCGCAGGCGCGCCGCGCACCTCCGCCGCCGCGTCGTGCCTCAGCAGCCGTCCGGAGTGGGGCACCGTTGCACGGGATCGAAATCGTCTGCGCGCGCGCGGCGGCTGCATCCAAACGGGCGCCCGCGGCGAACTGCTTCTCGAACGATTCGTCGATTGCCATAACGCGCGATCGCGACGCCTCTCCCGCGCTGTCGAGGGGGCGCGCGGACGCGTGAGGAGGATACCGCCGTGCTTCGAACTTCCCTCAAAAGCTCTCTCGGTCTCATCGCGCTTACGTCTGCAACGCTCGCCTTCGCCGCTAGCTCGACCCTCGTCGCCGGCTGCAGCGACGACACCACGGGCACGTCGCCCACCCCGACGCCAACGCCGACGCCGACTCCGACGGGAACGTCGACCTCGACCCCGGTGACCGATGCCGGCGCGCCCGCCACGGACGCGGGCTCGCCCTCCACGGGCACCGTTTCGATTCGGGTCGTCCACGCATCGCCCGATGCACCGAAGGTCGACGTTTACGCCGAAGGGGTGACTACGCCCCTTTTGAAAGACGTCTCGTTCGGCGACACCTCGGCCTATCTCTCGGTGCCGGCCGGTTCGTACAACATCCAACTTCGCGCATCCCCTTCGAAGCCGACGGACGCCGTCGCCTTCTCGACAGGTAAGCTCGCCCTGCCGGGTGGCGCGAAAATCACCGCCGTCGCGTCGGGCCTCCTCGCGTCGACGGACGCCGCATCGAAGTTCCGCATCGTGCCCCTCGTCGAAGGCTTTAAAGCCGCGGGCGCCGGCAAAGCCACGGTTCGCGTGCTCCACGCCGGCGCCGACGCACCGACGGTCGGTATCGACGTCGGCAACGACGACCCGACGAAGCCGGAGCTCGATGGCCTTACGCGCTTCGCCGACACGACCGCCGACGGCGTTGCGCTGCCCGCTGGGCAAGAGCTTCAAGTGGGCATTGCCGCGGGAGGCAAAACGGTAACGGCGTTCACGACGCCGAAGCTCCCCGAAGGGGCCGAGCTCTTTCTCATTGCCACGGGCCTCCTCGCGAAGCAGCCGCGCGAAACCGACGGCTTCGAAATCCTCGCCGTGGGACCGAGCGGCACCTTGGGGTTCGTAAAACAGAACCCCACCGTCTTCGCCGTTCACGCTTCGCCGGACGCGCCGTCGGTCGATATTTTCGCGGGCGCCGCGAAGATTGCCGACGATCTCTCGTTTGGAAAGATCTCGACCCCCATTCAAGTTCCCCCGGGGACGTACAATTTGGACTTTTACGCCCACGCGGCGGGCCCCACCAAGCCGACGACGCCGGCCGTGACGACGAAGAGCTCAGGTAAGCTCGATGCGGGGCAGAAGTATTTGGCAATCGCCACGGGCTTCCTCGCACCCGCGGCGGGCAAGCCGGCTTTCCAGCTCGCCGCCTTCGCCGACGGCTTCGTCACGACCGACACGAGCAAAGTGCGCCTCCGCGTCGTGCACGCGTCGCCCGATGCACCGGCCGTCGACGTCGGCGTCGTCGCGACGAACAAGATCGATCCGGTACTCGTCCCGAACCTCGCATTCCCTGGGGCAACGGCCGCCGAAGGTCTCTCCGTCGCGCCCGCCACCTACACCCTCGGCGTTGCGCCGGCGGGCGCGGACACGACCATCGTCGCCAAGTTCACCGTCGCGCCCACGGCGGGAACGCGTGCCTTCGTGGTCGCGGCGGGCGCCCTCGCGCCCACGGGAACGCAGGCGAGCTTCCGCCTGTTCGTCGTCAATACGAGCACGCCCGCATGGAGCCTCGCCCCCGTGGCGCCGCTCTGAGCATCCACGCATCGACGTGACCGCACCACCGCCTCCACCTCCGCGCAGCCTCGCGCCTGCGCCTTTACCGCCAGCGCTCGATCCGCTCTTGCCGCGGGTCGCGCGGGGCGATGGGGCGGCGGTGCGCGAGGTGCTCGCGCGGTATGGGCGGCTCGTATGGGCCCTCTCGCGGCGCCTCTCCCTCGACAGCGCAGACGCCGAAGATGCGACCCAAGACGTCTTCGTAGAGATATGGAAAAATGCGGCGAGGTTCGATGCGCGCGAAGGGTCGGAAGCGGCGTTCGTCACGATCATCGCTCGCCGTCGCCTCATCGATCGGCGGCGGGCCTACGCGCGTCGGCACCGGGACGCGAAGCTCCCCTTCCCCGATGCCGAAGCGCTCGGCGACACCGATGCGATGCTCTCGCCGGAGCTCTGCGCCGAAGCCGGCCTCGCCGCGCGGGCGGTCGCAACGTTGCGCCCCGAGCAGCGCACGGCGCTCTTGCTCGCCACATGCCACGGCCTCACCCACGAGGAGATCGCAAGCTCGATGGCGATGCCGCTCGGCACCGTGAAAGCCCACGTGCGGCGCGGCCTCGAAAAGGTTCGCGCGCTTCTTTTCTCGCGCGACGGGAGCAACGCCCACGACACGACGACCCTGCACAAGGAGCCCGAGTGAAACGCGACGATGACGACGGCGGTCCAGACGGTCACGACGACGCGGCCTTCGAGCTCGAAGCCGCTGCGGTCCATCTCGCCCACGGCGGCGAGGCCGATGCCGAAATGCCCGCGCACCTCCGCGCACGCATCGAGGCCGAGGCGCCGCGCCACGTGGCGCGCACGAATCCCGACGCCGCCCCGCGCGCTCGTGCCGCGCCCGCAACCACGACCGCCGCAGGCGCGCAGGTCGTCGTCGTCGAGATGTCCGCGGCCTCGCCGAAGCCTCGGTTCGACGTCGCGCGATGGTCGGGGTGGCTCGCCGCCGCGGCCAGCATCGCGCTGTTCGTCGGACGCGCGCTCTCCGGAAGCCCCTCGAGCACGGCACCCTCGTCGAACGCGACAGCGCTCCACGGCGAGGTCGCGGCGAGCCCGAGCAGGGCCGAAGTTGCGTGGGACGATGCCACGCAGCGCGGAACCCTCCACGCCAGCGGTTTCGCGCCGACCGACGGGGCCAGCGAATACCAAATTTGGTTATTTCGAATGAGCGATTCAGACCGATTGCCCACTCCTGTCGGTCGCTTCGTAAGTCGCGCGACGAGTGCAAGCATCGACGTCCCGCTGGCCGCGCCCGTACGCCTGGAGAGGCCCGATCGTCTCGTAATCACGCGCGAACAGGCCGGCGGGGTCCTCGTCTCGAAGCGGGAGCACGTCGTTCTCGAAGGGGACCTGGGTGCGCGCTGACGCACCGGCGCGAAGGGCCGTTTCGGCGGATTTCTTCTCGAGTCTCGACGCCGTCCGCACGGTTGACGGATGGCCGGCGCGAACTAGCGTAAGGGTCGCGTTGACCCAAACCTCGAGCCTCCCCCAAAGGCGCGTCGCCGCGGCCGACGCGACCTTCGCCAAGGAAGGCGACCGCTCGGGCGTGCCCCCGAAAGGGTCCGTGATTTCGGGAAAGCTGCTCGTGGGCGAGCTGCTCGGTCGCGGCGGAATGGGCATTGTCGTCGCCGGCGAGCACTTGCAATTGCGGCAGCAAGTCGCCATTAAGTTTTTGAAGCCGACGCTCGCCCAGTCGCCCGAGGCGCTCACCCGCTTTCTCCGCGAGGCGCGCGCTGCAGCGTCGCTTCGAAGCGAGCACGCCGTTCGCATCTACGACGTTGGCACGACCGAGGCCGGCGTTCCGTACATGGTGATGGAACGCCTCGCGGGCATGAGCCTCGAAAAGCGCGTCGCCGCCGAAGCGCCCCTGCCCATCGGCGCGAGCGTCACGATGATCCTCGAAGCGTGCGACGCCCTCGCCGAGGCCCACGCCGCAGGAATCGTTCATCGCGACGTGAAGCCCGCGAATCTATTTTACGCGCAACGCGCCGACGGTCGGCACGCCATCAAAGTCCTCGACTTCGGTATTTCGAAGTCGCTGATCTCCGACGCCGAGGGCGATGCGAATGCCGTGATTTCGGCGAGCCTCACGGCGCCCAATACGCTCCTCGGGTCGCCGCAATACATGTCACCCGAGCAGGTACGCGACGCGCGCTCGGTCGATCCGCGATCGGACATTTGGGGGCTCGGCGTCATTCTCTACGAGCTTCTCACGGGGCGCGCACCGTTCGAGAGCGACTCGATTCCCCATCTCTACGCGCTCATTCTCGCGTCCACGCCGCCAGCGCCCCGCCGCCATCGCCCGTCGCTCCCGAGCGGGCTCGACACCGTGATCTCGCGATGCCTCGAGAAGTCACCCGGCAGGCGATTTCAAGACGTTCCCGCCCTCGTCCGCGCCCTTGCGCCCTACAGCGCCACCGCCTCAGAACGCTCCAAGCTCGCGCGCGCGGGGCTCGGGCGGCGCGGGCGCGTCATCGCCGTCTCCGCTGCGGCCCTCGGGCTCCTGGGCCTCGGCGCGGCGTCCCTCGCGCCGCGGACGGGTCTCGCGCCCAACGTCGCCGCGAGCCCGCGCGCACCGGCCCCATCGGTGCCCACGCTCATCGTGCAGGCGCCCACGCCCACGCCCGCGCCCAGCGACCCCCCGCCGAGCGCACCGCCGCAGGTCACGCGCGACGCGAAGCCCACGAAGGCGCGCGAGCGTGCGCCTGCCAAAACCGAACCTCCCCGCGTGCGCGATATCCGAAATATCAAGCTCCTCGAATAAGCCATGATCACCGCTGCATTTCGCAATTTGACGACACGCTCCCTTGTCGCAACGGCCCTCGTCGCCTTCGCCGGAGACAGCTTCGCCGCGGCACCACGGCGCGTGCGCGACGCGCTCACGGGTGAAGCGCTCCACGCCTTCGATCGCGGGGCGGTGCTCTTCGCCGACGGCGACTTCAGCGGCGCGCGGGCCGAGCTCGAGCGGGCCCACGCGCTCAGCCACGAACCGCGCGTTCTGTACAACGTGGCGGTCTGCGAGAAGTCACTACGCCGGTATGCGCGCGCCATCGCGTCGCTGCGGGCGAGCCTCGACGAAGGGAAAGCCACGCTCCCGCGGGATTACCGCGAAAAGGTCGACGACACCATCAAAGCCCTCGAGCCGTTCGTGACGACCCTCACCATCGAGAGCGATCAAGACGGCGCCACGGTCTTCGTCGACGACGAGAACGTCGGAACGACGCCGCTTGCCGCGCCCATCGCCGCCGAGGTTGGCGAGCACACGATCGCGGTCCGCAAAACCGGATATCTCGATATGCCCGTTCGCATCGCCCTCACCAGCGGTCAGCCCAAGGCGGTCCGCCTCGCCCTCGACCCCGCCGTGAAGCGCGGCACGGTCCACGTCGACGCGACGACGAAGGTCGGAGCAGGCGTGGGCGACGGCCTGCGGGCGCGCGTTCTCGTCGATGGCGTCGAGGTCGGCGACACGCCGTGGACCGGCACCGTCGACGCCGGTCGTCATACGTTCACGGTGCGCGCCGCCGAGCTCGTCACGGGACAGAAGATGGACGACGTCGCCTTCGGCGGCGACACGCGAATCGCATTTACGATGGAGCCCGAGAAGCACGAGGCGCGCCTCCGCGTCGTCACGGACGACGACGAAACGTCCATCGTCTTGGATGGAAAGGTCGTCGCCCACGGCCAGTTCGACGGCGCCGTTGCGAGCGGAGAGCACCAGCTCCGCATCACGCGCGCCGGTTCCGAGCCGCGCGTCAGCGACTTCGTCGTGCGCGACAACGAAGTACGCTCGCTCAACGTCACGCTCGAATCGAAACGGAGCGGCGTGCCCGCGTGGCTCTGGGTCGCGGGCGGAATCGTGGTCGCATCGGGCGTGACGACGGCGGTCGTCTTCGCCACGCGCCAAACGAGCTATGACGGGAGCGCTCCGGGGACGCTCGCGCCCGGCTTCGTCCCCGCCAGCTTTCGGATTCGGGGGTTGTGATGACGGCTCGTGCTCTCGCTTCCCTCGCTTTTGTCACAATGCTCGCGCCCGCTCTCGCAGGCTGCGTCGCACGCGACGGCTCCACGCAGATCACGGTCGCGATCACCTCCGAAACCGAGATCCCGCAAGAGCTCGATCAGCTCGAGGTCGTCGTGACCGCCGCCGACGGCTCGGTGGTCAACAACGTCGTTCACGACGTCTCGACCCCGCGCATCCTCCCCGCGACCCTCGCCGTGATCCCACGCAACGACCGCTCGCTCGGAGGCCCCGTGCGAATCGAAGTGCGCGGCCTCTTGAACGGAACGAAGACGCAAATCGTGCGTCAGGCGATTGTCAGCTATTCCGAAGGGCGCACGCTCCTCTTGCGAATGCCGCTGCGCATGGCGTGCCTCGGGTTCGGCGAATGCGGCGCGGACGACACGTGCGCCGGCGGCACTTGCCAGCCCGCGCGCGTCGCCGACGGCGCGCTATCCGATTATCACGATTCGGAGGTATTCGGCAATCGCGCGCCGTCCCGCTGCTTCGACGAAGCCGTCTGCCTCGACGGGGCGTCGCCTGTCGTAGTCGACGCTGGCGCGTGCACCTTCGCGCTCCCGGCGGCGGCGGCGGTAAATGCCAATCTGGCCGTCCGCTGGCGCGACGCCGAAAATCGCATCATCGTCCTCGACGAGGGCGACCCGATCGAAGGGTGGACGCGTACGTCGGCGACGGGGGGGCTTTTGAGCCGAGGGATTTGCGAATCGCTTCGCGACAAAGAGCCCAATGCCGACAAGCGGTCGGTGCCCGAGCAGGCGCTCGGCCTCGAGCTCTCGACGCGCTGCCCGCCCAAAGCCGTGACCCAGCCCTTCTGCCCGTCGGCGAGCGGGCAATCGGGGATCGGCGCGCAAACGCCATAGCGCTGCATCCCGCGCAAAATCGCCCCATTGTGGCCTTTTACGCACTGCAGCATATGGACCTTGACCCGTATAGGTCTCGCCCTACCCTCGACGGATGAGCGCAGAGCTTCCGCACGTCGTGATTCTAGGCGCAGGGTTCGGCGGTCTGGCCGCGGCAAAGGCGTTGAAGAACGCCCCCGTACG
The DNA here is from genome assembly GCA_025354825.1 of Myxococcales bacterium. Classification (GTDB taxonomy): domain Bacteria; phylum Myxococcota_A; class Polyangia; order Polyangiales; family Polyangiaceae; genus JANXMC01. The sequence goes on from JANXMC010000432.1 coordinate 14,215, forward strand.
CGTGACCGTTCTCGACAAACGGAATCACCACTTATTTCAGCCGCTTCTTTACCAAGTAGCGAGCGCCGCCCTCGCATCGACGGATATCGCCGCGGCGACGCGCGTTGTTCTGAAACGCCAAAAGAACACGACCGTGATGATGGCCCGCGCCATTGCCATCGACCCGACGCGCAAAGTCATCACCCTCGAAGACGGTGAGCTCACCTACGACTTTTTGATCGTCGCTGCGGGAATGACCAATTCGTACTTTGGTCACGACGAGTGGGCCGAGCACGCGCCGGGGCTGAAGTCGCTCGAAGAGGCGCTCGATATCCGGCGCCGCATTCTTCTCGCCTACGAGGCGGCCGAGCGCGAGACGGACGCCGAAGCGCGCAAAGAGCTCCTGACGTTCGTGGTCATTGGCGGCGGGCCGACGGGCGTCGAGCTCGCGGGGGCGCTTCAAGAGATCGCCCAACGAACGATGGCGAAGAACTTCCGCAATTTCGATCCGACGAAGGCGCGGGTGATTCTCATCGAAGGGGGCCCGCGCCTCCTCGCGGCTTTTCCCGAGGACCTTTCCGAGAGTGCGCTGACCCAGCTAAAGCACCTCGGCGTCGAAGCTCGGTTGAACACGCGCGCGAAGAACATCGACGCCCGCGGCGTCACCCTCGACGGCGAGCACATCGCGGCGCGTACGGTTCTCTGGGGCGCAGGCGTCGCCGGCGTTCCGGTCGCGAAGACGATGGGCGTGCCTACGGACAGGTCGGGGCGCATTGCCGTCGACGAGACTCTCGTCGCCAAGGGGCTTTCGTCCGTTTACGTCATTGGCGATCTCGCGGCCCTCGAGCAGGACGGCGTGCAGCTCCCCGGAGTCGCGCAAAATGCCATTCAGGGCGGGCGCGCCGCAGCCAGGAACATCGTGCATTCGATTCGCAACGAGCCGCTCGTGGCCTATCGGTACAAAGACTTGGGGTCGATGGCGACGATCGGCCGCTCCCACGCCGTGGCCGTGGTGGGGAAGCTCAAGTTCAAAGGGGTCATCGCATGGTTCGCGTGGCTGTTCGTCCACCTGATGGCTCTCGTCGGACATCGAAATAGGCTCATGGTCTTTCTCGAATGGGCCTTCGCCTATGTGAGCTTCAACCGAAGCGCGCGCATTATTTTGGAGCGCCCCGTGAAGAGCATGGAGACGGCGCCCCTCTCGCGGGTGAGCCTACCCAAAGCGGCGCTGCCTTCCCCCGCAACGACCGACGGCGCGGCGCCGCGCGCGCCCGAAAAGCCCGCATCGGCGGCCGCCAGCCTCGCCTGACGGCGCACCAAACGCGACACGGTTGCAACGCCAAGGGCGATGCTTACGGTAGACACACGACGGAGGAACTCGTGCGCCCTGGTGCGGCCCCTGCCGCGCCGTCGCCCCCGAGCTCGCGAAGGTCGCGGCGTCGCAGGCCGGCCGCGTGCTCGTCGCCAAAGTGAATACCGAAGATCTCCCCAGCATCGCCGGGCGCTACGGCATTCGAAGCATTCCCACGTTCATTCTTCTGAAGAACGGTCGCGAAGCGAAACGCTTCAGCGGGGCCATGCCCGCCGAAGCGATCGTCGCGCAATCGAGCCTGTGATCAGAACATGTACGCGAGGTGAACGCCGGCGCTCACCCACTTGAGCGCGCCGCCGTCGCCTTGAACCGTGTTGTACCCGGCGTGAACGCCTAAATCGAACTTCGGCAAAAGCGTGAAGTCGAGAAAGATGCCGGCGTCGAGCGCGCTCGACGTGTGGCTCGGGCCCTTGATGACGAGATTGCCCACGGTGACGTCGCCGATAGAGACGCTACCGAAGCCCACGTGGGCGTAGACGCCAGGGCGAATGCCTTCGCCGATACCGAGCCGACCACCGGCGAATCCTCGAAAGACCTTGGGGCCGTAGTCGTCGCCGAAGAAGTGGTAGGAAAGGCCGACTTCGGGCGTGACCGCAATCAGCGGTAGCCTCAGCTGGTAGCCGAAACGGAGCGCGCCGCCGAAGCCTGTGGAGGCCCCGTTTTGATCGATCGGAATGGCGGCGTCGACGTCGGCCGCGAGCGTTGGCGCGGCTTCGGCGCGCGATGCAAAGAGGAGGGACGCTGCCACCGCGCACGGGGCGACCAAGAGCAAGTTGGCTATTTTCACACGCCCACGATACCCCGCGATGGGCCGAGAACAACTACTCTGCAAAGCGTCTCGAGGGGAAACCCTTAGTAAGCTCGTCCGTAGTCGAAGGGATACCGAATTACTGCGACCACGAAATGCCACCATCGGGGACGGTGGGCGTCGTGTGGTAGCGCGTAGGCGTCGGCGGGTGAATTTCGTTGGGGGTCAAAATCGAGGGGTTTGGCAGGGACGGCGTGCCCCACCCGGTCGCCTCGGTCTGCGAGTAACACTGGGTTCCGTGGTAGGGGCCCGATTGGCAATAACCGCCTGAGCCGCACGCCCCCACCGCGAGGCCCGCGACGACGAACCCGGCAATCCCAGGTAGCTGACCAAGCGTGCGACGGGAGATGAGCGTTGTCCCCATACCCGAAGCGTAGGCCCACGCGGTGGGTTGACCAGCCCCATTTGTTACTTCGCCTGTGAGCTCGAACCCGCGTCCGCCATGGCTGCGGAAGCGGGCGTGTCGGTCGCAGCGGGGGGCGGCGGCGGCGCGCCCATCATTGCCGTATACCGAGTCTCGGCCTCGGGCGCCGTTTGCATACTCGCCGAGCAGCCGCCGAGGGACAGCGTCGCCATCGCCGCGACCGCAACGCGTTTCATCCGGGCGAGGTGCGTCCCGGGGACGAAGTTGGTCGCTTGGCGAAAGACGATGTCGCCGCGCTCGTCATACAAATAGCGCACGCAGAGCCCCTCGGTCTCGCGGCCGCCGAGGATCGCGCGCGCTTCGGCTTCGCTCATGCGCGAAAGCTCGTGAACGTGTTTCTGGCACGCGCCGCAGAACCTACTGCGGTCAGCAAGAGTCATGGTCGTCCAGTCGGCGTTGCATGGCGTCGCAATCGGCAGCTCTTCGCGGTTCATGCAGGAAGAACGGGGAGGCGGCGGAGGCCTTACAGTCGGGGCGACGAATTCGTTTCGTTGCCGCGAGACGCGCCGACGTGCGAGACCGTCACGATGGCGGACCGCGTCCTCGAGACCGACATTCCCGCGCGGCTCGACCGCCTGCCGTGGGGGCGCTTCCACTGGCTGGTCGTCTTTGCGCTGGGCATTACGTGGATCCTCGACGGGCTCGAGGTCACCATCGTCGGGGCGCTGGGAAGCGCGCTCGAGGCCGACGACACGCTCGGATTAACGGGCGCGCAGATCGGACTCGCCGGATCGACATACCTCGCCGGCGCCATTGGAGGCGCCCTCGTTTTTGGCCATTTGACCGATCGCCTCGGGCGCAAACGGCTTTTTCTCGTGACGCTCGTGATCTACCTCGTTGCAACGCTTCTCACGGGCGCATCGTGGAGCTTTGCGTCGTTCGCGTTCTTTCGCTTTCTCACGGGAACGGCCATCGGCGGCGAATACGCTGCCATCAATTCGGCCATCGACGAGCTCTTGCCCGCGCGCGTCCGCGGCTTTGCCGACCTCGCCATCAATGGCAGTTACTGGATAGGCACGGCGCTCGGCGCATTGGCCACGATGGTTTTGCTCAATCCCAACGTCGTCCCGCGTGCCTACGGCTGGCGCTTCGCCTTCTCCCTCGGCGCCGTCTTGAGCGTCGCCATCCTCCTCGTTCGCCGCTTCGTCCCCGAGAGCCCGCGGTGGCTCATGCTCCATGGGCGTGTCGACGAGGCCGACGCGATTCTCCGCACGATCGAAGAGGGCGCCATCGCCCGGGGCTACCGGCCGCCGAGCGAGCCCCCGGCGCGCATCGCGATTTCGCCCCATGCGCGCCCGAGCCTCGTTGCGGTTGCGCGGACGGTCTTTGGCAAATATCGAAAACGCGCCATTTTGGGCTTATCACTCATGATCGCCCAGGCGTTCTTCTACAATTCGATCTTCTTCACGTATTCCCTCGTGCTCACGCGCTTCTTCGCAACGCCGCCCGAGCGCGTCGGCGTCTTCCTATTGCCCTTTGCCGCCGGCAACTTTCTCGGCCCGCTGGTGCTCGGTCGCCTGTTCGATTCGATTGGCCGTAGGCCGATGATCGTCGCGACCTATGCCCTCTCGGGCATTCTGCTCCTCGTGTCGGGCACGCTGTTCGTGAACGGTATGCTCACGGCGACGACGCAAACCGCGCTCTGGTCGGTCGTCTTTTTCTTCGCATCCGCCGCGGCCAGCTCGGCGTACCTCACGGTGAGCGAGCTCTTCCCCCTCGAGATTCGCGCCGTCGCGATCGCCCTTTTCTACGCGGTGGGGACCGCCGCCGGAGGCCTCGTCGCGCCGGCGCTCTTCGGCGCCCTCGTGGCAAGCGGCGACCGGCGAGAGGTCTTCGCCGGCTACGTTGTTGGCGCGGCCCTCATGATCGCGGCGGCCGTCGTCGCGGCCGTCCTCGGAGTCGCCGCCGAGCGCCGCACGCTCGAAGAGATCGCCGAGCCGCTGTCGCTCGACCGCTGAAGCCGCAGCCGAGGCTCTGAGACTTAGACGTTGAGGTTCTTCGCGAGGGCTTGGTTCTTACTTACTTTCCAGATTTTCGAATCGACGTAAAAGTGATGAAGGCGGACGCCGCTGATGAACGCGGCGGCGACCTTGAGCCCGAGGGACACACCCTCGTGGCGATCGAGGAACGTGAACGCGTGGCGAAACAGGCCGCCGTCGAGGGTGTTCGCAATCACGTGCTTCACGGTGCCGGCGCCGGGCCCTTGAAGAGAGAGAACGCTGAACGCGAGGCCGAGCCCGACGTAGAGCCACACGTTCGAGAAGATGCGGGTGGGGATGCTCTTCTCGGTTGGCGCATCGGCTGCGGGCGTGGCGACGTACTTCTTCTCGCCGTAGGTCCAGACGACGCGGTGGTACTGCGCGCTGTGGCCAAGGCCCGTCAAGATGATGGGATGTCTGCATCAGAAGTTGGGCCTTCGCAGACTGCCATACTGTAGATGGAAACGTCGATTGCAAGAAGTGGGCCAGATTTTTTGATTCTTTGTTTCAGTGGGCTATCATTTCTAGTTCTTCAAACAAACAATTGCAAGCGCATGCTTGAACCCACAGCAGATCAGCACTGCCCAAGCATTTGCCGCTTTGTCGGACTGCGCAATCAACCTGCGCACGGTTTGATTGGCCTCGAGGCTGGTCTTAGGATTTGCCAAACGAGTCGC
>JANXMC010000459.1 GCA_025354825.1 Myxococcales bacterium
GCTCACCGTGCCGTTCTCGGTTTGGGGGAAGCAACCCCGACGTGTCCACGCGGAGCTTGCTGCCCACGTGCTTACGCTCCTCGAGCACATCGAGCCGCCGTCGGTCCGACGAAGAGCGGTGGTGTCACCCGCGCCGGCTGACGACGACCCCGCTGTGCCGCGAGACGCGCACGCAGATTTCCGCTGGCTGGACCGGGGTGGATAGCCACGTCGACCCCTCGTCGCCGTCAGCCTCCCTCGTCGCTGGGCCGCCTCGTGTGGGGCGGCGCGCTCGCGGAGCACCGGCGAGGCTTACATCGATCTGAGTCCTTCGCGTTGGCGCGACCCGCGGAAACCGCGGAGCGTCAGCGTCAGCGCGTCGTCACGCCCACGTAAAACGAAGCCGAAGCTCCCCCCAGGGACGAGGCGCGACTTCGCGGAGGTACATCGTCGAACAGAAGTGCCGCATCATCGAGAGGACCACGCCGCGGAAGGCCACGCGGAAGTACGGCACCTCGAAGAGCTCGCAGCCGATGACTTCGCCGAGCGCATCTTTCGGACCGCGGCGACTCACCGTGACGGCACCGCCGTCGGCGCCGCGTCGCCAAATCCGATCGAACTGCGAAAAGACCGACCACGGCGTCACCCCCGCGGATTTGGCCGCACGCGCAGCCGTCGCGAGGAGCGTCGCGGCCCCGTTGTTTCCCACGACATCGCCCATTCGAAGCTGCTCGTCGACATTGAGATGGAGGCTTTCGCACGCCTCGTAGTGACTCCGGGCGAGCGCCATCGGGAGCCAACTGCCCGCCACGCACTGGAGGAGGTCGTCGCGTGTCCCTTGCGGCAGGTGCTCGACGTAGCGATCGAAATGGCCCCGCGCGCGCAGCCCTTGGACGGAGGCCGCGATCCAGGTCGACCGAAAATGCGCGGCGCGGGGCACGCGGTCTCGGGGGACCGCAAGGGGGAGCACCACGACATCGTCTGCCATTCGGTCAGAGCGTAGCGCTACACGTTCATCCGCGTCCCTAGGAGCGCCGTGTCGCCTCACGGTGATATCGGCTGGAGGCCGGCCAAGACCATCGTCGGTGCGCGTCGCGCCGCTTTCGCGGACGTCGGCTAATTCGGGATTTGCTGCTTCGGTCGGCCCAACGTCCAGACGGGGAAACGCGTGTTCGCGGCGCGCAGCTCGGCGTGCAGCGCGTCGATCATGGTCTCGCCGCGCGCGCCCGTCTTATTCCTTTCGCTTACGACCTTCTTCATGTGGTCAATAAACTCGACGTGTCGTGTGCAGCGCGTGCACGGCGAGGCGGCAACGCTCGTCAGAATATCAAGCGCGTCGGAATCAGCTTCCGTGACGCCGAGCACAATCATCGAGGCGAGGGGTTCATCAACGTTGTCGCAGAACGCTTGAACGATGAGCTTTGGGCTCGCGTGGATGTACTGCGCCATCAGCAGCAGGTCGTCGGCGTGGGGAAGCCGTCGGGCGCCTCGCGGAGGGTTTTGCAGCCGGCGTTGAAGGAGCGACGTCGACGACACGGAGGCGAGCCATTTGGGCCGACCCTACCGCGGATGGCGAGGTTCCAAGGAACGGGATTTCGCCCGTCATTTCCGGTTCAAGCGGGCTCGGGGTAGCGCGCGCGGAGCAAGCGCATGATGTCCTCGTGAAGCGTTCTGATTTGAACGCGGAGGACATCGGCATGGCCGTGACTCGCTTGAATCTGTTCCTCCAGCCGTTCGACGAGCAGACCGTATCGTTCGCCCCGTTGCTGGCAGTGGCCGCAGGCAGGCCGCGGGAACGGCGGAACGATCGCGTCTTCTACCGACGCGCCTCGGCGTTGGACGGTGAGGCTCCCCACAAGCGGGAGCAACTCGGTGTCGCGGGCCGCGAGAAGAAGCGCGCGGTCCTCGGGCGCGTTTTGGATGGCTTCGACGCATGTCGCGAGATCGAACATCTCCGCCGGAAGAGCATCGAAATCGGGCGCCTCCGGCAGCGCCCATTCCCGAACCAAACGGCACCTCAGCGAGGTTTCGAAGATGAGCGCGACACGATTCGCGCCCGTCTTCCGCACGCGTTGAAGCCACCGATGCACGTCGGCGGCTTCACCCGCGACCGTTTCATCAAAGAAAGGAAGTTTCATAAGCGATTCGTTTCTCTAAACGGTTAATTGCAAATCACTTCATCGAACTGGAGATACGCCGGGCTTCGCGTTCACGTGGCGGGCTTCCGTCCAAGGATTCGAAGAATCTCGAGAATGCGGTCACTGAGCGGCCCAGCGTCTTCGGGCTCCTTCGGCGTCGTCGCGGGCGGCGCATCGACGGGGGTTGGCTTCGGCGCCTGTTGCGCCTCAAAGTCACGCTCTCGCTGATCGTGCGCCTCCTGATTGCGGCGGTGGATGGCCGATTGCTGCCGTTCCCATGCGTCTGCGCTCAGGGCCGGCTTGTCGGCCACTTCCTCGCCCATCCCGTCCGCCTCGACTGGGGCGGCCTTCTTGCCGCGTCGCGGCCCGAGAGCGGGTATTTTCTCTTTCTCCAGGAATTCAGCGTGCAGTGCGCGTACGACCTCTTTCGGCTGCGCCATCCCGAGGTCGTGCAATGCGATCACGACATCCTGCCAAGTCTTCCCCTTCGCGAAGAGAGCGAACGCCTTTGCATGGACCAATGCCGCTGCCCCCACGACATGACCCAGAGCGAGCGCCATCGCCTCGATATGTTTGCGCGGAAACTTGGCATGGCCCTGGCTATCCAGCGTGAACGGGAGCTCTCCCTTCTTTTGCCACCTGCGGACTCGGCTTCGATGCATATGAAGGATTCGCATCACGTCTCGAGTTCCTAACCAATCCGATTTCGGAAAAAACATTATCAACGTTCCCCTCTTAAGTTGCCCCCTAGGGCGCATCGAGCTCTGCCCTTGGCCGGTTTCGTGAAAAGCGCTTTCGCCCACTACGAATTTTCGAAGAGCCGCAAACGGCGTGACGGGGCTCTCGTCGGAAGGCCCTAACGAGCCATCGTCTTCCCAGGGGCGTGACGATTTGTGAGCGCTGCTTGGTGCCATGAGATGACGTCTACCCGTCTCGCGGGACACGATTGGGGCCATGACCGCCAAAGCTCGCGCGAACGCGCAGCGCGCCACGCCCGACGTCGATCGCTACGCGTCCCTCGGAAAGATTCTCCGGCTCGTTCGCGTCCTCGAGCTCACGCAGGGGATGACGACCGCGGAAATCCTCGAGAGCCAAGCGCTCTCGCGAAAAACGTTTCTCCGCTACCGCACGGCCATTCAAGCGGCGGGCTTGCCGCTCGTGTCCGAAGCGAAAGGCCGTGAAAAGGTCTGGCGGATCCAGGCTGGGAGTCCGCGGAGCGCGCTTCGCATCCACCAGGCGCAAGCCGTGGCGCTCCTCGTGCAGCGCCGCGGGACGACGTTTCTCGACGGGACGGGTTTCGACGAGCTGCTCGAGGACGTGTACCGGCAGGCGGAAGCGACTCTCGGCGCTGGGGATCGCGCGCGCGTTCGCCACCTCGATCGGAAAATCTTCGACCGCAACGACGACGCGGTCGTGCACGAGGGACGCGCGGACGACGCGAGCGAGCTCATCTCCGCGCTGCTCTACGATGAGCGGCTCGAGGTCCGGTACAAGGGGCGCGCCGAGGCGTTCACGCTCGATCCGTACTCGCTCGTCATCTACCGGAAGGGCCTCTACGTCATCGGATGGAGCCACCGGCACGGCGAGATTCGACGCTTCGCGCTCGACCGCTTTGACGCCATCGACCGAAGGCGGGGCGATCGGTTCAAGTACCCCCAGGACTACGAGCCCGCGCGCTTTCTCGGCGGCGCGTTCGGCATCGCGGGCGACGCCGAGGCGTCGCTCGTGCGGGTTCGGTTCTTCGGCAAGCGCGCCATCGAGGCCGTGACGAGACGCCGGCTTCATCCCTCCCAGGCGTGGGAGAGCGTCGCGTCGGCGGCCGATGGCAGCCGCGTGCTTTGCCTTCGCGTCTCCCACGACGATCTCGACCTCGCCCGGTGGATTTACGGCTTTGCCGACGAGGCGCAGGCCCTCGCGCCGCCGGATCTCGTTCGTCAGATCGCCGCTCGCACGCGTGCGATGGCGGAGCGCTACGCCGCGCGCCGGTCCGGCGCCCGTTCGTGACCCCTTCCGACGGCGGCCGATGTCGATAGGCCGGCCTATTAGGCGGCCTACTGTGCATCTGGAATTTCTCGAGCGAAACCCGATTAGGCCGGCCTATTAGGCGGTCGCCCCCAAATTAAAACTCATTGCTCGCTGGCGCTTCCGAAAGCAGATGACCGGAGACGGCTGCGGCGATTCGAAATCGCAGACCGGATGGAACATCACTTCTCCAAAAGGAGGCGCTGACATGGCTTCGTTCACGCTGACGAACGTCTCGCAGGCTCGCGAGATGATGGAACAGGCACAAAAGAAGGTTGAGCGCGCCCAGACGACGCTCGAAAAGTTCAAGGACAGGGCCGAGGAGGCCATGGCCACGGGGCTCAAGATTGCCGAGATCGGCATGACCACAACGGCCTTTGGATATGTGAATGGCCGTTGGGGTGAAAACGGCGAGCTGGCGGTCATGGGGATGCCCGTCGACCTGGGCACGGCGGTCGCCATGCACACGGTCGCGTTCCTCGGCGGCTTTGGCAAATACTCCGAGCACGGACACAACATCGGAACGGGCGCGCTCGCCGCATGCGGCTACCGCACGGCGGCAGCGATGGGCGCGAAAGCCGCGGCGGAAGCGAAGGCGCACGCAACGGGCGCCCCGGCGTTTTCTGGCGTGCTTCCTTGGATGCTTCCGCAGCCCGTGGCCGCTCCTCAGCCCCAGCCGCAGCCGCTCGCGCAGGCCCCGCAGAACTACGTTCCTCAGAACTACGTTCCGTCGGCCTACGTCCCCACGTCGCACTGACCGTGCGGCCTTCTTCGTAGTCGAAAGGACAATAGATAATGGATCGATCGATGATCATCGGCGGAGAGCCGAACTACGACTCGCTGCTCGTCGGCGCCGAGCCCGCCGCGCACCCGCAGGGCTACGGCCCGCCTCCGCAGGGGTATTACCCTCCCCAGCAAGGCGGCCACTACGGGCCTCCCGGGCAACACATTCAGCACCACCCGCACCATGCTGCGCATCCCCAGCACGCGCAGCATCCGGGCTATGCGCCGCAGCACTACGCGCAGCCGCAGCACTACGCGCCCGCGATGCTCCCCGCGCCGCCCCAGGGACGCCACGTGGTGACGGAGGCGCTCACGAAATCGCGCGATTTTCCCATTGGGTTCACCTCGTACGACGTCCCAGCCAACACGGTCGCCGAAATTGAAGTGAAGCCGCAGGTGCTCTTCAAAGGGAAGCGTCTCGCGGTTGCAAACTCGATTGCGAAAGCCTTCGTCATCATCGACATCAAAGTCGGAACGGCGGCCCAGCTCGCCGCGACGGGCGACATGAGTGCGGAAGCCTTTACCGCGCTCGCCGTGGACACGAAGATGGAGTTCGATACGGCCGCTCCCGGCACGACGATCACCATTCGCGTGCGCAACATTAGCTCGCAGTCCGAGCACTTCCTCGCCGTGCTCTACGGCTCCGTCATGACCTGAAAAGCCGCTCTGCCATGTACACGCCTCGCTTTTGCTTGCGCTCCTTCGAGACGGCGGATCGCGAAGGGCGCGAGGTGGTGCTCATGATGCTTTTCGAAGCGCTGATTGCGACGAACGTCGCCTATCTGCGAATGCGTCCCGAGACGCCGAACCTCTACGCGAGCGGTGTTCGCTACGTCGAAGAGCCGCCCGGCGAAGAGGACTGGCAGGATATCCCCGAGACGATGGCTCGCCGTAGTGGGGATTGCGAAGATCTCGCGTGCTGGCGAATCGCCGAGCTCCGGGTGCGCGACGGCGAGCACGCGCACCCTTTTTTGAAGTGCGCCGAGCGAAACGGCGGGGTGCTCTACCACGTCGCCGTTCGGCGCTTAGATGGCAGTTTAGAAGACCCCTCGCGCGTGCTCGGCATGCCCTGAGGGGCAGGAGAAAAGACTATGCCGGTTCTGCTGCTCCTCATGGGGGCGGCGACGTTGGCGCTCGTCGCGTCGAACTCGACGACGAAGACGCCAAAGTCCGCCCGTTCCCCCTACAACCTCGACGCAAACCTTGATCCCCGTCTTCGCGTGCAGGTCGAAGCCGCGCTCAACTCGGAGAGCGACCCCACGCACTTGGACGCGTTCGCGAGCGCGCTTCAAGGGCGCTACCCGTACGCGGTCTGGTACCTTCAGTCGAAGGCCGCCGGCCTTCGGCGCATGGGGTACGGCGCGCCGCCTGCCCTTCCCGGAGGCGCCGCACCGGCCGGCCAGGGCAGCCCTTTCGCGACCTTCCCGGTCGGTCGCGATGGCCTCGACGCGAACCTCCCCGAGGCGCAGCGCGCGTTCGTCGTGGGGCTCCTCACGAGCAGCAGCGATCCCGTGCAGCTTGACGCCATCGCGAGCCAGCTCGTCGGCTATCCACTGACGGCGAGCGCGCTTCGCGTACGCGCGGCGCTCCTTCGAAACGCCGCCTCGCAGACGGCGACGTCGGCGCAACGCAGCGATGGGCTCGACGTAAACCTCCCCGACAGCCTTCGCTTCAACGTCGTCGAGCTCCTCACGGCCGGCAACGATCCGGCGCAGCTCGACGCGTTCGCGACGCAGCTCACGGGCTACCCCATGGCGCAGGCCATGTTGCGTATGCGTGCCGCGACGTTGCGGGCCGCAAAGCCCGCCGCGCCCGCTGCCGCCGTCGCGCCGCCGCCGGTCCAGTCACCGCCCTTCCAGATTCCGGGTCTCGATCCGGGGATGCCTCCCGAGGTCGCGATGCAGATCGCGCAAGTCCTCATGACGGAGAACGATCCGGCGAAGCTTCGCGAGTACGGAAACGCGGTCTCGGCCGTCTACCCCGCGGCGGCGACGATGCTTCTCGGCAAGGCGAACGCGATCTCGCCGCCGGCCACGCCCCGGCCGCCCGCGCCGGTCCCCGCTCCGACGGACCTCCCCGTGTCCTACGCGCCCGCGCCCGCGGCGCCGCCCGTCTCCATCGCGTGGCCCGCGCCCGCCTCGCCTTCGGCCGCGCCGCTGCCACCCCAGGCGACCCTGCCACCCCAGGCGCCCGTCATGATGCCTCCGCCCGCTGCGCCGCAGCTCCCGGGGCTCTTCGACGCCGGGATGACCCCTGACGACCAAGCGCGCATCGTCGCCGCGCTCAGCACGGAGACCGATCCGGACAAACTCCGGATGCTCGCCGATGCGATTGCGCCGCATTACCCGAAGGCCGCGCTTCTTCTCTCGAACAAAGCGGAAGCCATCTCGACGCTGATGCTCGCGAGCAAGCCGCCCGTGCTGCCGGCGACGTACGCCCAGGCTCCGGCCCCCGCCCAGGCGCTCCCCGCGATGGGTCCGCCTCCCACGATGTTTGCGCGCTCGTACAAGGTTCAGGACGGCGACTTCCCGATCAAGATCGCGAAGAAGTACGGCCAGCCGGAGCATGCGTGGCCGGAGCTCGTCGCCGCCAACCCGACGAAGGCTCGGGCGGCGGACGGCAACTTCAAGACGCTCCTCCCGGGCGAAACGCTGGCGATTCCCGCGTCGTGGCCCGCGAGCCCGGGCGCGGCGACGGCTTCCCACGCCCCCGCCCCGGCCGCCTCGCCCCCGACGCCCGTAGCGGCGGCTCCGATGCCTCCGGCGCCCGCGGGCGCGAGCGTTCCTGCGGGCGCAGCCGCGCTCGATCCGGGGATGCCGGGCACCGTCGCGCAGGCGGTTCTCACCGCCCTCGCGACCGAAGGGGACGCCGCGACGCTGCGGAACTTCGCGTCCTCCATCATGGCCACGTACCCGATTGCCGCGGGCGTCCTACTGGCCAAAGCGAACACGTTGGGCGTGCTCATCAACCTGCCGGGAGCACCTGCAAACAACACTACATTTCCGGCCGTATTGCACATCCCGAGCAGCACGCCGACGACGGGCGCACAGACGTACAAGGTTATCGCGGGCGACTCGCCAAGCCGTATCGCCAAGAAGCTCATTGGCAATGATGCGCGTTGGCCCGAGCTCGTCGCCGCGAATCCACAAAAGCCAAAAGCCGCGAATGGCAACTTCAAGAATCTCCAGCCCGGAGACGTTCTTCAGATTCCCGCGTCGTGGCTCTCCGTCGCGAACGTCGCGCAAACCAAGGGAGCGCCCGCTACGGCGCGCGCGTGACCGCCATGTCGAACCTCCGCCAGCACGACGTCACCGTCGCAGACGGGACGTTTAGCGTCATCCTGACGCGCCAAAACCGGCTCGTCGCATCCATCGCGGCGCCCGTCACGCCGCTCGGCCCTTTGCGCCTCGTGTTCGAAATGGACCGAGGCATTCATCCCGAGCTTCTCCGCCGCGCCGAGCTCGCTCGCCGTGGCATGCACCCGCCGCAGATCATGGTCGGCGGCATCTTCGACGACATTGGGCACTTCATCGGAAAAGCCGCCGAGGGCGCGTTCAACGGCGTGTCCAAAGTCGCGACGGCGATCACGAGGCCCGTCTTCGACGCCACCCGTGACGTCGTCTCGCACACGATGACGGGCATCGCGCAGATCACGCCCTTTCTCCCCGCGAACGTGCGCCACGACATCGGCAATGCGGCGCGCATCATGGCGCGCGCACGCCTCGGAGACATCACGGCGAAGCAGTTCGTGCACACCATCGGGCAAGCCGCGAAAGCCGGCGTGGGCGCGGCCCGTCATATCGGCGACGCGTTGCTCGACGGCGCGAAGCTCGTGGGGAAGGTCATCGACCTGCCCGTGCACGTGCTGCGGCACATCCCGGGCATCGGCGATGTCGTGACGTCGATGTCGCCGTTTCAGAAGTTCGACCACATGGCCTCGGCGATCCAGCGCGGCGACCTCAAGGCGCTGAAGAAGATGATCACCGACGACATCCACACCTTCCAGGGCGTGGCGTCGTTGTTACCGGGCATCGGTACCGGGATTAGCACCGGTCTGAGCGCGGGCATCGCGGCCCTCGATGGAGGAAGCCCCCTCGAAATTGCGGTGAGCGCCGCCTACGGCGCGATCCCCATTCCCGTGGGCATTCGGACGGTCACCGACTCTGTGCTTGCGGCCGTCATGTCGCTCGCGAAAACCGGGAGCATCACGGATGCGGCGCTCGCCGCAGCGCGCGACCGCGTCCCGTCGGGGTTCCCGCGCGACATCTTCGACACGCTCGTGCGGATCGTCGTCAAGCGCGTCCCCGTCGCAAAGGTCGCGGGGGATCTCGCGGCGCACTACATCGATCGCTACACGGGCAAGCTCGCGGCGCCGCTTCTCCACACGGCGCAGGCGCAGATTGACCACGTGGCGCACTTCGCAAAGTCGCTCGATCCGAAGCTCGCCGAGATGGCGAAACGCGCCATCGGCGTTGGGGGCGAGTGGACGGAGGCCGAGATCCACGCGTGGGGCCTCCCGGGCCGACACGTGATGGTCGGAGGCGACGAGCCCTTCGCCTACGCCGTCGGCGGCGACGAGCCTGTGGCGTACGCCGTGGGCGGCGACGAGCCCGTGGCCTATGGCGTCGGGCTCGACGCGCCGGATGTCGAGGTGGGCGCATCGCCCGACCTGGGCGCCATTTCGCCCGAGCTCCTCGCGCGCTTGCCGCACCCGTCCGAGTGGCTGTCGGGCCGCGCGCAGTCGGGAGCGTGAGCGATGAACGCCTCGCAGACGCACCGCCAGCAGGACGTCAACTTCGGTGACCGCACCAAGCTGTCGGGCGCGGGGCAGAAGACCCTCGCGTGGATTACCCTCGCCGAGTCGGGGCCGTTCACCGTCTACGCGGATGTCCGCTTCACGGCGGGCTCCGCGGCCGTCCTTCCCTTCCTCGTGCCCGTCGTCACCATCGAATGGGGCGCAGGCACGGCCACGATGTCCGCGGAGTACCGCATTGCGGGACGCCTTCGTGTCCCGCTCGCGGCAAGCGCCATCCGCGTCGAAGGGCGCCTGGTCGACGTACGGGGTGGAGCCGTCCCCCCCGACGTGGTCGCCGAGGTGGCCGCGTTCATCGCACGCGGCATCGACGGCGAGACCCTGCTGAATGCACGCACGGTCGTGCAGTCGGGGGCCGAGGGAAGCGTAAGCACCGAGTCCGAGCGCGTGCTCGCGGTGGACGGTTTCAACGCAGGGCCGGGCGCCGTCTGGTTGATGCTCTTCGAAGGCGCCACGGCGCCGTCCGGCGGCGCCTCGCCTCGCATGGCCACACCCGCCCCCGCAGGTGCCCCGTTCCGCATTCGCCCCTCGAGCCCTCGCGAGTTCGTGGGCGGCGTGAGGTGGGCGGCGAGCGCGTCACCCCTGACGCTGACGCCGGTTCCAGGCGCCTCTCTCTACGTCGAAACGGAGCTTTTGCCGTGATGACCCCCGACTCCATCACTCGCTACCAAAGCAAAGGACACGTCGTGCTCAGCGCGTGGCGCTCGCTTCTGGGCGACACGCCGAGCATTCGCGCGCTCGCGCGCGTGATGGCGATCGCCGAGTTCGAATCGCGCCTTGGGGATGCACGCGGTTGGGCGAACGAGCACAACTGGGGCGCCATCAAAAAGCGTGGGCTCTCCGCGCTCGAGGACGCCACGCTGCGCGGTCACGGGATAACGCCAGATGGAAGCGATGCCGCCGTCGTCGCGGCGCGCGCGCTCCTGCACGGCGCGCCGGATGAAGCCCTTCACACAGATCGATCGCCTGGCAAGGGGCCGCACTTCGCGTGGTTTTGGTCGTTCGCTTCGGATGCCGACGCGGCCCGAAAGTTTCTCCAAGTGCTGCTTCTCCAGCGGCCCCACGTTCGCGCAGCGCTCGACAATCAGGACGTCACGGACGTCGCGCGCGCGATGTTCGTCTCCCACTACTACGAGGGCGACTCGACAGACGATCCGGAAGCGAACATCCGCGCCTACGCGGCGCACGTCCGATCCTACGAGACCCTCATCGCAAATGCCTTTAGCGCGCCCACGCCGCGGGTCATGAGCCCTCACGACGTCACTGCCGCCGGAGCTTTGCCCAGCCTGCCCGACACGCAGGCGCGGCCGGTAGCGGGACCCTCGGGATACCTCCCGGCGGTTTTCAGTCCTTCGTCCGCACCCGCTTTCGCGAGCACCGCCACCGACACGACCGGCGTCCACGTCTTCGTCGGGGCGATGTTCCTCATCTTCGGCCAGCTCCTCGCGAAGGGGGCGCACCGATGACCGCATTGGTCCCCGCGCTCGTCGTCGCGAGTGATCTCCGCGCTCTCAAAAACCGCGTCAACGCGCAGGTGGGTCTCATCGACGCCATCGTGCGGCGCACGCGCCCGATCGACGTCACGGCGCTCAGCAATTGGAGAACGTTCGCCGCGTCGTGGCGCGCGCTTTTCACCTCCGCCGACGAGGACCAAACCGGATCGCAAATGCGTGACGGCCAAGCCCACGAGGACGCGCTCCGGGGGCTCAAGTCGCTTCTTTCGTCGCAGTGCTTTGGGATCCCTGCACCGGCTCCGAAACGCGACGTGCCGCTCCTGCCAACATGGGTCACGCCGGATGTCGTACGCGTGCAGAAGGTGCGCGTCGCGGCGCGCGTTCGCGCGCTCGGCCTCAAGGCGATGCAGAGCGCGAGCCTCGACCCCGTCGTACGCGGCGCCTGGCTCGAGTTCACCCGCGCATGGTCCACGTTCGAGAGTGAGGACGAGGCGTGGACACATTGCGCCGCGCAATACCGAAATGCGCTCGCGTTCGAGGACGTTCTTCCAGAGTGGGAAGAAGCGATCGACACAGGCGCTTACAACGCCGGGGCCTCGCCGTCGCTCGGAGGCGGTTGGCCTTCCCCATTCCAGCCTTCCTTCGGACCGCCCACGGCGCCCGGCGTGGCTCCTGGTTTTTCGAATCCCGGCTACGCGCAGCCGCTCGCGGACGGATGGCCTTCTCCGTTCCAGCCCTCGTTTGGTCCGACGAGGGCGCCGGGTGTGGCTCCGGGCCTGCCGTCGCCGACGTATGCCCTGCCAGCCGCCGCGGCGCCGAGCTCGAATGGCGCCCTTCGAGGCACCGTGATCGTGATCGGGGCAGCGGCGGTTGTCGTCGCGGGGATCTTCCTTTTCCAGGACTCGAACGATGAGTGATTTTCTTCCAACCGTTGTGATGCCGGACGACGTGCGTGCCGCGAAAGCGCGCATCGATTCGTTCGCGCGAGCGATGGACCGAAGCGTCGCCTTCTGCCCGCAGCTCCACCCGCTCGTGCGGAGAAGCTGGTCGGACTTCTATCGAAACTGGCGCCAGTTCGCCGACGCCGACGCGTCGTGGCTGCACGCCGCCGCCGAGTTTGAAACCGCAAAGCAATACGAAGAACACGTCATCGCGTGGCAGGCCCAGCTCGGGCCGCTCTGCGCGATGACGAGCCCCCCCCTTTCGCGGACGCCGACGGCAACGTCGCCGGCCGCCCTTCAAACCACCATCAAGACGGTGGCCATCGCAGGTGCGGTGGTCGCGGTCGCTCTTGCCGTACGCGAGGTATCAAAGTGAGCGAGAACAACCGAATGGCGAGCACGGGCTCGGCCGAGACGCAGGAAGACCGTCCGTACGCGCCCGAGGACATCGTCCAGTGGGTGCACGAGCAGATCACGCGCGGCTGCGCGAGAGTTGAGCTTCGCCAGCGAGCGGATGATGGCGAGCTTCTCGTCTGCACAATCCACCTGCCGGGGGGAGGCGCGCACCCCATCGCCGCGGGCCTCTATTCCCGGTCCATGTCGGAGGGTCGCTACCAGCGTGGTCCCACTCTCTTCTTCATGTACGCGTACAAGGACGTCTCGCGCGAGCACTGCGATCGGAAGTCCTTCCGGGTCGAGGGTGAAGCTTTCACGAAGACCGGCGAGACGGAGCCCGCGACGCTTCTCGGCATCAACTCGATGCTCATGCGGCACACGGACGCCGCGACCAAGATTGCGCTCGGCCACACGAGCCACATTATCGAGCAGTACAAGGTGCTTCTTCAGCAGCGCGATCAGCGCATCGCGGCGCTCGAGACCGCCATGCGCGACGCGTCCGCGATGCGCGAGTCCCTCGTGATGCTGGACCACGAGCGCGCGCTCGCGTTGCACCGGTCGAGGGAGGAAGAGAAGAGGTCGGATTTCATGCGCGACAAGCTCGACATGCTGATCCCCGTGCTCGCCGGCAAGGTGCTCGGCAACACGTCGATGGGCGTGCCGCCCGTCGTCAACGACGCGATTATGAGGCAGCTCCTTGGCTCGCTGACGCCCGAGCAACTGCAAAAGCTCACAACCATCTTGAGCGACGAGCAGCAGGCGGTCGTGGGCGATCTCTACATGCGCTACGCGCAGCAGTCGAAAGACCCCAACGTCGCCGCCGCGGCGAGAGGGCAAGCCGGTGCTCAACCGCCCGGCTCGAACGGCTCGTCGAACCGTGCATGAGGGGGAGAGCGCGATGAAAGACGAGAAGCTGGGGGGCATCCCCGACCCTGTCGACGACGACGGCGCGAGGCGCACGTGGGTCGACGAGCTCTGGGAGACGCTGTTCGACTCGCTGAGCATCGGTCAAATTATGGTCATCGCCGAGGCGCTCACGGCGGAACAGAAAGAGGAGTGCGCGAGGCTGTATGTCGCTCACACGCTGCGAAAGCGAGAGCGCGAGATCGAGATGGGCTGGTCGCCGCGGCCCGCCTTTTCGATGAATTAATCAACGCGAGAACGCGCGGCGACCGCGCGTTCGAAGGTCACCCGCGAAGGCGTCAAGCACGCCGAAAGGGACACGTACGTCATGAGTGATCCGAAAAACATTTTGGAGCTGCGGGGCGAGCAAGCGCTGCGCGCCGGGCGCCTCGTTCTCAACATGCTCTCCCGCGAGAGTCGACCTCCCGAGAACAAGGTCGCCCCGACAAAGGTCGTCGTCGAGACGAAGCGCACAGCGCGGCCAGACGCCTTGGCGCCCGTGCTCGAGGCGGAGTTCGAAGAAGAAGGAAAAGGAAAATGAGCGACAACCATAGTCATCGTAGGCATTACCCCGAAGTCCTCACGCGGTTCAAAGGGCTCCCGGGCGAATACGGCACTCTCGAAGTGCGCGCGCAGTCCGCGAGTCAAGTTCGCCTCCAGACGACCGGTGAGTTCCTGGACCTCAATCGCAACGACGCGCAGGAGATGATCCGCGTCCTCTCGGCGTGGCTCGCGCGACCCGTCAGCCGCATCGTGGTCGACAACGACGGCGGCGACACCACCGTGGTCCTCGAGCGCGACGGGAACAACGGCGCGCGAGGCGCGCAAGTCGTCGTCGTCGAAGACGAGCGGGAAGAGCGCTCGCACGTCGATCACCGCCGCCCTACGTAGCGCGGCCGGCTCCGTCGACGAACGACAAGCCGCCCGCGTTCTTTTTTGATGCACACCGGGGCCAGAGCTTGCCGCCCCTCGGACCCAGCGCGCTGGCGAAGCGCATCGTGCGCTGGGCGCTCAGGCGCGCGTGGATAGCTGCGCGCGCG
>JANXMC010000490.1 GCA_025354825.1 Myxococcales bacterium
TCACATGACGATCACTTCACAGGCGGCGGAGCAATTTGTCCGAGGTTCAGACCACCCGGGTACTGGTAGCTGGTGTTCGCACCGTACCCCATGATCTGAATGCCGAAGGGAACGTCGCCCGTCATCGTGTGGGCGCCGTTCTTCCCCGCCCCAAGCTTCACGCGCGCAACGCCGAAGGCCGGCGAAACGGCCGTGAACGGCGTTGTCAGCTTCTGCCCGTCGAGCGTGATCGAGACTCCAGGCGGCCCGACGACGTCGACGTAGTTCGAGTCGTAATCGTTGGGCGCGAGGAACAGGTAGCTCTTACGGTACTGCTCCGTCGCGACGCCGAAGCTCATCGAGGGGTCGCCTTGCGGGTCCGTCATGTTGGTCGGGTCGAGGCGAACCCCGCCGAGCATGAAGCTGCCGACGGCGAATTCGTGGTCGCCCGTGACTTCGAAGTCGGTCTTAATCTCACCGCAGTCGGCGACCTGGCCGGCCTCGAGCGACTCGGGGCAGGTCGGCGGGCGCGACGGAACGTACGTGAGCTTCGTCCCCGCGACGTTGCCGACGAAGCGGACGATGTGTCCTATGGGGGCGCCCTTGGGTCCGGTCGACACGTTCATCACGTAGTGCTTGCCGAGGGTCTCCGCCGGGAAAACGGTCTCTTCGATGTGGTCGCACGCCTGAATGTTCTCGGGCGCGTCGATGCACGGGACGCCGCTGATAACCTGCACCGGCTTCGTCGACGTGACGAGAGAGCCACTGAGATCGTTCGCCTTCCCCTGCTTCGAGACGACCAGCGCCACGTCGCCGCGCTTCATCGACACATGGAACGTCCCGTTGTTCGCCGATGCCGGGATGTCTGCGCCGCCCGCGAGGACGGTTGCCGTGGCCGAGAGCGACACGTCGACTTCGGTGCCGTCCTGCGTCGCCGTGACGGCGAAGTAGGTCGAGTCTGTCGCCGAGTTGGGCGACGTGCGCGTCCAGCCGTGTTGGCCAATCACGCGGTAGTTGCCAGTCATCGCCGTGCTGGGGAGCAGCAGCGAGGCGTCGTTCGAGTAGGAGAAGCACTTAAGGCCGCCGATTTGGTCGATGACCGAAAGGCACGTCGACCAGTCTTTGCCGGGAGCACCGCCCGCGCCCTTGTATTCGAGCGCATTGAATTGATAGACGATGACGGGCCGGTCGCTCACCAAGTGGTAAGCGCTCCCCCTTGCGAGAGCCGACGCCGTCATTCCGCCTGTCGCGGGGCCCTTCAGCGCATTGACCCAAGGCAAATAGACCGTCGAAAGCTCGCCCGGCTTCACCGTGACTTGGATGTTCACGCTGGCGGGGCCAACGACGGAGACCTTGGCTTCGGTCGTTCCGACATTGGAAATGATGACTGCGTAATCGAATATGTTCTTTACGAGATTGGGGACGACCGTCGGCCAGTAGTCGCAGCCAACATAGGACTTCGCCGCTGCGGCCTGCTCGCACGTCGTCGGGTCGCCATCGCCATTCGTGGGGGCGCGACTGCAGCGTCACCACCAAAATCCGGCCCTGTTGGCCCCACCGCGGCGTCGCCGCCGGTTCCAGTCACCGGGCCCGCCGTGCCTGCGTCTCCCTGCGGATCGAAGCCGCCTTTTGTGCCGCCGCACGACGCCGAGGAGAAAACTCCGGCGAGGATGAAGGTGGCGAGCGAACAAAGCCCTACCGATTGGTTTATTTTCCCCATGGGTTGGGGAGTACCACTGCAAACTTCTCGATAAACATATCATTCGCATCTCAAGGACTCGCGCCAAAGCGGAATTATTTCTCTAATGTTGCGGCCGATGCGAGCGCCCCAGAAACTCCCCACGATCGCTTTCGCGGCATTCCTGGTTGCCGGCTGTCACGATTCAATCTCAGAGGCGGGCGCCACGTCACCGCCGGCCGCGATCGAGCCCGCCACGAGCGCTACGGCCGCACCGCCCGCCTCTATCGAGGCGCCAACGCCCTTCACGCCAGAGCGCGTGTACTCCGAAGCAAAAGCGATGGGGACCCATCTCGCGTTTACCGCGTTCACCACGCAAAGCATTAATGCCGCGAAAGCCCAATCGACGTTCAACGCTGCCGTCGCCGAGATCGTCCGTATTGAGCAATTGATGACGACCTGGCGCGCCGACAGCGAAGTGTCGCGCATCAACGCGGCGGCCGGCGCCAAGGCCGTCGAGGTGAGCGAAGAGACGTACGGCGTCATCGCCGCGGCGCTGCATACGAGCCAGATTTCCGACGGCGCCTTCGACATCACGTTCGAGAGCCTCCACGGCCTGTGGAAGTTTGACGAAGATCTCGACCCGCATCCGCCGTCGGAGGCCGCGGTGAAACGCGTTCTGCCGCTCCTCGATTACCGCCGCGTGAAGCTCGACGAGGCGAAGCACAGCGTCTTCCTCGAGAAGGCCGGCGTGAAAATCGGCCTTGGCGGCATCGCGAAAGGGTACGCCGTCGATCGCGCCGCAAAGGTGCTGCTCGAAGCGGGGCTCACGACCTTCTATGTGCAAGCCGGCGGCGACCTTTACACGCACGGCAAGAAGCCCGACGGCACCGACTGGGTTGCGGGCATTCGCGATCCGCGCGGCGAAGACAAAGGGTACTTCGCCATGCTCGACGTGACCGACCACGCCTTCAGCACCGCCGGCGACTACGAGCGGA
>JANXMC010000534.1 GCA_025354825.1 Myxococcales bacterium
CCGGATTCTTTCCGACGTCCCGGTGCCGATGGCGCGTCCGCGCGCTGTGGACGATCCGGAGGTCGCCGCGCTGACGCGCGAGCTCGCCGGGAGCCTCGCGAGCGAGGTCGACAAGGTTGCGCGTGAGGAGGCGGACGATGCGTGGGTGGCTCCGGGGGATCGGGTTCGCCCTACTGTTCGGCGCGCTGTGGGCTCTCGCCTCTAGAGTCGCGCAAAGCCCGCTCGCGCCCGGTCCGGGTGACGTCTTCGGTGCGATGCATACGGCGCTACGTGAGGGGACGCTCGTTCGCGCCGTCGGCATCAGCGTCGCGCGCCTGCTCGTCGGCTACGGCGTCGCGCTCGCTGCGGGGATCCCGCTCGGCGTGGCGCTCGCACGCGTACGCTTCATCAAAGAGACCGTTGGGCCGTTGGTTCTAGGCCTCAGCGCGGTTCCGTCCATTTGCTGGCTGCCGCTCGCGATCCTGTGGTTCGGCCTCTCGGAGCTCGCGATCCAGGTCGTCATCGTTCTCGGCGCAATGCTCCCCGTCGCCATCGCCACCGAGAGCGCCGTGCGCCACGTGCCACCCGTCATCGACAAGGCTGCCCGCACGATGGGCGCGCGCGGCGTGCGCCTGCTCGCGACCGTGACGATCCCGGCGGCGCTCCCCGGAATCGTCGGCGGCGCGAAGCTCGGATGGACGTTTGCGCTTCGCTCGCTCATGGCCGGCGAGCTTCTCTTCGTGTCCGGCGGCTTGGGGCAGCTCCTCGAAACCGGGCGCGATCTGGGCGACACCGCCCTGGTCGTCGCGGTGGTCGTCGTCGTCGTGGCACTCGGTCGCGCGAGCGAATGGATTCTCTTCTCGCGCCTCGATCGCGAAATCGGTCGGCGCTGGGGCGTGGAGGCAACGTGACGGTGCGACCCATCAAGCGCGGCAAAGTGTTCCTCGTCGGCGCCGGGCCGGGCGACCCCGAGCTGCTCACGCTCAAGGCGGCGCGCATTCTCTGCGACGCCGACGTGGTCGCCTACGACGAGCTCGTCTCCCCGGAGATCCTGGCGCTCGCACCCAAGGGGGCCGAGCGCATTCCCGTGGGGCGTCGCGCCAACGGCTGCCGCCACCACGCGTCGAGGATTCACCCCGCGGTCATCGAGCGCGCGCTCGAGGGCAAAGTGGTGGTGCGGCTGAAGGGCGGCGACCCGTTCATCTTCGGTCGCGGCGGCGAGGAGGCGATGGAGCTCGCCGAGGCGAACGTGCCGTTCGAGGTGGTCCCGGGGATCTCCGCGGCCCTCGGCGCGGCGGCCAGCACGCACATTCCGCTGACCCACCGCGACGTCGCGACGAGCGTGACGTTCGCGACCGCGCACCTCGCCGACGACGCGAAGAACGCCGCGGGCGGTGCGACGTCGCAGCTCCCCCCGACGGGCACACTTGTACTTTACATGGGGCTGGGCAAGCTGGATGAGACCGTCGCCGCGCTCGTCCGCAGCGGTCGTGCGCCCGAGACGCCCGTCGCCATCGTCTCCCACGCGACGCTGCACGACGAGCGCACGCTTACGGGCACGCTCGTGACCATCGTCGCGCTCGCCGCGGCGACACCGGTGCCCGCACCCGCGCTCATCATCGTCGGCGACGTGGTCGCCCTGGCCGTCGCGAGCCCTGCGCCTCACGCGCTCGCGCTCGCGGTTGCGAGCGGCGTCACGATCGCATCGTGATCGCCCACGCCGCACCGTTCATCGGTAAGGTGCCAGAGGTGAACGACGCGCGCACGACGACGACGGTGCCCGAGCTCTATCCGCTCTTCCTCAAGCTCGAGGGGCGCGATGTGCTCGTGGCCGGCGCGGGCACGGTGGCCGAGCGCAAAATCGCCGATCTCGTCGTCGCCGGAGCGCGCGTGCGCGTCGTCGCGCCGACGGCAATGCCGTCGGTGGTGCAGCTCGCCGAGCAAGGTGCCCTCACGTGGGAAGCGCGCCCCTTCGTCGCCGGTGATGTCGACGGCGCGTGGCTCGTCGTCTCGGCCACGGGCAACGCCGATGCGCAGCGCGCGATCTTCGAGGTCGCCGAGGCGCAGCGCACGTTCGTCATCGCCATCGACGATCTCCCCAACGGGTCCGCCTACTCGGGCGCCGTCGTCCGTCGCCCGCCGTTCTTGGTCGCGATTTCGTCGTCGGGCGAAGCGCCGGCGCTCTCGCGGCTGCTCCGCGAGATGCTCGATCAGTTCATCCCGTCCGACACGTGGGTCGCAGACGCGCAGGCCCTTCGCGCCGCGTGGCGCGCCGACAAAATGCCGTTCGCCGACCGCTTCGCCGACCTCGTTCGCGCCTTCAAAGAGCGCGCGGGGTGACCTCGGCCGCGTGCGGGGGCGACCTACGCGCGCGCTCGAACGCCACGCCCGCAGTCTCGAGGCGCTTCGTCGTCGTCGCCATCGCGAGGTCGCCGATGTCGCCCCCCAGAAAGACGCGACCGAGAAGTGCGGCGGCTTCGAGCGTCGTCCCCGAACCGCAGAACGGGTCGATCACGAGCGCGCCGGGCTCGGTGGTCGCGCGGACGATTCTGTCGAGGAGCTTCCGCGGCTTCTGCGTGGGGTAGCCCGTCGTCTCGCGGCGAAGCGGCGTGTTCGCGACCATCGACGGGCAGTCGCTCCAGACGCTTCCAAGGGCGCGCCCTTCATCGGCGTAATAGCGATATGTCTTCCGACCAACGGTGCGATCGCGGTAGGCGCGGCCGCCTTCGTCGGTATTCCGAAAGTGCATCGCGAGGCTCGTTTTTGCGTACGGCTCGCGAAGCGCCGGGTCGGACGCATTCCAAACGAACGATCGCCCTTTTCCATAAATGAGAATCGTTTGATGCGTCATCCCGGGGCCATTTCGCCCTTTTGCGCCGTTCCCCGGCATCCAGATGATTTCGCCGGCAAAGCACGGCGCGCCGAAGATCCCGTCGCAGACGAGCTTCGCGTCGTGCACGGCTCTGTGATCGAGGTGGAGCCACAACGAGCCGTCGTTCGCGAGGAGATCACGCGCGGCGGCGACGCGCGGCGATAGCCACGCGAGGTACGCCTCGAGGGACGGCCAGCGGTCGTCGTACGCGACAGGGCCGCTCGTCGAGCCGCCCTGGGCCCGCGTCTCGGTCGGCTGCGTGCGCGCGCCGAAGGCGACGCCGACGGCGAAGGGCGGATCGAGATAGGCGAGCTGCGCGCGACGGGACGGCCAACGGCAGAGCGCGAAGGGGGCGAGGTCGAGCGCGTCGCCGTGAAAAAGTAGGTTTTCCGTCACCGTGCGGCGATCGGAGTAGGCGCGGCGGCCGCCGAAGGCAAAGGGCTCGGTGCGTTGACCGCGTCGAGAGGCTGGAGCAGCGCGAGCACCAGCTCGTCGACACCGGCCGCGTCGAGGCGCGGCGTCGCCGAGATCGCGAGCCACGGGCGCGTCGGGCCGTTGGTCTCGCAGCCGTGAACCATGTCGTCGACGGAGCATGCGGTGCGCACGTGAATGTGGTCGTCGTGCTCCCCGCCGGGTTGGGGCTGCGCCATCACGTCGTGGGCGTGGGCAATCGTCTCCGCGGGCTCGCCGCGCGCGCTCGCCCATTCGAGCAGCATCGCCTCGGCCGTGCGGCTGATGAACATCCACTGCACGCGAGCTTGGTCGTCCTCGAGCAGGCTCTTCACCAGGATCCATTCGCGCTCGACGTCGAACCGCAAGTAGCGGTGCTCGGTCTCGTCCCACGCAAGACCGTCGGCGCCGTAGTGGAGGAAGCCCGGGCTCGGAATCGGCACGCCCTCGAGGGTCATCGCGAAGAAAACGAGATCGGCGTCGCGGCCGTTGCGATGGGAGAAGTGCGGCATGATCGAGCCGCCGTTCTGCGCCGACAGATCGCCAATGACGAGCGTGCCGCCGGGGCGAACGGCGGCGACGATGGCCGCGGCGCGTTCGATGGCGTGGACGAACCGCGGGAGGCCGTAGCCCCTATCGTTGTCGCGCAAGAGGGCAAAGCCGTCGCCGGACTTCGCGAGCTCGGCGCCCTCGGTGAGCACGCCGCGGTGGGGCATGCCGACGGAGCCCGCAACGAGCGGCGTGAGCGGGGAGGGGACGCGGACGCACGCCGTGGAGGCTGCGGCGACGAGGGCGATGGCGGGGAGCGCGACGCGCGTCGCAAGCTTCGAGACGCGCAGGGGAAAGGTCGTCGTCGGCATTGAGCTTCTCACGGCGCGTCCGCGCTCCTCCGATGAGCGTACGAGGCCTTTCATCGAGCCGCGTTAAGAAGTGCAAGGCATGCAGAAAAGTG
>JANXMC010000622.1 GCA_025354825.1 Myxococcales bacterium
GATCGTATTCGGTTTTCGCGTGGGGACCATAGTACTCGCGGGCCTGCTGCACGAGCACGATGGCGCGGCTGCGCTCGCCGTCGTCGAGCAGCTGAGCCCGCGCGAAACGGAGCTCGGCGACCCCTTCGGAGGAAAGCTCGCTCGTCGCCGCGGCGATGTGCTCGGCGTGATCGATTGCCGCGAGAGCCTCCGCGCGGCGGCCCAAACGACGGTTGCAATCTGCATTAATAGTCTCGGTGATGACGATATCGACGAAGTCTTTCCCTTCGAGCTCCGTGTAGATTTTCTCGGCGCGGCGCGCATCGGCCATCGCGTCTTCGCAGGCGCCGCTCATGCGATACCCCTGGGCGCGGTCCAACAAGTAGATCGCCGTGTTGAAGTGCGACGGGCCGCGTACCGTGGCGTCGATGGCGAGGGCGCGCCCGAGGATGCTCGCCGCGACGTCGTAACGCGCGTCGGCGAGCTCGACGACGGCCAGGGTCGCGAGCACGTCTGCAACATGAGGTTGATCGGGGCCGTAGCGCCGCTCCGCCGCACTCACGGCCGCTTCGAGATCGCGCCGTGCTCCGGCCACGTCGCCCGTGGCCATGCGCGCGATCCCAAACCCTAAATGGATCCTCTCCGAGATCGCATCCTCGGGGCCGTAGTGCCTCGCTGCGATCTCCTCGGCACGCTTCGCAGCCTCGATCGCCTTGGCGCCGTCTTCTTCTTGGTTGTAAATGTTGGTCTCGCCTACCAAGATCGCAACACGCGCGTCGTCGGCGTCGCGCGAGGTCGACGTGCCGAGAGCCGCCTCGCCGAAGCGCGCCCACGCGTGGCCGTCCTTGTGCCGACCGAGAACGTGCCCCACCGTCGCCGTGAGCTCCGCGGCCGCTCGCCCCGCGGTCGTGAAGCGGCGGCTCGTGAGGGCGACATGGTAGGCCTCGTCGAGCACGATTTCGGCCTCTGCGGGCTTCGCGTCGACGCGCCCGAGCTCCACCAACGCCTCGGCGAGAAGGGGCCCGAATCCGATGCGCCGCGCTTCGTCGACGATCGGCACGACGTGCGCGCGCGCGTCGACGTCGTGGTCGATCGCCTGGAGCGCCTTGGCTTCGGCAATGCCGCCACGCAGCTCGGCGACCCGCGCTTCGACGACCTTGTCGGCCGGGCCGTCGAGCGCGGACATGAGCTCGTCGGAATCGGAGCACCCCTCGAGCGGCGAGAGCGCGCCCACCGCGTCGCGCGCGCGACGCACGAGGGCCGGGTCCGCCTCGCCGAGAGCATGGGTGAGCTGTGTGAGCTCGGCGAGGCGCGTGTGAAGGCACGCGCGCCTTCGGTGCAAGAGCGACTCGGGCTGCGTGCGGTCAACAGCAGTCGCGCGGCACGCATCGACGGCCGTGTGGGACCATCGCGCGGCGTAGGCGTCGAGCGTCGCGCGTGTCCCTTCCCAAAGGCGCTCGTGGCCGTTGACGTCGCTCCGCGAGAACGCGGCTTCGGCCTTCGCCTTCACGTCGTCGCCCCACGCCGTGTCGATCTGCCGACCCTCATCTTCACAGCCCCGCACGCGCGCGCGTGCCTCGTTCACAAGGACGAGCGCGGCAATGCCCAAGATGGTCCCCGCGAGCACGCCGCCTGCGATCCAGCGCCTTCGGGGACCGGGATCGCGCGTGAGGGCGCGGAGGAGTTCGTCCATGGAACCGAAGCGAGCTTCGGGCTTGAAGCTGAGACCGCGCGTCACGGCGGCCGTGACCCACGACGGGACGCGGGTGCCTGCGGGTGGAGCCGCGAGGGGCGCGCCGACCGCTTCGAGATAGGCGTGAATACTGTGATGCGGATAAGGCTGCTTGCCGAAGAGCGCCGCATAGAGCGTCACGCAAAAGCTGAATTGGTCGCTCCGAGCGTCGTCGCGGCCGTCGAAGGCGCGCTCGGGGGACATGTACCCAACGGTTCCGACGAAGGCGCCGGTCTCGGTGAAGTTCGCCTGCAACGAAGACGGCGAGATTGTGAGCGCTTCGGGAACTGACGCGGTCGCGACCTTCTCGGACTCGGCGTGAAGCGCGGGGTTCGCGCCGGTCGATGTGATGTCCAAGCCCGAGTCTGCGCTCGCCTCGACGGCGTTCTCGTCGCGCGCAATTCCGAAATCACCGACGGCGACGCGACCGTCGGTACCGATCAGAACGTTGTCCGGTTTGAAGTCGCGATGGACGATCCCCACGGCGTGAGCGGCGGCGAGGCCTCGTCCCGCGGAGACGAGCAGCGCGAGGGTCTCTTGCCACCGTCGTGGCTCGCGCAGCCATCGCCTGAGCGTGCTCCCTTCGACGTATTCCATCGCGAGAAACACGTCGTCGCCGAAGGGGCCGACGTCGTGTACGGCGACGACGTTGGGGTGATTGAGGCGGGCCATCGCCTGCGCTTCACCGAGGAGGCGCGCGCGCGTGGCGGGCGTGTTGACGTCGGGCCGGACGACCTTGATGGCGACGCGCCGTGCGAGTTGCGGATCGAACGCGACGAACACGGCGCCCATGCCGCCGACGCCGAGCTCTTGCACGACGACGTAGCGACCGATCTGCGTCCCCGTCGCGATGGGCTTCCCCGCGGCAGTCCGCGACAGGACAGGCGGACCGTCGATGCCGACGGTCGGCGGCTCGGACGACATGGACGGTGGGATCGAGCTCGAGCTCACAGTGCGAGGCTCCAGGGATGGAGGCGGTACCCCCGTGAGTCTATCTGCCGCCTGGAACGAATGCGTCGGCGTCATCGGCGGTGAGGGGGGAGAATGAGAAGAGAGAGAGAGAGAGAGAGAGAGAGAGAGAGACGCGCGTGGGGAAGGTGATGGAGGGGAGGAACGCAGGGACAGCGAGGGTGTGAGGGTTGGGGCTGAACGGGGATCGGTGGCGCGCGTGCATCGTGCGCGGGTGTCTCACATGGGGTGTGGTGGCGCGGGGGTGAGGATCGGGGAGAAGGGTAGGGTGTGGACGACCGCGCGCTCGTTGGAAGCGCGCGCGCCTAGGCGCTTCGCGATGGAGAGATTTTGGGAGAGGCGAAGTGGGAGAGCGGTACTGAGGTGGGTACAAACTTGGGAGGGTGATTTGTGTGAGGCGGAGGGAGCTTGTGACGACGTGGGGATGCGGGGGCGGGCTCGGCGGACGGTGCCGCGGTCGTCGGGAGAACGGCGTGCCAACTGCCTATGCGGAGCGAAAAAGCCGCGGCCCGGTTCGCGAAGCCCAACCGATAACCTCAACCTGGTTCCGGCGCGCGTCGCTTACGAGCTCAACCCGGTTCAGGCGCCGGGGACGAAAAAACCTCAACCTGGTTCGGGAGACTGGGGGGACTGTCACTAGGTTTGGCGCGCGAAAAGGCACTCCGGCACGCGAGTCTGCTCGACTCTCGTGCTCGCCGAGCCCAACCGATAACCTCAACCTGGTTCCGGCGCGCGTCGCTTACGAGCTCAACCCGGTGCAGGCGCCGGGGACGAAAAAACCTCAACCTGGTTCGGGCGAGTGGGGGGCCTGTCACTAGGTTTGGCGCGCGAAAAGGCACTCCGGCACGCGAGTCTGCTCGACTCTCGTGCTCGCCGAGCCGCGCGGCGCGCGCCCTCCGCATCTCCGGCCTGGCGCGGGTGCTGCATCTCCTCCGGATCGGTCGGCCAATTCTTATGTCGCACTCGCGTGGGTGCTCAAGGCCGCGGTCGTGCGATGCGATGGATGCGCGAGAAGTATGGAGACGATGCGCGAATCGAAGATCTCGCGCGCATTTCGGCAATGACCGTGACGTCGTTTTTCATGGTCTTTTTCGCGCCATGGCGCTCACGAGCCCGCTTCATTACCTAAAGCAAATTCGCCTGCAACACGCACGCACGAAGCTCATTGCCGGAGAGGACGACGTTGCCGCCGTGGGTTACGAAAGCCCATCCCAATTCAGTCGAGAGTACAAACGCGCCTACGGACCGCCCCCCGGCCAAGACGCGCGCCTTCTGCGTAGCGTCCAAGCGTCGCCCGCGCGCGCGGCGAGCCGTTCAGCGCCGCATCGGCCGGCCGAACGCGCTCACGGGTGAAGGGCGAACGGGCGCGCCGCGCGGTCCGCCGGCCCGCGTTTCGAGCTTCGGCGCCGTGATACGATCCGCCTGTGTCGCCACGCTACGAACGCCTGGGCGAGCTCGGTCGCGGTGGGATGGGCGCCGTCGATCTCGTCTTCGATCACACGAGGGGTGAACGCGTTGCGCGAAAGCGGATCGTCGATCCGAGTGGCGTCGCCCTACTTCGCTTCGAGACCGAATTTCGAGCCATCGAACGGCTCCATCACGTCAACCTGGTTCGCCTCTTCGAGCTCGGCCAAGATGCCGAAGGGCCGTTCTTCACGATGGAGGTCGTCGACGGCGTCGACTTCGCGACCTACTGCCATCTCGGCGACGACGCCTCCGTCCACACCGCCGCGCAGACGACCAAGCGCCGCGGCCCGATCGGTCCCGATGCGCGACTGCGGCGCGTCCTCCCAGCTCTCCTCGCCGCCCTCGCATTTCTTCATGGGCACGGCATCGTCCACGCCGATCTCAAACCCGCGAACCTTCTCGTCACGCACGCAGGAGCGCTCAAGGTGCTCGATTTCGGCGTCGTCGCGTTTGCCGTCGCGTCGCCACGGGCGGCGCATCATGTTGCGCTTCCGGGGGTCGCCGGAACGCCGGCGTACATGGCCGCGGAGCTCTTCGCAGGCGAGCCGCCGACCCGCGCGAGCGACGTCTACGCGCTCGGCATCATACTCATCGAGCTTTACGCCGGCACGAAGCCCGACCCGTTCGAAGCGGAACCCTCGCCGCGAGCCTCGGCGCGAAGGTGGGCATTGTCGACGACGCGCTCGTGACGCTCGAGCAGAGAGGGTTGGTCCGCCTCGCGGTGCAGAGCGGGCGTGGGCACCATGTCGACCTCTTTCACGATCTCGTGCGCGCGGCGGCGTGGGGTAGCCTCCCGAACGAGGCGCTCGCCCTCGCGCACAGCGGCCTCTGCGACGCACTCGTCGCGCAGCGGGATGTCGCTCCCGCGCGCCTCGTGCGGCACTACGTCGGCGCCGGGCGCGACGCCGAGGCCGCGGACGTCGCGGCACTCGCGGCGAGGGATGCGCTCGACAAGCACGCCTATGCGCTCTCCCTCGAGCTGCTCGATGTCGCGTTTCGCGTTCCGCCGAGCAACCCCTCGCCGCTCCTTGGGATGCGCGCGCACGCCTTCGAGAGCTTCGGGCAGTACGCGGAAGCCGCCACAGTCTACGCGGAGCTGGCGACGTGCCTTCCTTACGACGAAGCGCGTGCCGCACGTCTCGCCGAGGCGAGCGCGCTGCTCGCTGCGGGAAACATAGTAGAGGGGCGCGTGAAGGCCGACGCGCTCCTCGCGCTGGGTGGCGGCGTGATCGCTGCGACGTGGGCTCGTGGCCTCGCGGTCGCGCGCTTTCTCTTGGGGCCCCGCGATCTATTCGTGTCGGACGATGCTCGGACCGCGGAGAGCTCGGCCAACGAACGGCTCGAGGCCGAGCGTGAAGAGCAGCTCGCGAGCATCGCTACGACGATCGACCCCCTCGCAGGTCTCGTTCACATTCTGCGCGCGAGGCGTCGCCTCGATCGCGTCGGCGCCATCTCCGCGGCAGCGCTCTGCGACTTCCAGCTCGCGTACCTCGCATACTTCGCAGAGCCCCGCGGAGGCGCAGTCCCGCTCGCTCAGCGGTACCGCGCTTCCGGCGAGGCGCGCCTCGCCCACGCCGCGCGCACCCAGGGTGGCCGCCCGCTCCGAGCCGCCGCCGTCGCCTTTCCAACGTTTCTCCTGGGCGTCGACCACGAGCGACTGGGCCGTCCGCGCGAAGCTGCGAAGCAGTTCGAAGACGCGCTCGCGATGGTCGCAGGTCTCGAGCAGAACGGCACCTACGAGCAGATGATGATCTGTGTTCATCGATGCGCCGTCGCGCTCCACGCTGGCGACATTGTTTCCGGGAAGCGGTATTTCAAGGCGCTCAGCGAGGCGAACGGCGGGCATTCGGCATCGGCTCTGCGCTGCTTCGTGGAAGTCGGCGCGCTCGATCTCGCCGTGCTCGATGGGACGTTCGAGGCCGGCGCCGATCGCGGCGCACGGGCGCTGGAGAGCCACCCCAAGGGGGCGTCGTTGCAGTCGGCGATCCTCCACTTCGTCGTCGGCAGCTTTGGTGCGTACATGGGAGACCCCATCGAAGGGCGGCGACGGGTGGTGGTGCACCTGCGCGAGAACGCGCGCTTCCGAGTGAGCGAAAACATGTACGCCGCACGTTATGGCGGGAAGCTCGCGCTGCTCTTCGCCCGCGCGCGCCGCGCAGGCGATCTCACAGTCACGCGCCGCGAGATGGCAAAGCTCGCGACGATCGCGCGTCGGGCGCCGCCCACGGGATCGACGGCGGCCCCTCGCGCTTACGCGTACGTCGAAGAAGCCGACGGCGGAGACCCCGTGCGCATCGTCGCGCGCTTCGCCGAGGCGGAGGCGATCGCCGCCACGCGCAACGAGCCGCTCGACGCCGCGACCGCGCGTTACCAGCGCGGACTGCGCCTCGGCGGCGACGAGGGGCAGCGCCTCAAGGAGCACGCGCGAGCGACACTCGCCGCCCTTGGCGTGAGTCTCCGTCTGCTCGATGAATGCGCAGTTTAGAAATCACGCCGCAGCTCCCCCGTTTTGGGTGAGGTGACGGAGAGCACCATGCTGGCGAAGGAGCCGACGTTGACGGAAGAGCGCGATGGGCCTGCTCTCGCAGTGCGCCGATGGGTTGGGAGGTGCGGGAGACGTGCGGCCTTCCATGGCGTGGCTCGGAAGCCTCATGCGTCTCTCTTCTTTGATCAGCGCGTGTGGAGCTCTTCTCCACGATTGTGAACGCCGGCGTCGCAGGCTACGGCTCCGACGCCCAAGGAAAAGCCGGAACGAAAAGCGGACGACGACCGGAGGTCGCTCTTGGTTGGTGCGAATCCGGTCGGCCTCGCCATTGGCCGCTACCGCGTCGAGGCGGTCCGTAGCTCGCCGAAGCCGTGCGTGCGTTTGAGCCGCCGGGAAATAACCGGAAGCACCCGAACCAGGTTGAGGAAAACACGGAAAAACGGGCAGCAAAAAGCAGAACCAGGTTGAGCAACTCGCGGTCTCGCGGCCGAACCAGGTTGAGGGAAGGAGGGTGGCGCGCCGTCCGTGGACACCCGTTGGCTGTCCGCGCACGCCGTTCGCCGTGTTTTTTCGGCGCTTTCATTGTGCTCACAGCTGGCATCGCGTTTGCGAGCCGACGCGCATGGCACGCCCACGATGCGTCACTCCCGGAACGACCTACTTCATCACGCGGCGTTGCGCCCAACGGATGTTTCGCCTCCGCCCGAACCCGCTCACGTCGCAGATCTTTCTCTACGCGCTTGCCCTCGCTGCCGAGAAGACCGGCGTGGCGGTTCACGCTGTATGTGTGATGTCCGATCATCACCACGTCGTGGTGACCGACACTGCGGGCCGCCTCCCAGAATTTCTCGCGGAGCTTCATCGCACGACGGCGAAGGCACTAAACGCTGCACAAGGTCAGTGGGAGAGTCT
The DNA here is from genome assembly GCA_025354825.1 of Myxococcales bacterium. GTDB lineage: Bacteria > Myxococcota_A > Polyangia > Polyangiales > Polyangiaceae > JANXMC01. The sequence continues at coordinate 7,545 of JANXMC010000622.1, forward strand.
TTGGAGCTCGGAGCATTGCCACGCCGCCATCGTCGCGGACGATGTCGCTCTCCTTGATCGTATCGCATACACAGTGGTGAACCCGGTCGCGGCGGGCCTCGTTGCGCGCCCCGAGGACTGGCCTGGGGTCTCGCTCTGGGAGCCGAAAGAACTCGAGATTGCACGCCCCTTGGCGTTCTTCGATCCGCACGGGAAGTGCCCCGAGGTCGCTCGTGTGCGTATCGTGCAACCGGCAACGCCTGCGATCTCCTATGGGGACTGGAGGGCGCGTCTTGCGTACCGCATCTGGCAAAGGGTGCTCGCCGCGCATCGGAAAACGCGGCGCGCGCGCAGAACATTCCTCGGTCGCGCAGCCGTTATGGCGCAGTCGATCATGAAGCGCGCGATCTCGCTGGAACCGAAGAGACGTCATCTGGCGTCCGTTGCGGCCGCGGACCCGGTCGCGCAAAAGCGAGCGCTCAGCCTGCTAAAAGTTTTTCGTCTCGCCTACCGAGACGCCAGAGACCTTTGGTGCGCGGGCGATCGTGACGTGCGGTTCCCACTCGGTACATGGGGCATGCGGCGCGATCACGCCGTCGCGCTCGTTTCGGGGGACGACCCCATGCTTCGCATTGCGGCGTAACATCGGCACGTGCTCGCGGCGATTCGGCCTCGCGCGTTCGTGAGCGGCACGGCGCGCG
>JANXMC010000748.1 GCA_025354825.1 Myxococcales bacterium
GCGCAGCATGGTGTGGAGGAGGCGCATGGCGCCCTTTTTAGCACCCCGGTTGGGACCGGAGCGAGGAAGCTCGATTCCGCGGTACGTCCAAACCGGGCACGCGCGGGGAGGGAAGTGGGACTCGCGCTCCGTTCTCCGTCACTCCGGGCTCGTCCGTATATCACTACAGACATAGCCCCTGTGCTCTACTGACTACTATCGATCTCGCCCGCGCCCGTGGGCGCTCTCGAGCGCGGCCAGCGCGAGCCGGGTGTAAGTAATCACGTAGAGTCACACATCTGTTTGCCGCGGCCGAGGTCGGCGGCGTCGCGCGCGTTGCTATCCTCGCCACGACGGGGCTCGACGATGCCCGTCTCGGGAGCTCTCGATTGGCAATCAGCAGAGAGAACGAACGTCTCGGCTCGGGACGTTTCGAGCTGCGGGCGGTGGTCGGCGAAGGCGCGGTCGGGGTCGTCTACGACGCCTTCGATCACGAGCGCGGAGGGCGCGTCGCCATCAAACGGCTCAAGTCTCTCGCCCCCGATTTCCTAATGTCGTTGAAGCACGAATTTCGGTCTCTTCAGGATATCCGACATCCCAACCTCGTCAGCCTCGGCGACCTCTTCGACGATCACGCTACGTGGTTCTTCACGATGGAGTTCATCGAGGGGGTCCCATTTCGCAGGTACGCTCGCCCCGGCGAGCCGTCGTTGCGAATCGGCGATTCAAAACCGCCCGCGGGGCGTGAGATAGTCCGCGCGACACCTTTCGCACAAGCAGTCGACGAGGAGCGCCTGCGCGCCGCGTTGGTGCAGCTCGCGCGCGGGGTATCGGCCCTTCACGATGCGAACATCGTTCATCGCGACATCAAGCCGTCGAACGTCCTCGTGACGTCGGAGGGCCGCGTTGTCATCCTCGACTTTGGCGTTGCAGGCGACCTCCGCGCCCTGCAGGCCTGCGAACAGGAAATGGTAGGCACCGGACACTACATGGCGCCTGAGCAGACGCTTGGGGAGGGGACCGGGGCCGCGGCGGATTGGTACTCGGTGGGCATTCTTCTGTACGAATCGCTCACCGGGACGCTCCCCTTTCTCGGCTCTCTCGAAGACATCACACACCAAAAGCTCTCGGCGCCCGTTCGCTCGCCGTCCGAAGTCGACGACACCGTCCCGGCGGACCTGGCGAGGTTATGCATCGACCTCCTCGCTGTGAGTCCGGAAGCGCGACCAACACGAGACGAAATTCTTGCGCGACTCGGTGCTGTCGCTGACGAGCCTCGCACGCCGAGGCGCATCTTCGTGGGACGGACAGTGGAGCTCGGCGCGCTCGACCGCGCGGCGCTCGATGTCGTCGCGGGTTCGTCCGTGACGATCCTCGTCCACGGCGAGTCCGGCGTAGGCAAAAGCTATCTCGTTCGGAGCTTCACCGACGCTTTCGTAGATAGGGCGCCCGAGGCGCTCGTGCTCGCTGGCCGCTGCTACGAGCGCGAGTCTGTTCGATACAAGGGAGTCGACGGCGTCATCGACGCGTTGAGTCGCTTTCTACAACAGCAACCGTCGTCCGCGCGCGAGGCGCTCCTGCCCGAGGAGGCGTACCTCCTCGCGGACGTGTTTCCGGTGCTCGCCGACGTCCGATCACAACGTCCGCCGCCCCCTCCCACCGCGGCCATCGTGAACCCGCACGAGCTCCGCGTGCATGCATTCAAGACGCTGCGCGAAACCTTCGTGCGCATCGCGAAGGCGCACGACGTCGTCCTCGTCATCGACGACATCCAGTGGGCCGACACCGATAGCCTCGCGCTTCTCTGCGAGCTGATGAGACCGCCCGGGGCGCCTCGGATCTTGCTCGTCGCGACGTCGCGCATAGGTTTGGACGTCCGCGTTCTCGATTTGCCTGGCGACGTACGCCATCTGTGGTTGGAGGTGCTGCCTAGCCACGACGCGAGGGCGCTCGCAACGGAGCTTGCGGGTACGTCGCTTCTGGACGACCACGAGCTGCAGGCCGTCGTCTCGGAAGCGAACGGTCACCCTCTCTTCATCGACGAGCTGATTCGTCAACGGCTCGATCGGGGCGGCAGCGCGACGCCTCTCAGGCTGGATGAGGCGCTGTGGGAACGCATCAAGCGGCTCGAGCCACAGACGCGTGAGGTGCTCGAGGTGATCGCCGTCGCAGGGGTGCCCACGGCCCACGACGTCATCGCCGAAGCAGCCCAGAACAGGGGCGAAGTCACCTTCGTCACGTCGATTCTTCGCGCTGCGCGCCTCGTGAGGAGCACCGGATCGGCATCGACGGATGCGGTGGAGCCGTACCACGACCGCGTTCGCGAATCCGTGCTCGCGCACATCTCGGCGGACGACAAGCGACGGTGGCACCACCGCCTCGCCATGGCTCTCGACGCTCGCGCGGGCTCGGACCCGCAAGACTTGGCAGTCCACTGGCTTGGCGCGGGCGACGCGACGCGGGCCGCGACCTACGCCGAGCGCGCGGGTGACGACGCCGCGCGTGCGCTCGCCTTCGATCGCGCCTCCACCCAATTCGAGCTCGCCCTGTCCCTCGGTACCCCTTCTGGACGGGCCGTCCGGCGCCTCAAGACGAAGCTCGCCGAGGCGCTCACCAACGCGCGCAGGTACGTTCGAGCGGCGGAGACGCGTATCGAGCTCGCAGGTACGGCGTGGGACGTCGAGGCGATCGATTTGCGACGTCACGCTGCCGAGCAGTTCTTGTGCGCCGGGCACTTCGATCGCGGCGTCGTCCTCCTACGTTCGGTGCTCGCGCATCTTCGAATCTACTATCCCGTCGCGCCCGTATTGGTCGTCCTCTCGCTGCTGGTCGCACGGGCGCTCTTGAGACTTCGCGGCGTCGGGTTCGTCCGTCGCGACCCTGCCACCGCCGACCTCGCCGCCCTCGTCCGTGTCGACGCGTTGCGATCGGCGGGTGCGGGCTTTGCGATGACCGACAACATCCGCGGCGCTTACCTCCAAACGCGTGCCCTCCTCGCGGCGCTCCGCGTGGGGGATGCGAACCGCCTCATTCATGCATTGAGCGTTGATGTCTGCTTCACCTCGGCGGGCGGACTGCCATCTCGTGAACGCACGCGGTACCTCCTCGCGCGGGCGCGAGAGCTCGCCGAATCGCTCTCGACGGACTTCGCGCGCGCCTGCGTCGCCGAAGCCGCGGGCTATGCGCACTACATGGTCGGCGAATGGGGAGAAGCCTCGGGCGCGCTCGCGGTCGCCGAAGTGCTCTTCCGCGATCGCACGTTCGCGACGCTGTTCGAGCTCAACTCGTCACGCACGATGCTTTATCGAGCGCTCGCCTACGAAGGGAAGCTCGTCGAGCTCGCGTCCCGCCTCGGACCGGCGCTCCGCGACAGCCTCGAAATTGGCGACATTCAAACGGAAACGAACCTGCGCGCAAGTGCGATGGTCTTTCTTGCGCTCATCGACGACGCGCCCGACCGCGCGCGCGAGGAGCTTAAGCTCGCACGCGCACATCTCCCGCAGACTTCGTTCTTGATTCAGCACTACTTCTGCCTCCTCGGAGAAATGCAGCTGCGCCTCTACGAAGGTGATTCGGGAGGAGCACTCGCGACGCTTGAAGCTCAATGGAGCGCCGTCCGCGGATCCATGCTTCTCCGCGTGCAAACGCTTCGGACGGCGACTCTCGAATACCGCGCACGCGCGCGCATCGCTGCGGCCCTCGCGACGGGCTCGCCTGACCACTTACGCGGCGCTCGCAAAGACGCCGCCGCGCTCGCTCGGCAGGCAGCCGGATACGCCCTCGCGGGGAGCGCCAACACACTCGCTTGCATCGCGCACGCGATGGGCGAGCGCGACGCGCCCGACCTCTTCGCACGCGCCGCGAGCCTGTTCGTCGACGCTGGAATGATGCTTCACGCAGCGGTGGCGCAAAGGCGGCGCGGCGAGCTCCTCGGCGGGGGCGTGGGGCGTGAGCTGGTGGAGACGAGCACCCAGTGGATGTCCGATCAGGGCGTGCGTCGCGGGGACGCGCTCGTCTGGCTCATGGCGCCGTGCGGTCCGCACCCAGGCGTGTCGAGCCGCGTTCATCGCGGACCTGAAGCCCGAGTGGGTGCAGCACCCCTCAGCCCTTGATCGTCGTCGCAACGTTGATATGCACCGTGGCGCTCGCCTTTGCGCCGGTCACGTCTTTCACGTCGACGGTCACATCCAGCGGGTGGCCTAAGAACTTCTCGACCGGGTTGCTCGCGTTGTCGAGTTGGTATCGCAGTCCAAATATCTTGCAGTAGCCGCCTTCGTCGCGGTCGTAGGTGAAGACGAAGCTCGTGGGTGGAACCGCGAGCCCCGTGTCGGGCTGCACACCGGTGATCGTCGTGGTCGATCCGGTCTGCTTTAGGTTCTTCATCCGCACGGCGATCCACAAGTGGTGCCCGCCTTGGGGCCCGCGCTCGGGTTCAATCGTTTCGTTGGCGGTCATAGGCCCGTAGTCGGTTTGGCCTGTCCCCACGATCACCTCGGGCGCGCCTGCGCCGGCCGGTTTGCATACGTCGGGGCCGTCGGCGGCCCACTCGGCGCTGTAAGGCTCGAGGTCGCTCGCGAGGAAGGTGCCGTCGACGCAGCGACCTTGGTTGCACGATTGCGGCGCCGTGCAGACGGGGCCGTAAAAGCCGAGCACTCCCGTGACGCATTGGGCTTCGAGCCGCAGTCTCAAGAGGCGCGTTTCGCCGCGCACGAAGCGCGTCGTCGCGAGCTTCGTGACGGCGGGCGTCTCGGCGGCTCCCGCGGCGCGCGTCGGCAGCACCGGCTGCGTGAACCCCTCGATGGACACTGTCACCGTCGCTGTGAGATCGCTCGCAGGTGCCGTGAGGCGAACCTCGCGCGGCAGCTCGGACGGGGCGACCACCTCACGGCCGCTCTCGACGCCGTCGACGGTCGTCACGATTCGGTAGTTGGCAATCAGGCTCGCAAGGGCAGGCTGATCGAGGACGCCTATCACGAGCGTGCCCGGCGTCTCGCTTGGCAGATCGGGCGTCGCGCTGCACCCGCCGCCGAGCGCGCAGAAAGCGAGCGCTGCGGCGGGGGCGATACGGGCTAAGGAAGCGAAGTAGGTCACGAGAGAATCAGAAGCAGTAGTGGGTGCCGGTTTCGTCGGCCGGGTAGTAGTAGGCGAAGAGGTTGCAGTGCTCGTCCGTCTCCACATGGGGGCCGAACTTCACCTCCGCGTCGGAGTCGTTCTGGTAGTCGCACGTGTACTGAAGGGCGCCCTTCGCCGGGATGACGACGGCCTTGGTGAGGACGTTGAACGGTGGCTCGTCCCATGCCCGCGAGCGGTAGATCTCGTCGGTCGGGTCGACGCCGTCGGGCGCGAGGTTGACGCTGAACGCTTTGCCACGGCTGTGGAAGTGCCCCGTGAGCGCGACGACCGTCGACTCTTTCGCGAGGGCGCAGGACGTCGTGAACGAGCGCGATTCGCGCGGCGGAATATCGACGTTCACGTTGTTGGCGAACATCGTCCCCATGTGTGCCGTGATCTTCGACGCGTCGGGCTCGCTGACGAGGTTCACCTTCACACGACCAAAGCCCGTCGCCGTCTTCTGCGTCGACGCGTTGACGTAGTGCGTTTGCAACATCAGCTGACGGTGGGCCTTGAGGTGAAACCCGACGCCGGCCGGAAGTTGCCAATCCATGGCGCCCGTCTGCGCGCCGACGATGAGATTGTAGCCGTTCGTCCCCATGGGGCTGAAGACGCCTTTGAAACAGTCGGCGTCGTGATCGTCGAACTGCTCGTCGGTTTGAAACAGGTTCATGTGGTGGCTACCCGTGAGGTATTTCACCTGGATGCGGACCACGTCGAGATCGACGTCGCTCGCAAGCTTGAACCAGTAACAGTGCTGCACCTCCGTGCCCGCTTCGACGGTGAACTGCGGGGTTTGGAGCTGCACGCCGTTCGTCGGCGGCGCCAGATCGATGGCATTCGGATCGACGGGCGGGTCGGTCGTACTGGAACAGCCCGAGGCCGCGAAGGTGAAGGCCATGACGATCGTCGAGACAATAGAAGCGAGTTTCATGGGAAGCTCCTGCGGACAGGTAGGATCGGGCGTCGAGATTCCGGCAGTCGCGGGCACGCTCAGCGTTTGCGGCGGCCTCGGACGAGGCTCACGGCGGCGAACCCCAGGGCGAACACGAACGCATAGGGGGTGCGCTCCGCGGCGCGGGCGGACCTGGCGCTGTTCGTCACGGCACACTCGGAGCTGCCCATCACGGAGGTCGACTTCATGTCGGCGTCGGCTTGGGCCTCGTCGCGAGGCTTCGTACCCACCGCTTCGCACCCTTGGTAGATTGGGCACTGCGGCTGGTTCGCCTCGCGGGTGACCTGCCGCACCGTCGGTACCGTGCGCTGGTCGCTCGGCGCGGAGACGTAAAGGTCGCTGTCGAGCGCCGCGTGATTGAGGTCGGCGCGGAGGCGCGTGATGCGCGCTTCGGACCCCTGAATACCCGAGAAGAGCGTCGCGAGATCCGCGTCGCGGGCCTGCTCGGCCGTCTGCGTGACCGCGCCGCCTTCGCTGACGGGAAGGTAGTCGCCACCGGGCTGCGGTGCGCCGCCGAACGGGCTGCCGTAGGTCACGATGTTCTTGATCTGCGACTGGCTCACGTCGATCGAGCTCTCGACCTCCCACGCTTTGCCGCCCGACGCGGCCGTCTTCTCGGCGCGGAGAACTTTGTAGTTACTCGAACCGGTATTCCAATCCCAAATCAGCTCGTCGGTCTCTACGGTGAAGAAAGGGAAATTGTGAGGCTCGTAGCGCCCTTCGCCAACCACCCAAAGTGTGATGCCGACCACCGGACCCGTGCCTGCGGCGACCATGCGAAGGGGGAGAACCGGCGACGCGCCAAGGGTCGTCACGCGCACCGGGCGCATCGACGTGATGTTCGCCCCGGGAATGAGCTTCATGGCCAAAAACGAGAACTGCTCGTTTACGTACTGGGCAATGATCGGCTGCACGTCGGCGGGGACGCGGTAGCCATTTTCGGTGAGCCAGTCGTTGAGCGCCGTGGGGTTCGTCGCGCTCAGCTGCACGGTCGCATAGGGGCCCACGGTCTCTTGATGCGTGACGATGACCCCGCCCGAGCTGCCCGCGTCGCCACTCGCTTGGGGCGCGCCCTGGGCGCCGTCGTTCGCATAGTTGCAGTTGGGCGGGGGTGGGCAGTTGAGCGGCGGCGCGAAGACCTGCGTCTGCGTCGTCGAATCGAGGGCGCCGAACACCGTGTCGGCGCTGAGAGCGACTTTCGCTTCGCCGGAGATGGGCAATACCCACGCGAAGGACGCCGGCGACCCTTGGTATTTGATCTGATCGTAGAGCGTCGTCTGCGTCGACGACACGGAGAGGATCATCCTGTGATCCGTGACAACGGTGTTTGATTCACCCGTAAAACAGCCGCCACAGGCGTGAGCATCGCTCTCGAAGGCAAAGGAAGTAAGAGACGCCACCGACACGGTCGCGAGAAAAACCGAGGATCGAAGACTAAGGAAGCGCATGATTTTTCCCCCTGGGGATGCGGCGGTTTGCAGGAGTCGTGGGAGCGTGGGGCCGTTGGTGAGAGGTCACTTGCCCGAGCGCTTGCGGCGCGCTCGGCCGATGAGTGCGGTGGCGAGACCGAGCCCGCCGAGCGCCAAGAGTCCTGCGCCGCCCGTGCGAAGCGCGCGCGTCGCCTTGGGAGGCGTGGCGCTGCAGCTCGATCCGCCGAAGACGCTCGGCTGCCCCTGCGCGTTCGCGTAGGCCGTCGCCTCGTCGCGCGGCTTTGTGCCGATGGCGTTGCAACCGGCGTAAATCGCGCACTGCGGCTGGTTCGCCTCGTGCTTCGGGACCCTTCGCGTGGAGAGCTCGTCCTGCGTGGGCGTCGCGCTCAAAATGAGATCTTCCGTGAGCGCGCCGTGGTTCAAGTCTGCGCGCACCCGAGTGAGGCGCGTCGGTGAATTGACGTTGCCGCCGGGAATGAGCACCGCGAGATCTTCGGCGCGAACCTGGGAGGCCGACTTCGTGATGACGCCGTTTTCTCCGACGACGGGGAGGTAGTCGTCGGAGCCATCGCTCACACCGCCGCCGCCACGACCACCGTACTGAATGAGATTCTCAATCTGCTGGGGGTAGGCCGATTGCGAGCTCTCGATCTCCCACGCACGTCCGCTTCCGTCGGTGGTTCGGCTCGCGCGGAGCGCCTTGTAGTTGCTCGTGCTCGTCGTCCAATCCCAAATGAGATCGTCGTCCGTAATGGTGAACTTGGGGAAGTTCTGCGGCTCGTAGCGCCCCTCGCCCAGAATCCAAAGCGTAATACCCACGACCGGGCCCGTGCCCGCCGCCACCATACGAAGCGGCAACACCGGCGCGGCGCCGCTCGTCGACACGCGCACAGGGCGCATCGAGCCGATTCCCGCACCGGGAATAAGCTTCAAAGCGAGAAAGTCGAAGTGCTCCGCGACGTAGGTTGCGATGATCGGCTTTACATCGTTGGGGACGGTGAAGCCGTTGGTCGCGAGCCACGTGTTGAGTGCTGCGGGGTCCGACGCCTTAAGCTGCACGGTCTCGTAGGGGCCCACGGTCTCGCGCTTTGTGACTTCTACGCCGCCGTTGTCCGAAGCGGTACCGCCCGCAGTGGGCGCGGACGCGTTTCGGTAATCGCAGTCCGGTGGCGGCGGACAGTTCGTTGGAGGCTGCTGCACCTGCGTCTGGGAGATTGCGTCGAGAGACGCGAAAACCACGTCGGCGCTAAGCCCCACGGTGGCTTCGCTCGAAATAGGCAGAACCCAGGCGAATTTGTCGGGCGAGCCCTGGTAGCGAATCTGATCGTAAAGAGTCGTCGTCGTCTTATCGATCGTGAGAATCATTCGGTGATCGGTGACGACGGTGTTGTTCTCCGTCGGCACGAAACAGCCGCCGCACGCGCGCGCGTCGTTGGGGAAGGCCATCGTCGCGCCCGTGGCCGCGACGAGCGTGAGCACACTAAGCGTCTTGAGAGTCAGGCTCGGGTTCAGGCGCATGGGGACTCCAGCAGTGCGTGGCGTTCGGGTCGCGATCCCGGGCGGCGTCCGGTCTCATCGCCTTCAGCAGTACGCGTGCCACGTTAAGCTCGTCGCGATTTCCGCCACGTACTCCGCGTTTTGCGCCCGAGGGGGATGCCGAGCACGTCACGGTCGCCGCGGTTCGCGGAGGAGCGGCACACGCTGGCACGCACATCGGACGCGCCCAAACGGCGTATGTCGTGCGGTGTCGGGGCGATGGCTCGAGCTTCAATCTGGAGCGACCCTCGTGATACGCACGTTCGTAATCGCCATGCGACCTATCAAAGCTTACTTCGCCGTCGCGCTCTGCGCGTCGGTCGCGATCCCTCTTGCGGCGGTCGGGTGCAATTCGCTTTTGGGGCTGTCCGACTACGAAGTTGGCAGTGACGCGAGCGCCGATTCCGCAAAACCGTTGGCCGATGGGGGCGTCATCGACGCCACGATGGCCGACGGCGCGAGCTGCAACGACCCCACCGGTGCCGGCGGGATGGGGTGCGGGCGCTGCACGCCCACGACGAGCGTCGAGCTTCTCAACGCCTGCACATCGTCGGCGTGCACGCCGTTCGACAACGCCAAACGCATCGAGGGGTTCGCCGACGGTGGCTTGCGCGCCGTTCCCGCCTTCGACGCCGGCGTCGTCGAGGTGGCCGATTCTGGTGCCGCCGATGCCGCGGCCGTCGTCGATGCCGCCGCGCCCGACGCCGCCACGGGCAACCCCTTGTGCGCGTCGCTCACGCCGCGCCCCGTCTATCTTCTTGGATCGACCGCGCTCTACCCGCGATCCCTCAAGACATTTGCCCAAGCGATCTCCGGCGTCGCAACGCTCGTCTACATGCGCGAGGCCTCGTGCAACGGGCTCGACGCGGTTCTAACGGGCGACACGAAGCTTCGCGGAACGGTCTCGTACTGGCGCGCCGATACCGACACCGAGCTCAAATGCGATATCGGCGACGACCGCGGCCAAGCGGCCGATATCGGTCTTTGCGACGCCTTTCCCGAAACGTGCATTGCCGGCTTCGGTGGCCTGCCCGACTTCGTTGGCGACTTCACCGGGCCCGTCCAGGTTTTCATGTTCACGGTGCCCAACGGTTCGTCGCAAAAGTCGATTAGCGCCGAAGCGGCTTTTTCGGTTTTCGGCTACGGCAAAGACTCCCACGTTGCGCCGTGGACGGACGCATCGCTCATCTTCAAACGGTACGAAAAGTCGGGCACCCAGCTCGTCATCTCGGCGTCCATCGGGCTGCCCGCGCCCGTGTGGGAAGGTCAGTCGATCATCTCGTCCGGGCAAATGAAGCCGATGCTTCTCGCGGCGAGCGAGCCCGAAAAGGCCATTGGGATCACGTCCGCCGACGTGGCCGACGATCTCGACAGCCGCACCAAGCTCCGAACGCTCGCCTACAAGCATTACGAGCAGACTTGCGGCTATCTCCCCGATTCCGACCCTGGGAGCTACGACAAACGGAACGTCCGCGACGGCCACTATTTCATGTGGGCGCCGTTCCACTTTTATGCGCGCGTTCGCAATGGCGTCATCGAAGACACGACCGTTCGCGACGTCGTGAACTATTTGACGTTCGCAAAAGCGTTGCCCGACAAGAACACCGATGCGATCTCGGCGCTCAAAGCGGGCGGCCTCGTGCCGCGATGTGCGATGAGCGTCGCGCGCACGAAAGAAGGCGGCCCGCTCGCTCCGTTCGCACCGCGTCCTAGCTGCAGCTGCTATTTCGAAGCTGCCCCTCCAGGCGGAAGCACGCCGTCGTGCAAAGCATGTACGCGGGACGCGGACTGTTCGGCAGATACACCGAGCTGTAACTTCGGATTCTGCGAACCCCGCTGAGCACCTGCGGCGATTGTCTCGTAGGCTCTACCGCGGAGGGGCTCGCCGACGTTCATGGCTAATTTGGATAGGACCCTTCGCGCCGTGACGGACCCGAATGCCAGCGATGTGAAGGTCTCGGCCGTTCGTCCGTCGTCGGCGAACATCGAGCTCGTCACGTTTCAGCCCGGCGACCGGATTGCCGATCGGTACGTCGTCGAAGGCGTCCTCGGCGTGGGCGGGATGGCCTACGTCGTCGCGGCGCGCCACGAAGAGCTCGACGAGCGCGTGGCCATCAAGTTCCTCCGCCCCGACGCAGCGGAGAACCCCGAGGTCGTCGCGCGATTCGCGCGCGAGGCTCGCGCGTGTGTCCGCATCAAAAGCGAGCACGTCGCGCGTGTCTTCGATGTCGGCACGTTGGCCGACGGGACGCCGTTCATCGTTATGGAGCACCTCGAGGGGCAAGACCTCGGGGCGATCCTCCGCGATCGCGGGATGCTGTCGATCCCCGAGGCCGCGCTCCTCGCGATGCAGGCGTGCGAGGCGCTCGCCGCGGCCCACGCCAACGGCGTCATTCATCGCGACGTGAAGCCCGAGAACCTCTTCGTCACTCCGCGCGACGACGGCACGCCCATCCTCAAGGTGCTCGACTTCGGCATCTCGAAAGTCGCTCTCACCGGCTCGGCGTTCGGCGTCGATCTCGAGCTCGTAAAGACGCTCTCTCTCATGGGGTCGCCGCTCTATATGTCGCCGGAGCAAATCCGCGCGACCCGCGACGTCGATCACCGCACGGACATCTGGTCGCTCGGAGTCGTGCTGTACGAGCTTCTCACCGGGCGAAACGCCTTCAACGGAAGCTCGATCACCGAGCTCACCGCGCTCATTTTAGAGGCCCAGCCCGATCCGCTGCGGGGCCATCGGGCAGACATTCCGTCCGATCTCGAGCACGTTGTGCTTCGCACCCTCGAGAAGGATCCGGCCCACCGGTACCAGAACGTCGCAGAGCTCTCGGCGGCACTCGTTCGCTTCGCGCCGAAGCGCGCGCGCGTCTCGGCCGAGCGCACGTCCGCGGTCCTCGTGAAGGCCGGCCTCTCGGTGCCGACGGCGCCGTTTCCGAGCACCGTTCCGCCGCCGCCGGAGCTCGCGTTGGGGTTGCCCCACGGAACCGTGTCGTCGGTTCCGATGCCGCGAAATAGCCGTCTTCCAAGCATGCCGAGCATGCAGCCCACGGGCTTTTCGGATCCACCGAGGTTCTCCCAGCAGCCTCCGCCTCGGCGGACGACGCCCATCGTGTTCGGCGCGCTGGGCGTCGTCGCCCTGCTCATCGCGGCGCTCGTCGTTGGCGCGCAGTTCGGTCGGCGCCATCCAGCCGCGGCGAGCGAGCCCGCGCGTGCGGCGGCGAGTGCGCGGCCCGCTCAAGCGCTTCCCGCGGTCGTAGGCGCCGAGGCGCCGTCGCCCGTCCTGGCGACGCCGGTCGTCGATCCAGTGGCTTCGGCATCCGCATCGCCCATCGTCTCGGCGAGCGCCGCGCCGGCGGTGAGCGCGAAGCCCCAAAGCTCGCACCGTGGCGCGCGAAAAACGCGCAAGGCGAACGACGACGACCCCGATCTCGGGTTCTGATTTTCGCGTTCACGGTACGGTGGGGCGATGCGCTCTTCCGCCTCGTCTCGCCCACGATTGCGCCTCGTCGGTCTCGCAGTCGCCGTCGCGCTCTCTGCGTCGTCGAGCGCCCGCGCGCAGGCGCCCGCCGAGGGCGACCTCGAGACCGTCGCGGCCGCGCGATCGCTCGGCGTCGAAGGGGTAAAGCTCGCCGACGCGGGGAAGTGCGACGTCGCCCTCGAGAAGCTCGCGCGCGCGGAACGGCTGCACCACGCGCCGACGATTTTAGGGCGCCTCGGCGAATGCCAAGTTCATACGGGCAAGCTCGTCGAAGGCACCGAGAACCTCGCGCGTGTCGTGCGCGAGCCGTTGCCGCCGAATCCTCCGCCGGCGTTCGTGAAGGCGAAGGCGCGCGCGCAAGCCGCCTACGACGCGGCCAAGCCGCGCATCGCGAAGCTCTCGGTCTCGGTGAAGGCGCCTCCGGCCACGGCCTTCGCCGTGACGATCGACGGGCAGGCGCTGTCGAGCCTCGTTCTCGAAAGCGATCGCCCGACCGATCCTGGCGAGCACGTGATCGAAGCCAAGGGCGATGGGCTCCTGCCCGCGTCGCAGTCCATAACGCTGACCGAGGGGCAACGCGCATCGGTGGCGTTGAAGCTCGAGACCGATCCGAGGGCGGCCGCCGCGATCGCTGCGGTGCCGGCGACCGCGCCCGTCGTCCCCGCAAAGCCCGTCGCGTCGGCGCCCCTCGACGCGAGGCCTTTGGCTCCCTCACCAACGCCGTCGCCCTCGGTGGAGCCCCTCGCGTCGGGCCGCGGCGCGCCGCGAAGCCAAGCCCCGGCCTACGTCGCCTTTGGCCTCGGCGCGGCGGGGCTCGGCGTCGGCGCTGTGTTCGGCGCCCTCGCCCTCAGCGGGCGCTCGGACATCACACGCGAGTGCCCCAACAAGGTCTGCCCCGAGTCGTCGCGCGACACGCTCGATCAGACGCGCACCTACGGCACGGTGTCGACGGTGGGCGTGATGGCGGGGGCTGGGCTCTTCGCCATCGGAGCCGTGCTCTATGTCAGCGCGATGCCGAGCCGGTCGTCGCCGGATGCGCAGGCGACGCGCGGCGTGCGTGTATCGCCGTTCGTCGGCCTCGGTGGCGGCGGCGTGAACGGCAGCTTCTAGTCGTCGTGGTTGAAGAGAGCTGTGCGATCACGCGCAGCTCGTCGTCATCGTGCGATGGGCTTGGCGTAGATCTTATTTACCCAATAGGCGCCCGTCGGGCACGCGGACGCACCCGCTGGGCCACGCTGCGGAAAGCCCCGATCCGCACGCGGAAGAGCGCGTTCCGCGGCCGAGTCGCGAGGCGTGACGCCGCCTCGAGTGCCAGCTCCCCAGGGTGATTTTAGAGCGTCGCCGCGATCGCGAGCTCTCGCGCGCGGTTCGCATAGGCCGGCGGCGCGTCTTCGGTCATCACGGCGAGGAGCCCCGCGATCGTCGCCGGCAGGTAGCTCGCGAGGGGCTCGTGGCGGAACGCGAGCTCGGTCTTCGCGCGCCCCGGATCGAGATAGGACATCCACGTGCCGCTGAACGGTGAGACCTCGGTCGCTTCGAGCCCCGCGGCCGCGAGACTCTCCCGTGGGATGGCGACGATCTTCGGCGTCGCACCGAGCGCGTCGGCGATGGCGGTCACGAGCTCGTGCACCGTGGGGACTTCGTCTTGCGCCAAGTTGTAGGCGCGACCGAACGTCGACGCGCGCCCCAAGATGTCCACGATCGTTCGCACGACCGCGGCGCTGTAGACATGGCGCGCCGGTGCGGGGCCGCCGTCGGGTAGGAGCAGCGGACCGCCGTCGAGCATTCGCACGACGTACCCTTCGATACGGCGGTAGTGGTCGCGCGGGCCGTTGACCATCGGGATGCGCAGCACGGTCGACGGCAGTTGCCCTGCGGGCCACGCCGCAGCGAGCACGTCCTCCGCGTCGCGCTTGCCGATGCCGTAGAGAAACTCGCCGTGGTCCTTGGCGTTCGCGGGGGGCGCGATGAGATGACCGTCGTAATCCGTCTCGCGGGCGCGCCCCGCGTAGCCGTCACGCACGAGGTAAACCTGGCCGCTGCTGATGAGAATGTAATGGCCGACCTTGCCGCCGAGCGCGCGCACGGCGCCGCGTGCGTCGTCCCCCGTGTAGGCCGCGAAGTCGACCGCGGCGTCGAAGGTGCGTCCCGCGAGGGCGTCGTCGAACCCATGGGTCGTGCGGTCGGCCACGAGGCGCGAAACGCGAGAACCGAACGGATCTACGCGTGTTCCTCGGTTGAGAAGGGTCACGTGGTGCCCGGCTGCGAGGAGTCGAAACGTGAGCTCGAGGCCGACGAACCGGGTTCCACCAATGACGAGGACGCGCATGGCCGCGCACCTTAGGCGAACGTCACGCGCGGCGCGACGGCGCGCGATTCCGCCCGATGCGACGCGCGACGCACGTAGGATGATCGTAATGGCAGCGCACGATCGTCACCGTTCGAGCGTTGCGACGGCAGTGGCCTTCGCTCTTCTCGGCGTCGCGTGCGGATCGACGTCGGCGAGCTTCGACGTCGACGCGAGCGACGTCGCATCGCGCGACGCCGAACCTGTCGATGCGGGCGCGGACGCGCGAGCGGGATATGGGCCTCCCGCCGCGACGAGCGAGCCCAATGGCGGCGATGGCCAGAGCGGCGAGCCTTCGTCGACCCCGTCGCCGCTGGATACGTGCCTCGAGGCGTGTGAGACGAAGACGCCTGCAGGCGTGGCGAAGATCCGATCGGTCTTCGCGTGCGCCGAGGTTCTCTGCAACGCGGCGTGCGTCGGCTTCGTCCCGCCCGCCCTTCCGGATGGAGGCGACGCCGACGTGCCGCCCGTCTGCGCGGCCGTGGGCAGAGGGCCGGGGAAGTTCACCTGGTTCGACGAAGGCTGCGACGCGTGTCTCGTGGCCGAGTGCTGCACGAGCATCACGGCGTGCGTGGGCGACGTGGCGTGCGACACGGTGAACCAGTGCCAAGACCACTGTTACGACGCTGGAAACTGAGCGCGCGCAGAATGCACGGGCCCACCCAAGACGCGCGGGACGTCCGTGTCTCACGGCCATGGGAGAGAGCTCCGCGGCCACGTCGCTCCAAGAGTTGATGCGCCTCGAAGAGGAGCGGCAGAACGACGTTCGTCGTGCGGTGCTGCGCCGTCGCGAGGCCGACGACGAGGCTCGCCGCGACGCCGAGCGGCGCGCGGAGGAGGCCGAGCACGCGCAGAAGCGGTCGGAGGACGAGCGCGTGCGTGCCGAGGCGTCGCGCGATCGCGAAGAGGCCGCGCGCCACCGTGCAATGGAGGCCGCCGCCGTCGAGCACGAGCGACTCGCGGCGACGGCGCGTGCCCATGCGGCGGAGCAGATGCTTCAGCGGGAGCACGACGTGGCGATGGAGAAGCTGCGGCTCGACGCAGCGCTGGCAGGCGCGAGGCGGTGGGTCGTCGTCGTGGCCACCGTCGCCGTCGCGGCCGTGACGGGCGGCGTGATGCTCTATGCGCTGCAGCTGAAGCCCACGTCGGACCGTGCGCTCGCCGCCGCCGTCGGCGATGTGGCCGCACGCGATCTGACCGTGGGTCAGCTTCGCGCCCGCGCCGAGTCCGCCGAGCGAGACGGTGAGCAGGCGGCGCGAGAGCTCGAGGCCGCAAGGCGCGACTCGGCGAGGCTCGCGCGTGAAAATGCCGAGATGAGGCGCGCCATCGATGCGGCGAAAGCGCCAAAGGGTCACGTCGGCGGCGCCGCGACTCACGAGAAAGCGTCGTCGCCCGCGTGCAATCCGAAAGACCCTATGTGCTTCGACCTTCCGAAGTGACCACGTCGCCGTTGCCGAAGGCCGGCCCGATCGTCGCCGCCATGCGGTCTGGCCGCACGACGCCTTGGGCGCGCATCCACGCATCGCCCGTCGAGATGAGCGCGCGCCCTTCGTCGCCCCCTCGCAACGATCCAAGGTGACGGCGTGCGGATGCGGCGTGGAGCCCCATCGCGACGCCGTCGAATGCGACGATGCTCGCCGTGAGCGCGTGGTCGGCGCGCGCCGCGTCGCCGGCCATCTTGAAGACGCCGGCCTGCAGAAACGTCCCGAGGGCTCGCGCGTAGGGGGCACGCTGCGTGGCGAGGTGCCGCGCGTCCCGCTCGGCCGACGCAAGTAAGTCGCGACGTGCAGCGCCCGTCTCGTGGCGTGCCGCCGCGCAGGCCGTCCGCGCGCGCACCTCCATCGCCTCCACGCGGAGAAACGGCACGCGCAGCATGAACGCGCGCCGGAGCTTGGGGAAGTCTGCGACGACGCGGGCGTGGGCGCTCTTCCCGTCGCCCAAGTAGAGATCGACCTCCGTCCGCGCGATGAGGGCCGCGAAGGTCGGCACGTGGTAACCCCCCGGCGCGAACGCGCTCGACAGCCCCGCGGCGGCACGCGTGATCGTCGCGCGTGTTCGGTCGACGTCGTCGGTGCGAAGCCACGTGTAGCTCGCGCGCCCGAGGCTGAAGGTCGCCGTCGCATAAAGGTCGCCGCGGTGCTCGGCGAACGCGAGACAGAGCTCGACGCGGCTCGCGAGCTCTTCGAGATGACCCATCCACTGCAGCGCCCAAATGCCGAGGGTCGCCGTCGTTCGTTGCTCCCAAAACGCGCCTGGAGCCCGCGTGCGGAGCAGCTCGTGAGCGCGATCGGCGAGCGACAGCGCCTCACGGAAGCGGCCGCTGAAGTAGGCGACGGCGCTGCTCGCGCCAAGGGCCGTGCCCGACGCGGTCGCATGATTCTCGCGCTGCGCGAGCGCATCGGCGCGCGCGAGGGCCGACGCGGTTCGCGTGGGGCGAGCCCCCGCCGATGCACGCCACGCGGCGTCGAGCGACAGCGTGAGAGAGACGCGCACGGGCTCACCGAGATCGAGCGCGAAGAGCAACGCGCGCGACTGCAAGTAGGCGCCGCGGATCGTGTCGACGAGGTTCAAGACGCGCGCGACTCCCCAGCACGCGTCGAGGCGGAGGAGCTCGGCGGCATTGAGGCTCTCGGACGGGCGCTCGCGAAAGCCGATGCCGCGAAGGGCGATCCGGAGGCGCAGCAGGAGCAGCGCGGCGAGCGCTCCGAAAGGGGTGCGCGGAAGACGCACGCCAACGGTGGCGAGCACGCCGCGGAGCATCGCAACCCCTTCGTCGATCCTCCCCGCGATGAGGAGCTCCTCGGCCGCACAGCGTCGGAGGTCGAGCGCCTGCTCCGCGCCCGCGCGCGAGGCAGCCTCCATGTACGCCGCGGCAGCGTCGACGGCGCGCCCCGCGTTTGCGAGGGATGCGCCGCGCTTCACGAGCACGCCGTGGCGCGTCGCTTCGTCGAGCCCTGCGCTCGCGAGGGCCTGGGCGAAAAGCTCCGCAGCGCGCTCGAACGCCAGCGCACCGAAGGCGCGGTGCGCCGCTTCGAGCGCGTAGCCTGCGGCCCGGGTCGCATCGCCCGACGCTTCCCACTCGGCGGCGACGGCCTCGGGGTCGACGTTCCCCTCCGCCTCGTACGCGAGGGCGAGGCGCTCGTGAAGCGCACGTCGCGTTGCGATATCGAGGCCCGCCGTGACCGCTCCGCGGACGCGATCGTGGTACGGCTCGAGAACGTCCTCGCCGCGGTCGCCTCGCGTGCGTGCAAGGTGCAGCGCGCGCAGCGCCGACGCGTGACGCGTGAGCGTGGGGAAATCGAGGGACGCGGCGCGCATCGCCGTGGCCGTCGGGAGCGCGACGCCGGCGACCACGAGAAGATCGAGCAGCCGTTTCGCGTCGGGTTCGAGCGTGCGCGTTCGCGCGGCGAGGGCGGCGTCGAGCTGCCCGCGCGCATGCGGCGTCCCGCCGAGGCGAACGTGGCGCGCGAGCTCGTCGAGAAAGAGCGGATGGCCGTCCCCCTCCACGGCGATCGTCTCGGCGAGCTCGCGATCGTGGAAGCCCGCATCGCTCAGGAGCACCTCCGCGAGGGCGAGGGAATCCTCTGGCGCGAGACGCCCGAGGGAGACGGTTGTCACGTCACCCGTGAGCGGCAACAGGTGCGGCGGGGGAGCGGACGAAGGCCGCTCCGCGCGCGGCGACACGGGCGGCCGCGACGACATTGGCGGAATCGAGCCCCCCGACCGCGACGACACGGGGGCGCGTGGAATCAGCGTCGTCCGCGCGATCTGCGCCGTCGCCACGAAGAGCATCCGAGGCGGGTAGGGGGGGCGCGTCAGCTCGCCGAGAAGCGCGAGACTGTCGACATCGGCCCAGTGGAGGTCGTCGATGACCATGACGACGGGGCGCGACTCAGCGAGCATTCGAAGCAGTTCGCGTAGCGCGATGAAGAGGCGCGTTCGGCTCTCTTGCGCATCGGCCCCGGGCTGCCCGCGAAAGGCCAAGCGGGCGAACGCCGGCACGCGCCGGAGCACGGGAAACACGTGGGCCAAGAGCCACGCGTTGGGCGGAAGAATTCGGGCGACCTCGACGTCGTCGAGCTTTTCGAGGGCACGGCTCAACGCATCCACAACGCCGTCGACGGCTTTGAACGGAACGGTCTCGCGCTCGTAGCAGCGCCCCGCGAGAAGGACGACCCGCTTGTTGAGCGCCGGAAGCGTGCGCGTCAGCTTTCGAACAAGGGTGCTCTTGCCGACGCCCGACTCGCCCTCCACGAGGACCGTGCTCGCGTGCTTGTCGACGACGAGGCGGTTCCACGCCTCGAGAAGCAGGCGCACTTCGCGATCGCGGCCGACGAACGCGGCGCCACGCGACGGCGGTGCGGCGTCGAGATCCGCGGGCGCAACCGAGCCGCGGGGCGCGCTGTCCGCGAGGCCGCGGAGCATGTCGGACGCCGTGGGGCGCGCGTGCGGCGTGCGCGAAAGGAGCGCCATGCAGAGTGCATCGAGATCGGCCGGCACCGCGTGAACGAGCGACCGCGGCGGGATTGGGTCGTCGTTCTGCTTCTTCGTGAGCACCTGTCCCGAAGCCCCCTCGAACGGGCGCTTGCCGGTAAGGCACTCGTACAGAACGACGCCGACGGCGTAGAGGTCGGCCGCCGCCGAGACCTCGTGCCCCGCGGCCTGCTCGGGGGCCATGTAGTGGATCGTCCCAACGACGAATCCTGCGCGATCTTGCGATGCGGTCGATGCGTCGCGCACGAGGCCGAAGTCGAGCAGCACCACGCGACCGTCGCGCGCGACCATCACGTTCGACGGCTTGATGTCGCGGTGAACTTTGCCGACGGCGTGGAGCGCGCGAAGGCCTGCAGCGAGGCGAACGAGCGATGCGCGTAGCCGCGCCTCATCGAAGCAGAACGGGTCGTCCGAGGTGCGCACATGGGCGAGGAGATCGACGCCGTCGACGAGCTCCATCGTGAAGAACCAGGTGCCTTCGTCGCAGAGCAGCTCCCCGAGCCGAACGAGGCCCGGATGGTCGACGTCTTGAAGCGCGCGAAATTCGTCCTTGAGACGAAGCAGCAGATCGCCGTCGAGCCTTCGCAAAGTCTTCAGCGCAACGCGCGCATCGCGCTCGAGATCGATCGCTTCGTAGACGATGCCCATGCCCCCTTCGCCGAGCCTTCGCAGAATGCGAAAGCGCGTGAGCGTCGGCGCGCCGCTCGCAGAAGGGTGCTCGCTCGCGGTCGCGCTCGTCGTCCCGAGCG
>JANXMC010000799.1 GCA_025354825.1 Myxococcales bacterium
CGGGTTCTGCGTGGCCATGACGATGAACGGGTTCGGGAGCTTGTACGACGTGTCCCCGATCGTGACCTGACGCTCCTGCATGGCCTCGAGCAGCGCGCTCTGCACCTTGGCGGGCGCGCGGTTGATCTCGTCGGCGAGCACCAGGTTCGCGAAGACGGGCCCGAGCTTCGACGTGAACTCGCCGCGCTGCGGGTTGTAGATGACCGTGCCGATGAGGTCCGCCGGGAGGAGGTCCGGCGTGAACTGAATGCGGGCGAATTTGGCCGAAATCGCGTCGCAGAGCGTGCGCACCGTGAGCGTCTTCGCCAAACCAGGCACGCCTTCGAGGAGCACGTGGCCGCCCGTCAGCAGCCCGATGAGCACGCGCTCGATCATGTACGTCTGACCGACGATCACCTTGCCGACTTCGTTGGTGATGCGATCGACGAAGGCGCTCTCCTTCGCGACGAGCTCGTTCAGTGCGCGGACGTCGTACATGCCAGACCTTTCTCAGCGGAGAGAGAGACTTGCCGGCGTGCCGGCAGAAGAGCCCCCGTTTATCACACGCGGGCAACCCCACGGCGCGCCGACACGCGGGCGGGCCCGATCATTCCCGAAGAGCCGCCGCGCGGGACGGCGCGTGCGTTCAGTGCCCCCGCGTACGGATGACGCAGCGCGTGCGTCGGCGCGGCGATTGCTCTCTCCACCGGCATCCCGATGGCGACGCTAAAACCTGCAACGGTCACCCCGCCTCGCGCGAGCGCGTCGACGTCGGCGCTACCGCCGACTTTCCGCGTGCGAGGGAACGATTCGGGGATCTACCGGCGCGCCGGCTTTCGAAGCGGCGCCGTGCGCTACGAGCTCATCGAGCTTCTGGCATGTGGCGGTATGGCAAGCGTGTTCCTCGCCGCGCAATTTCACGGCGGTCACGGCGCGAACCTCGACCGCATCGTCGCTGTGAAGACGCCGCACCCGCGGCTCGACCCCCTCGACCGCAACGACGACGGAGGATGTTCCGCCGACGCGCAGGACCGCGCGCTCCTTCGCGAGGCGCGCATCGGCGCGAGCGTACGTAGCCCGAACGTCGTGCAGACGATGGACTTCGTCGACGACGGCGAGCGGGCGCTGTTGGTCCTCGAGTGGGCCGAGGGGGTGTCGCTCGCCGACCTTCTGCCGAGCCGTGCGTGTCGATCGGGCGGCCACGACCACGCGGTCCCCGCCGCGATTGCGGCCGGCGTCGTCCGCTCGCTTCTCGCGGGGCTCGACGCAGTCCACGCGACGCGCGGCGCCGACGGCCGTCTCGTCGGCCTGGTGCACCGCGACATCACGCCGGGCAACGTCCTCCTCGGTGTGGACGGACGCGCGCGCATCTCCGATTTCGGCCTCGCCCGCACCGCCGCCGACGAGGCGCACGCCTTCGACCGCACGCGCATCGAAGGGACCGCCCGCTACCTCGCACCCGAGCAGGCGCGCGGCGAGCGACTCGATGGCCGCGTCGACATTTTCGCCGCCGGGATTCTCCTTTTCGAGCTTCTCACGGGCACGGCTCTTTACGGCGGCGCAAGCGCGAACGAGATCGTCGAAGCCGCCGCCCGCGGCGCCGAGCTGGCAGCCCGTGTGCTCGACGACCACGCCGTCCCGAGCGGCATCGCCGCCGTCTGCCTCAAGGCCCTCGCGTTTCATCGGGACGCGCGGTTCGCGACCGCCCGAGACTTCGCCCACGCCCTCGATCGCGCATCGCGCACGACAGTCGGGATCGCGTCCCACGACACGGTCGCGCGCTACGTCGACGCGCGCTTCGTCAAACGGCTCGAGCGCCAGCGTCAACGGATCGCCGAATGGCGATCGGTGAACGCGGGCGCCACGGCCAACCGAACGCGCGTCAGCGCGGCGTGAGCTTCTCGATGCCGTTCATGTACGGCACGAGCGCCTTCGGCAGCGTCACCGAGCCGTCGGCGTTCTGGTGGTTTTCGAGGATCGGAATCAGAATCCGGGGGCTCGCGACGGCGGTGTTGTTGAGCGTGTAGACGAAGCCGAGCGACCCATCGGCCTTGCGCACGCGGATGTTCGAGCGGCGGGCCTGAAATTCACCCATCGTCGAGCACGAGTGCGTTTCGGAATAGGCATTACGCCCCGGCATCCACGATTCGACTTCGTGCTTCCGCGTGACGCCGATGCCCATCTCGCCCGTGCACGCGAGCGCGACGCGGTACGGAATTTCGAGCTTCTCGAGGAGAGACTCCGCGTTCGCGAGAAGCGCGTAGTGCTCCTTCTCGGCGGCCTCTTCGTCAGGGAGGCCGAAGATCACCTGCTCGACCTTCGTGAACTGGTGAACGCGGTAGAGACCCTTCGTATCTTTGCCGCTTGCACCGGCCTCGCGGCGGAAGCACTGGCTCAAACCTGCGTAGCGAATCGGCAGCGCGCTCTCCTCCAAAATGTCGTCGGCGTGGAGCGACACCAGCGGCACTTCGCTCGTACCGACGAGGAACAGCTCGTCGGCCTCCATCGCGTACGCCTCTTCGCGACCGCCCGGGAAAAAGCCCGTCCCCGTGAGCGCGCGCTCGCGAACCATCACCGGCGGCGTCACCAGCGTGAGGCCGCGCGCCATGAGAAGATCGACCGCCATCCGCGTGACGGCCAACTCGAGGAGCGCCCCCATTCCGATGAGCGCGTAGGAGCGCCCGCCCGCGAACTTGCGCGGCCCTTCCCAGTTCACGAGACCGAGGTGCGTGCACAGCTCGACGTGGTCTTTTGGCGTGAAGTCGAACGTGCGCGGCGTGCCGACTTTGCGAACTTCGACGTTGTCCGCCTCGACGGCGCCGATCGGCACTTCGGGGCGCGGGATGGACGGGATTCGCAGCATCAAGTCGTCGAACGTCTTCACGACGGCGGCGAGCTCGGGCTCGAGCTTCTCGATGTCGGTGCGGATCGTCTTCGCTTCTTCGATGAGCGTCGGACGCTCTTCCTTCGTCGCCTTTGGGATCAGCGACGCGATCTGATTTTTGCGCGCGCGCTTCGCATCGACAACGACGATGCCGTCGCGGCGGGCGCGATCGGCGTCGAGGAGCGCGTCGAGATCGACGTCGCACCGCTTGTTCTTGATGGCAGCGCGAACCGTGTCGGCGTTCTGGCGAATGAAGGCGATATCGAGCATGGCGGGGAGCGCACCCTGCCCGACCGGCGCCCTGTTTTCAAGCTGCGGCGTCGACGAGTGCGACGCCCTACCCCACGAATTCGGCGCTTAACGGGCCGGAGGAAGCGACCGGAGCATGGCCAAGCGCCGCTCGGTTTGCATGACGAGCGTAATCCAGAAGACAGCCGGCGCCGCCGTTGCGAGCGCCGTCAGTGCCGGCTCGCCCGCGAACCGGCTCACGGCCTGCGCGACGAGCTGTGCGATTGATGCCGTCATGGCGATGCCGCTGAGCATCGGCATCTCGAAGTTGCGCTGACGAAGCTCGTCTTCGAGCTCGAAACAGAGCGCGCGCGGGGCGACGAAGATCCAATAGAGATTGTAGACCGGCACGAACATCCGGCCGGTGATTCCCAGCGGCGTGAGGGGCGCGCCATTGAACTTCCGGCGCTCGTAGGGAAGCTGCGCCCACGCTCGTCCGAGCCAGAAAATGCCAACGATCGACCCTACGAATCCGGCGAAGAGGGGCACGAGCAGAAGAAGCGGCACGTCGGGCATCACGACCGTGAGGAGCGAGCCCAAGATCGTGAGGGCCGCAGCGACGTAATAGGTCGTCGCCCACGCCACGGACGTGGCCTCGAGGTCGACTCGGTGGGTCGCGTCGCCTCCGGAGCGTGCGTACACGCCGGGCGGGGCGTAAGGGTTGGTTCCAAAGGGTTCAGAAGGGCGAGAAGACGCGTCGAGGCTCATGCGCCACGCCTAGCGCGAAACGCGGGCGGCGTGGGCGGCGCTCGAACGCGGAGACGGCGTGCAGATGGACAAGACGGCGTCCATCGCCGACGTGCGCTCGCTCGCTATACTGCGGGCTCATGCTTATTCTTGGAACGCGGGGTCGCGGGCTTTTGGGCGCAGTGTCGGTCGGCGTCTGTATCGGCGGCTGCGGCGCCGACGCGGGGTTGCCTAATGGTCAACCGTCACAACCGCCCGGCCCGGAGGCCACGGCGAGCGTCGCGAGCCCCATCATCGCCGGGACGGCGTCGCCCGCGTCGCAAGACGCTGTGGTCTACATCGCGAGCTTCGTGTCCCAAGGCGCCTACAACGCGTGCAGCGGCACGCTCATCGCGCCCAATCTCGTGCTCACCGCACGCCACTGCGTCGCCGAGATCACCCAAGGGCCGAACGGCTTCGCCTGCGATGAGAACGGCGCGCTCGTTTCGGGCCAGCTCACGTTGATGGGCGACTATCCGGCCGCGCAAGTGCGGGTCTACACGGGGTCCCAGGGGCCTCCGGGCGATGCGACGATCACGACCAAGGGGATCGTCGCGAAGAAAATCATCTCGAACGGCTCGAAGGGGCTCTGTTCGAACGACATCGCGCTCATCGTTCTGTCGTCGGCCGTGCCCAACGCCAAGGTCGCGGCGCTCCGCCTCGACGGCACGATCGACGTCGGCGACACGTTCACGGCCGTGGGCTACGGCCTCGTTGCGGCGGGGACGGACGGCGCGCGGATGCAGCGGTCGGCGATTCCAATCGTCCGCACTGGGCCCGAAAAGGGCTCGCCGTCGACCACGGCGGTCTCGACCCACGAGTTCGAAATCGGCGAGGCGCCGTGCGAAGGCGACAGCGGCGGCCCGGCCCTCGACACGAACACGGGCGCCGTCATCGGCGTGGTCTCGCGCGGCGGCAACGGCGGGAGCGACGTGCCGGCGGCGTGTCTCGGCGCGAAGACGCGAAACCTGTACACCGCGACCACGCCGTTCAAGGCGCTCATCTTGGGCGCCTTCAAAGAGGCCGGCGCCACGCCGACCCTCGAGCCCGGGTCGACCGCGACGCTTCCCGCGGCAGCGGACAGCGGCGGCTGCGCGGTCGCGTCCGCGCCCCTGCCGGCGAACGTGCCCGCGCTCGCGGCTCTTTTCACGCTGGCGGTGGCGGCCGTGGGCGCGCGGTGGCGGCGGCGGAGGCTCGACGCTGGAAACGCGGAGCCACAAAACTAAAAGGCGTTCGAGGCCGGGGGGGGCTTCGAACGCAGGACTCGGTGAATGCAGCTGACGTGCCATGAGCAAACGGAGGCACGACGGGCACTTGGGCGTGCGGCCTCGCGTGAGCCCCTTCAGATCTGAAATTACGTCGTTCCCTAGCGCACGATTCAACCACCCTTCGGGACACGTGCGCTGAGGGCCCTACCCAGCACCGGCCTCGATCTCGCTCAAACGGCGACGAGGGAAAGCTCCGTGATCTCGGCCGGAGCGCCGAGGCGCATTGGAGGGCCCCAGTAGCCGGTGCCGCGGCTCACGTAGATTTTGGTCCCTTCGTGGTCGAAGAGCCCCGCGTTGTAGGGCTGCTGGAGCGGCACGAAGTAGCCGAAGGGCCAGAGCTGGCCGCCGTGGGTGTGGCCCGAGAGTTGGAGGTCGACGCCCGCCTTCGCGGCTTCGAAGACGGCTTTGGGTTGGTGTGCGAGCAACACCAAGAGACGCGCGGGGTCGCGACCGGCCGCAGCAGCCGCGACGTCTGTGCCGTGGCCGATACCGAAGCCGTGGGCCGTCGCGTCGTCGACGCCGGCGAGGTCGAAGCCGCCGTCGCCGTCGCGGCTGCCTGCGACCGCGACGCGCTCGTTACGGAGGACGCGAATGCCGAGGCTTCCAAGGTGCGCAACCCACGCGACGGCGTCGGAGTAGTACTCGTGATTTCCGGTCACGAAGAAGACGCCGTGCTTCGCGCGCAGGTTCGCGAGGGGCGCGACGTGCTCACGAAGCTCGTGGACGCTGCCGTCGACGAGATCGCCCGTGATGACGATGAGGTCGGGCGTGAGCGCGTTCGTGCGGGCCACGAGGTCGTCGATGAACGCTTTGCCGATGGTCGGGCCGACGTGAATGTCGGTGAGCTGCACGATGCGGAACCCGTCGAGCGCTTTGGGCAGGCGCGCGAGCGGAACGCGGACCTTCTTGATGGCGACCGGGCCGAGCCCCGACGTGAGCGCGGCGACCGAGAGCGAGCCTGCGACCGCGGTCACGAGCCCCGCGAAGACGCGCGCGACGACCTGCCGCCGCTCGGCATCCGCAGGCGGGCCGGCGAAGGCATTGCCGACGACGCGCGCGAGGTCGAACGCCGCGAGCGACACCACAAGGAAGAACATGATCCCCATCCACGGGAACGCGATCCACGCGGGGATCGACGCGACGCTCCGCGGTAGGAAGCGAACGGCGATCATCGTGGCCGGCATGATGAGCGCGAGGGCGATGAGCGCCCCCGTTGCGATGCGGAACCAAGGCTGCGGGAGCGCGGCGTCGCGCACGAGGCGAGACCAGAGGTAGTAGTGAAGGCCCCCCGTCAGCGTGACGATGATGGAGAGGGCGACGAGAATGCGCGTCACGGACATCGGGGGGTGCCGGGTCTGATGCGAGCGTTCGGGGCGGCGTTCTGCGCGGTCCTAGTTCGTGCCGGCGTTGACGACCGCGACGGCGTCGAGGTCGAAACCGTTTGTGGTCGAGACCGCGCCGCCGGCGTCTGCGTCGGAGCAGGCGACGCTGCCGACGTCGCGAATGCGAACGAAGCGCGCGCGCGCCACGCCGAGGTCGGCGAGGTCGAACGCGTCGCCGCCGGACGTGGCGGGGTCGACCGGGGAGACGCCGTTCGTCGGCGACGAAAGCGTCGGGTGCCAGCCGGCGCAGCTGCCGTAGGGGTAGCCCGTCGCGGTGCACGGGAACGTGCGCCACGTGACGCCGTCGTCGCTGACGCTGACCTCGCCGGGCTCGGCGAAGGGGCGCGTGGGGTCGCCGCCGAGGTTGAACGCGTTCTCGAAGACGATGAAGTCGGCGCCGGGGCCGTTGACGATGCCCGTCGCGCCGACGCGAAGCACGATTTCGCCGCCTTGGCCGAGGGAGACGACGTCGAGGCCGCCTTGGCCTGTGCCCCCGCCGACGGGCGGCCCGAGGACGACGCGCGGCATCGCCGCTTGCCCAAAGCCGGCGCAGCCGCCGTAGGTCACGGAGACGACGCTCGTGGCGAACCGCGGATCGGGCGCGGCTGCGTCGCCGGCGCTCACCGACGCGTCGCCCGCGTCGTCGACGGGCAGCGCCGCGTCGACGCCTGCGTCGCGTGGGGGTGCGAGGCCCACGTCGAGGACGCTCGATGCGCCGGCGTCCTTCGGCGCACCGTTCGACGCGTCGTCGCCGCACGCGAGCAGCGCCGAAAGCGCCGCGCTCGACACGATGCGGCGCGCACAAGACCAGGCGTTCATCCCGCGCCTCTTACCCCAATTTGCCCGGCCGTGGTCCGCCGCCGGGCGCGCC
>JANXMC010000805.1 GCA_025354825.1 Myxococcales bacterium
CGCCTCGGTACTACCGGGCAAGAGACCCGTCGCGCTCAACTCGCTGAGCACCTTGCCGTCTGCGTCGATTCCGGAGACCTTCCGGGCGAACAGGTCGCGAATCGCGTACGTGCCCGTTGCCAAATCGAAGCCGGCGATCTCGGAGATATGAGTCACTTTGCGTGTCCCATCTCGGAAGCGGGCCACCTGCACGACGACGTTGATGGCCGACGCCACCTGCGCCCGGAGCGCCAGGAGCGGGATGCCAACATCGCTCATCATCGCCATCGTCTCGAGGCGTGACAGGACGTCGCGCGGATACGTCGCGTGGAGAGTCGTGAGCGACCCACCGTGGCCGCTCGTCATCGCCTGAATCAAGTCGAGCGCTTCGCCACCGCGGATTTCTCCCACCACGATTCGATCGGGGCGCATACGAAGTGTGATTCGAAAGAGCTGACGAATGCTGACTTCGCCTCGCCCTCTTGCGTCGGCCGGTCTCGCTTCGAGCGTGACGACATGCTCACGCGCGAGCTGGAGCTCTTGCGAGTCCTCGATGACGACCACGCGCTCGTCGGCGGGGATGAACGACGAGACGACGTTGAGGAGCGATGTCTTGCCGCTCGCCGTGCCTCCGGCGATCACGACGTTTTGCTTGCACGCGACCAGCGTCTCGATGAGCGCTGCAGCGTCGAACGTGAGGGTTTCAAAGGCGATGAGCTTCTCGACCGTGAGCTTCTCGCGGAAGAATCTTCGGATGGAAACGTAGGGCCCGCCCGGGCCCGCCGGGGGCAAGACGGCCGCCAGTCGAGAGCCGTCGGGAAGGCGCCCTTCCAGCAGCGGGCGCTCGGCATCGACATGCTTGCCGACGAACTGCGCAGCATTGCGAAGGGCCGCATAGAGCGACCTCACATTCGGGAAGACCGCGTCGGACCGCTCGATACGCCCGCGGCGTTCGATATAAATTACGCCCGGACCGTTGATCATGACTTCTGTGACGGTCGGGTCGTCGAGAAACGGGCGCACGGGCGCGAAGAAGTCGAGCAGGCTCTCTTCGAATACGTGGTCGGGAATCATTCGATTCGCTCCATTAGGGAGGATCGGGCCTCCTGCGCATGCTCTCCGGCGGGAGCGAGACGGAGGTACTCGCGGAAGTAGAGATCGGCGTTCACCACGTCGCTCATCTCATCCCGAAAGACGACTCCCACTTCGAACTGGAGCTCTGCGTCTCCCGAACGCTCGCGGGCGGCGCGTTCGAGGTGAGGTCGGGCACGTGCGGTGTCCCCGGTCGCCACGTACAGCGCGCCCGTCAGGAAGCGAAGGCGCGACGACTCGGGGTTACGTGCGAGGGCCACCTCGGCATATTCCACGCCGAGGCGGTAATGCCGAGAGGCGATGCAGACGCGCAGGAGGAGCGGGACGACGACGCGCTCGTCCGCTCCGTGCGCAATGGCCGCAGCGAGATACTGCTCGGCGCGCACGAGGTCGCCTTCGTCCGCGTACGCGCGGCCGGCCTCGAGCAGCACCGCGGGGTCACGATCTTCTCGCGGCGCTATCGACGGCGTCAGACCATGCCTGACGCCCGCACGGGGCGCACACGCCACGGCGGTGAGCGCAGCAGCCACCACGGCGGCGCGGACGAATGGACGGATCATCGCTATAGCCTCGTTTGGGAGCGTTGCTCGATCGCCAAGTCGGCATCGCGACTGAGGGACGCCATCCACTCGACGTAGGGGCTCTGCAAGCCGCTCGTAAGAGGAAGCAAAACGGAAAGCTCACGCTTCGCCGCCACGGGGTCGGCCACTCGGAATGCGTGCTCCAGGCGTACGCGCCTTACTTGGTATTCCTCTTCGATGCGCACCCTCAGCGATCCCGCCCTTTCGGTCGCGTCCCGTTGCTCGTCTGCGTTCCCCGCGACCGCGAAGCAGCTCGCCGCGGCCTCGAAGAGCGCGACGGCATCTACTCCTTCTCGGGGCGCGAAGGGGCGTCGCTCTCGCTTGCTGAGGGCGCTTCGTAAGCGCGCTTCCGCAAGGGGCGCGGCCTGCTCGGCATCGGCGACGGGGCAGCCGGTTTCGGTCTCGGCGAAGAGTGCTGGCGGCGTTGGTATGCTCGTCTCCACGACGTTCGGGCGCGCCGCGTAGGCGAGCGTCGTGACGAGCGCCGCAATGGGGATGAGAGCGAGCAACCAGAGCGGGGAAACCCCTTTTTTCGCCGGCGCGAGGTCAACGACCTCCACCCGCAAGGTCGCGGCGCCGATCCGCAAAATCTGCCCCGACCCCCAGAGACACGACGTGACCTCGATGCCATCTAAGCGTGCGCGCGCCTGCGTTGCGCGCGAGGTGAGATGGACCAACCCATCGCTTGTGACGACTTCGAGATGCTCGGCCTCCGCGACGTCCGACGGAAGCCGGACCTCACAAAACGGAGCGCTCCCTACGAGCGCGCGCTCGGCATCGACGAGAAGGGTCTCGCTTCGGCCGTCCGCGTGGCGAACTCGAAAGCGCAAGCCGTACTGGGTGATCGTCATTTGCCAATGCCCCCACTAAACTTCTCGAGCATCATTCCCGAAGGGATGGCGATCAAAAGTAGGCCGACGGCGATGAGCATCATCGTCGGAAGAACCATCTTCGCGCGCATGTCGGTCGCCGCCTTCTCTGCCTGGTTGGATCGCCGAGAGCGCGCCATGGCCGCTTGAACCTCGAGGACGGCCGCAACGGGGTTTCCTCGCTCCTCCGCCTGCACGAGCGATTGGGCGAACTCTCGGACGCTCTCGAGGGGCACGCGCGCTGCGAGCTCCCGCAGCGCCTGAGAGCGTGTTCTGCCCAATTGGAGCTGCTGCAGCACGTAGGCAAGCTCCTCGCGGAGCGCCTCGTTTGCCTTTGCTTTCTCGACCACTTGCTGAATCGAGGCAGGGAAGTCCAAACCCGCGCTCATCGAGAGTGCCATGAGATCGACCGCGTAGGGGAGGCCGCGGCTGATTGCCTTAAAGCGCTCGACCCGCGCGCCGTCGACGACGAGATAGGGGACGATTGCTCCGAGGGCGATCGCGACGGGGAAGAGGAGAAACGCCATGCGGCCGGCAACGAGCCAGGAGGCGACCCCCCCCACCATCGTCCCGATCCCACCCCCGAGCAGCATGCATGCGAGATACTCGTCGGGCGTCATACCCAAATAGTCACCGGCATAGGTCAGCTGCGCGTCGAGAGCGGATCGCGAGGACGAGCTCAGGACACCACTGATGTGAACCCCGAGCCACCGCACGAGCGGCTCCATGGATGCCCAAAGGGGTCGCCTGAGAAGCGACTGCTGACGCTTCATCCCCCGCATTCCGAGCCGTGACGTGGGGCGCGTCGGTCTCGCGGCGAGCCAATAGACGAGGCACGCCGTGGCGATGAATGCGGCCCCTACCAAGAGCCATCGCAACGATGGGTAGTGGATCTGCGGAATCGGCATCTCACACATCCGTCCGGGTGAAGCGGTAGCCGAGGTAGAGCGCGAAGACGTACGCGACGACACATTGAATGGCGATGAGCTGACCCTTCAACGTGTCCCGGAGCGGGTCGAAGAAGCCCGGCAAAACCTGCGGCACGACAATGGCCAATCCAGCGGTGATCGCGGCCGAGATTAGCAGCGACTGCTTCGAGCTCGCGGTGACCCTGTCGGTCAGCTCCTCGAGCCGCTTCATTTCCCTGAGGGACGACGCCGTCCCTTCGAGGATGCGAGGCAGGTCGCCTCCGGTTTGGCGCCCAATGAGCAGCGCCGAAACGACGACGTCGAGGGCCCTGCACTGGGCGCGCTCCGACATCGCCAGCAGGGCGTCGTCGAGCGTGCTGCCGATGCGTACTTGCTTCAGCGCCACGTCGAGCTCTTCACGGAGCGGTTTCGTCGTGATGCCGACGGTCACCCAGACCGCATCGCCTATGCTGGCCGTAGTTTTCAACCCATTCGCCAGCGCGAGCGCGAAGCCGTGGACTTGACCGTCCAATGTGCGGCGCCTTCGAAGGACGCGAAGGCGCACCACGAGTGGCGGCGCGATCAAAGTTGCGGCGGCTCCCCACGCGAACGCACCTTTCTGAACAAAGGCGTACGCAGTCGCGAGCGCGAGAGCCGTCGCAAGCTGCGCCCACACGACCGTCCCGCCGCTGGTTTTCGAGAACACGCTTCGCAGCTGTACGTCCAGGCTCCGCTCGTACGCCGCGACGCTTCGTCGAAGTAGGCCTCGACTGTCAATGGCCGCCAAATAGACGAACGAGGCGATGCCAATCCAGAGAAAGGTGAGGCCGGCCATCTCGTACGCCTCCCGTGGGAACGAGACGCCTCTGACCAGCGCGGAGAGGGAAGGGGCTACACGCATCGTTGGCCTCGGGTCACGAGGCCCCGCACGAGAAGCTCGTCGACGAAGCTCGGAAGGTAGCCCGTCGCGTGAAAATCTCCCGTAACGGCGCCCGAGGCGTCGATACCGTCGCGCTCGTATTCGAAGATTGTACGCACCTCGAACGTCCCTGACGGTTCGAGCTCTCCGACTTCGGAAATATGGGTGATCTTTCGTGAGCCGTCCCCCATACGAACCTGCTGCACGATGATGTGAATGCAGCGGGCGATCTGCTCACGGATCGCTCGCGATGGGAGATCGAGCCCTGCCATCAGCGTCAACGTCTCGAGCCGACCGAGGGCTTCGGCCGGAGAGTTCGCGTGAATTGTGGTGAGCGACCCATCGTGCCCAGTGTTCATCGCCTGGAGCATGTCGAGTGCCTCGCCGCCGCGGCATTCGCCGACCACAATCCTGTCGGGCCGCATGCGGAGCGCATTGCGTACGAGCTCGCGGATCGTGAACGCCCCTTTCCCTTCCATATTGGCGGGCTTCGTCTCGAGGGAGACCACATGGGGCTGATGAAGCTGGAGCTCCGCGGCGTCCTCGATCGTCACGATGCGCTCGTCCTGCGGGATCGCTGCGGACAGCACATTGAGGAGCGTCGTCTTGCCGCTTCCGGTGCCGCCGGAGATGAGAATGTTCTTCTTCGCCTTCACGCACCGTTCGAGAAACGTCCCCATACGAGCTGTGAGGGAGCCAATCCGAAGGAGATCTGCGACCGTCAACCGTCGCTTTGGGAACTTCCGAATGGTGATGCACGTTCCTCGAAGCGCGAGGGGACGAATCACCGCATTCACTCGAGAGCCGTCGCGCAGTCGCGCGTCGACGAGAGGTTGGGATTCGTCGATGCGGCGCCCGAGCGGCGTCACGATTCTCTCGACAACGGCGCGAACGCGCTCGTCGTCCGTGAAGACGGCGTTCGCGAGCTCGAGACGGCCGTTGCGCTCAACGTAAATCGTCGACGGGTCGACGACCATGATTTCCGTCACTGACTCGTCGGCGAGCAGGGGCTCGAGCGGCCCTAGCCCGAGTGCTTCCTCGACGAGCTCTCCCACGAGGGCGTCCCGCGAAACGTTGGCCGGAAGCTCGCTCTCGAGCTCCTTCACGATACGGCGGAGAGCCGTGAGAACGCGCGGTCGAAGCGAGGGGTCGTCGACGCGCGAGGCGTCGATCTTTGCGAGATCCAAATTGCGGAGAAGCTCGAGGTGAACGCGACGTCGGAACGCGACGGTATCGACGGGGGATGCGCGTGGGGGGCTTGGCGTGGCGACGGCTTCTGTCTCGCCGACGGTTAAGGCGTAGGGGCCGATGCGCACAGAGCTCCCGTAGACGAGCTCTCGCTTGTCGCGCCGAAGTACGTCGTCCCCCCCGAGCCCGATGCCGTTCGCCGAGAGATCTTCGACAATGAACGACGCGGCACCGAGAACGAAGCGCGCGTGCGTACGAGACACGAGGTCGTCTTCGAGGCGAATACTACACTCTGCGCTCCTCCCCGCGAACACCACGGCGGGCGCGGCGATGGTTCGCGTCGTGACCGCGCCCTGATTTCGGGATACGCGAATGGGGATTAGCATCTTTGATATACCCCGCTCATGGGTAGCTGGGAGGCATCTTGGGGTACGAATCGACCGCCTTGATGGATCCGCTGTAGTCGTCGAACTGTCGCATCGCGCTTTCGACGATGTCGTGGGCCCGCCGGGGCGACGCCTCGACGATGCTCGGGATGATGAAGATTGCCCCCTCAATCTCCGTTTCGCTGTTCGTGTGCCCACCGAAGAGGACGCCGAGAACGGGGATCTGACTAAGGAGGGGAATGCCCGTGACCGAATGCGTCGCCGAGCTTGTTCGAATGCCCGACAGCACGATGGATTGACCGAGCTTCAAGTGAACGAAGGTGGCGACCTTGGACGTCTGGCGACCCGGCAACGT
>JANXMC010000826.1 GCA_025354825.1 Myxococcales bacterium
TCGCGCTCGCCCTCGTGGTCACCGGCGCGCTCGTCGCACGGCGCGGTCGGCGGGCGCGCGACGCGACGCCGTCGCCTGCGATGGCGGTGCTGTTCTCCGGGTGCGCGCGCGTGCGCGTGGGCCCCGTCTGCGAGCTCAAGGCGACGCGCGAGATACGCCTGTGGCTCCCCGCCGACTTCGGATCTCTCGTGGCGGTCGACGTTGCGGGCACGCCTGTTTCGGCCGCATCGACGACGCCCGTGCGCGGAGGCGTGCGCTTCGCGACGACCGTTCCGATGGGCGCGACGCGCCTCGAAGTTCACGTGCGGACGCGCGGGGAGTCGTCGACCTTCGCGCTCGCGGTGACGCCTCTCGATACGCCCGCGTGGTTCGAAGAGGTACGGGCGCTCTTTCGCGCAGGCAAGCTCGACGAAGCGCTCGCGCGCGCCGTGGAGATCGAGGCGAAGGGCGCCGGGGTCATGGATACGCAGCGCGTGCTCTTCGTGAAGTCACGCGTGTGGATGGCGCAGGGGAAGGCCGCCGCGGCGGAGGGGGCGTTCCGCGAGTCGGTAGCTTTCGCGCTCGCCAACGGACTGCTTTCGGACGCGGCCGACGATTCGTTCGCCCTCGCGTACCTCTTGAGCGAGCGCCAGCACCGCGTCGCGGACGCACGCACGGTGCTCGACGCCATCGCCGGATCGCTGTCGGGCTACCCGGACGGCGAAGCGCTCGCGTCGTACCACCGCGCGCTTCTTTCGAGCAGCACGGGCAATCCGAGGCGCGCGCTGCCGGCCCTCGAAGAGGCCATCGAAAAGGCGGAGCGCCTCGGTCACTCGGACGCGGCGCGGGGTGCGCGCGAGACGATGGCGATGGAGCTCGGGCAGGTCGGTCGCCACGCCGAAGCGCTCGAGATCCTCCGCGCGATCGATCGCACGGAAGACGCCCAAACGCCGTCGTGCCTACGGCTCGTCACGAAGTACAACATCGCGTTCAGCGAGCTGCTCTCGCTGCAATCCACCGGCGACGCCGTGGCCGACGCGGACGCGCGGGCCGATGCGGTGCGGCTGCTGCAAGAAGCGGCCGATCTCGACTGCGCGGAGACGTACCGGACGGCGGGCGTTCTCGCCGAGCTTGCGACAGCGCTCGCGCAGGCCGGCAAGGCTACGGAGGGGCGTCGATGCTTGGAGAGGGCGCGCGCGCTGGCTCCGGACGCGAAGGCCGATCTCGGAGCGGGGATGCTTCACGCCGACGGCACGCTCGCCATGGCCGAAGGCGATCCGCGGCGCGCGCTCCGCGCGTTCGAGGAAGAGCAGCGTATTGCCCACGCGGAGTTCCGCCGCGCGATCGAGTGGTCCGCCGTCGTGGGCCGCGCATCGGCCCTCGAAGCGCTCGGCGAGCTTCGCCCCGCGGCGGATGCGTATTCGTCGGCCGAAGAGATCTTGGACGATCTCGTCGTCGCCGTGCCGCTCGGCGAAGGGCGGGGGACGTTTCTCGCAGACCGCTCCGCCACCGCGCGCGCCCGTGTCGACCTGCTGCTCCGCCTCGGCGACACGGCGTCGGCGCTCGCGGCCATGCGTGGGTCGCAGCGGCGGGTCATCGCATCGCTCGCCGCCGCGCGCCACCTCGCAACCCTCGAGGGGCCCGACCGCGCGCGCTGGGAGGAGGCCATCTTGACCTATCGGCGCGAGCGCGCCGAACTCGACGACCTCGCGTCGCGCGACGACACGCTCTCCCGCCAGTCAGCCGAGAGCGCGCGCGCGGCGCGCACCGACGCCCACGCACGCCTTCGCGGCTCGCTCGACGCAGCCCTCGCCGCCCTCCGAATGGGGCGCGTGGCGCGGGCGCCGTTGCCCTCGCACGCGCAGCCCGGCACGCTCGTTCTCGCGTACCATCCGCTGCCCCACGGGTGGGCCGGGATCGCCGTGTACGGCGCGACGCTTCGCGCGGCGCGCATCGACGACTTTCACGAAGGCGCGGCACCGGAGGCGCTCGCCGCGCAGCTCTTCGCCCCCTTCGCCGACCTGCTCGCCGCCGCTCCTCGCGTACAATTTCTCCCCTACGGCGCCGCGGGGGCGATCGATCTCCACGCGCTGCCGTTCGCTGGCGCGCCGCTCGTCACCACCCACGACATCGAATTTGCCATTGGGAGCGACGCGTTCGCCGCAGAAGCCGAGCCGACGCGCGTCGGAGCGTTGGTCGTGGCCGACCCCACGAGCGATCTCCCCGCCGCGTGGAAAGACGGCGAGGCCATCAGCGCGCTCCTCGAGAGCGGTCGCCGCCCCCCCGTGATTCGCCTCATGGGGCGAGACGCGACGCGCGAAGAGCTCCAGCGCGGCTTCGCGACGTCGCGCATGTTCTTCTTTTCGGGGCACGGTGTGCACGCAGGGAGCGAGGGGCTCGACAGCGCGCTCGTGCTCGCGCGCCACGTGAGCATCACGGCAGGCGACGTTCTCGCGATGCCGAACGTGCCGCCCGAGATTCTGCTCGCGGCCTGCGAGGCGGGGAAAGCAGAGTCGACGGCGCCGGCTCCGGGGCTTGGTATTGCGCAGGCGTTTCTCGTCGCGGGCGCTCGCAGCGTGATCGCACCGACGCGCCCCGTGCGCGACGGCGACGCCGCCATCCTCACGCGCGCGAGCGTCGCGTCGCTCGCGCCCGGCGCAAGCTGGGATGCCGCCGCTGCGCTCGCCGCCGGTCAGCGCGAGATGCGGCGCCTCCGCCCAAATGGGGATTGGGCCGCCTTCCGCGCCTTCGTGCCTTAGCAGCGCATCACCCCTTCGTAGGATCGAACGCCGGGTGAACGGTCGCGGGCGCGAGGAAGTACCCGTCCGCGCTTTTCACGAGCTCGCGCCGAACGCGCGCGAAATTTGGGTCGTTCGCAACGCGCGCATCGAACGCGACGGCGGGCAAGAGTCCGGCTGAGAGCGCGTCGTATTGCGCGCGCCCGGCGGCGCTCTGAACGTCGACGACGCGAACGTCGGCCGCCGGAAAGAGCATTTGCATGCGGCGGAACCAGAACGGCGCACGGCAGTCGGCGCACCGCGCGTCGGTTAAGACGACGATTGGAAATCCAACGGCTGCGTTCGCAGAAGCTGCGCTGCAGATCACCGGCACCGGCGTGACGGCGTCGCACGCCGCGCGCTTGAGCGCGGCTCGCGTGAGCTCGAGGACGGGGGCCTTCTTGCCAATCACGAATGCGGGTGTCTCGGTGACGCCGCGCTCGGCCGCGGCAGCGATCGCCTTCGCCGCCAGCTCTTTGCCGAGAGCGCCGTTCGCACATTCGCCGAGCGCGCGCCTCTCGAGGGCCGCCGCGTCTGCGCA
Source organism: Myxococcales bacterium (assembly GCA_025354825.1). GTDB lineage: Bacteria > Myxococcota_A > Polyangia > Polyangiales > Polyangiaceae > JANXMC01. Next base: position 3,298 of record JANXMC010000826.1, read on the forward strand.
TGCAGCCCAATCGTCATTGCCTTGCGGTGACCCCTGGCGGCACGCCAGGAAGCGCAGCGCCCCGGTCCCCCCCTGCGCCGCGGCGCATAGGGCGAGCGCGTCGTCGCCCTTGTCACGCGCGCCGTTGGACGGGAGCACGTGGACGTCGATCGCGAGGCGGTCTACCAGCTGCCCTGCGAGCTCGAGAACGTTCGGCACGGCGTAGGACGACGCCTGGTCGCCCACCCGTACGAAGACCGAAACGGGTATCCCCGTTCGTTCCGAACCGTGGAGATAGCTCGCCGCATTCGGCGCGTGCAGGCGCGCAAGTCCAAGCGCGCCCAGCGCGCCTACCAACATAACACCTACCAACGCACCCTTCGTAAGCTTCTTCATAGGATCTCGTGCCTCGGACAAACATGGGTAGGAAGGGCGCGCCTCACAGGCCGGGCTTGCATACGAGCTGGGAGAGCGGCGGCTGGCTGGCGGGGAGCGCGGGGTCGAGTAGCCGCAGCGTGCCGTGCCCCTGGGGGCTGCAGAACTTGGTCCCGTCCCTCACGAGCGTCGGCGTGGGGAGCGCGAGGACGCCGTCGTCGTCGAAGTACGTCACGGAGCCGGCCATTTGCATCGTCGGGAGCACGGTGCTGTCGAACACGACGAAGGCGCTGGCGCTGGGTGCGACCGCCAGGTGCTGCATCTGCGTGACGCGGGAGTTGCCCTGGAAAAAGGCGTGGAATCCCGCGGGCACGCCGGCGGTGTCGGAGCCGACGAAGTGAAAGGCCTCCTTGTTCGGCGACCGTTGCAACGTGGTGTCGACGAAGACGCTCCGGCTTATGGCGTTCGAGACGATCGGCCCTTGCACGAGGGCGTTCACGGCAAGCACGTCGTTCCGTCCGTCGCTAAAGCGGAGGCCGCCCCCCGCGCCCGTGACGTCGCTACGCGCAGCGCCTCGTCCGCCTTCGGTGCCTGCGAGAACGAGGAGCGAATCGGTGACCTGGACGGTCTTCCAGAAGCTCGCAGGATCGCTCGTGCCGCCGACGACCGAGCGCACCACGAAGACGTCGGCGTTGGTCGCCGCGAGCGTCTGGCTTAGGAACGCGCGAGCCTCGGGGCGAGGGTCCCGCTTCCCCGCGCTCGCATCGACGAAGGTGACCTTCACGCGATCGCCGGGCGCCCCTTCGGCGCGCACAAGAAGCGCCGTCAGCTCGAAGAACGGTGCGCCGGCGTCAGACGGTGTCGTGGCGTTGTCGGCGACGTAGCCGACGTCGACGTGGTCGAACGTGAGGGCGCGCGTCGGCAGGTCGGGTGTGAGGCTCATCACAGTGCGCGTGCGCGCAAAGTTGGTACGGAGGCACGGGCTCGCGTCGGTGCACTGCTCGTGAAACAGAAGATCCTTCTTCTGGCCTGCTGCGCCGACGACTTTCACAGTTCGGAAGCGGTCGAAGCTCACCCCGGCGAGCGGCAAGAGTGGGATGTCGACAGGCGAATTGAGCGTGATCTCGAGGGCGTCGAGGCGCGGCGACGCGCACGCGGCGGCGGCCGCGGAGATGCGGTCGTTGTGCGTGCGGAGCGACACGACTTGCCGCCGGTCGGAGGTCTGCGCGTCGCCGAGCGCGATTTTGCAGACGCTCGCGTCCGAGCCGTCGGCCGCCTTTCGGCGCGGCGGGCAGCGGAAGCGCGGTGCGGGCGCGGTCGGCTTTTGAAGGGCTTTCAGCTGATCGTTCACCCAGGCGCGGGCGTCGACTGGAACGACGTCGCGCTGCAGCCCGAACGTCTCTTCGAGCGCCCCCTCGCAGCCGACGAAGGGGGGCGAGACCCACGAGGCGTCGTCCACCGCTTCTTGGTAGGAGGTCGCTTCGAGCTCCAGCTTCGTGCGGTACAACGTGGGGCCCAACGGCGCGGCGGCGTCGGGCGCGCCGAGGGCCGAAGTGCTGCTCGGGTGGTGGTAGTGGTGGGGCGCGCAGACCGCGGGGACTCCCCCGTCGGCGCCTGCATCCAAGCCTCCCTCGACGGATGGAACGGGGAGGCAAAGGTCCCAAAACGTGCGGCTCTCTCGCACGAAATCAGGGAGACCCAAGAGCGGCGTGTCGTCGGGGATATCGAGCCACTTCTTCAGCGCGGCGAGGCCCGCAGTCCCCCCGCTCACGGGCTGCCCGTTCACGCGGTACACGGGGAGGTACGTCGATGCGCCGTTCACCTTCGACTCGACGATCACATACGCCGCGTTGGGGTTCGACCGCCCTGGGCGGCAGGTGCCGACCACGCCTGGGAGCGTGCAGTCCTGCCCGGCGTAAAGGTGGTAGGGGAGGTTGGCCGCCGCGTCCGGGCCGCCACAACGGAGCTTCACCTCCGTTGTGAGATCGGGAGGCGTACCGAAGCTCTCCATATAGAAGTAGTCGCTCAGCCGGAGATCGAGCTTGAACAGCTTGCTCTTCATCGGCCCGAGGCAGTCGACGTCGTCGAGGAACGAGTAGTATTCGCCGGCGTGCCCCGTCGGAAAGAAGTACCGCTGAAATCCCGGCCGCGTGGCGTCGTCCGCGGCCCAAAACTCGGTTGAATCGAGGGGGAAGTCGTGGTCGTCACCGCACGAGAGGCGCCCGCGCGGCTCGCCGTCTTCCGGGAAGTCGACGTCGACCTGATTCGGAATATTGAACGGCTGCTCGATGGCCTCGTTCAGCTCGCCGAGCTCACAGCCGTACACGGGGTGGTAATTCGCCCCAATGCGAAGCGCATAGTAGGCAGGCTCGTGGGTCGTGGGGTCGACGTGAACGCGCGGGACGGAGACCAGGACGCCGTCGCCGGGAGCACCCCCACCGTCTTCGAACGTCGCCGTTAGCGCGCTCGACTGCGCTTCGGTCTGGTCGCGCGACGTCAGAGAGCTGCCCGACGAGGCGCACCCTAGGGCAGGAAGGGAGGCCGCCGAGAGGAGGCCGAGAACGGCAGCGGCGTAATGGAACCATACGTTGTTCGATCTCGAGAAGCGGCTCATTGTGCACCTGCCCAGCAGCGGTCTGAATCGTCCCAGCTCATGCCCGTGCGAAGAAATTCACTCGGAAAATCTGCCGCGCGGCAGAAGTCTGCCGTCGTGTAGGCGCCCGTCCCGGCGTCGTTGTCGAATTTGGTATTCCACTGCGGGCAGAGCGGCGATTTCTGAAAGTTGCAGACGTCTGCAAAGCTCGAATTGCCGAAGTCGGTGTCGTTCACCGCGAGCTCGCAGTAGTAGATGCGGCAGAGGGCGCGCGCGTCGGATTTTACTTTGGCTTCTGCGGCCGCGTTCTCCGTGAGAGCCGCGACGGCGTCGCTCGACACGAAGATCGCCCCGGCCTGTGGGTCGGCGAAGTCCTTCGCAAGGTTGGTGAGAGCGGTGATCCGCGTGTCGAGGACTGGCCCGTAGTCGACGACGGTCGGGCTCTTCTGAAGAAAGAGGCCACCCTTCCAAGAGTCATAGGACTTGAGCACCGCCGTCGACGTGACGAGCGCCGATTGGTAGCTCTGGACGAGCGTCGTGAGGTCGTTCGCAAGCGACTGGTAGGCGCCGTTTTCCTCCTGGTAGTCCCCACCGATACGCGCCGAATCGGCTACTAAAGCAGCCTTCGATGCGACGGCATTCGCGAGCCCCGATTCGGCGACCGTCTTCTTTCGCATGAACATCGCCGTGAGCGGGGCCGAGGCTCCGTTCAGGTATTCGTTGTAAATCTTGGTATGCACCTCGTTCACGGCGGCCGCGACGTTGTCGGGGCTCGTCGCAAAGGTTCCGCACCCTGCGCTCCACTTGGTGTTGAGCGGCCCGGTCGCCGCGCCGTAGCACGTGCCGACGCCGTCGACGAGCGCGTCGGCGGTGACGCCGGTGCTCTGCGGATACGAGACGCGAACGTCTTGCAGCTTTACGCCGGCGAAGCTCGCCTGTGCGCTCTTGCGCGCGAGGCAGAAGAGAACGCTCTGCGAGCGGTCCGCCGGAAGGTCGGGCTGGAGCTCGATCTGCGCGATGCGACAGGCGGCGAGCCCCTCGAGGAGATTCGCCGTTGCCTGCCGGCTGCGACCGAGCCCCACGGACTGCGCGTCTTCGAGGGCGCCAATGGTCTTGAGGAGACCTTCGCGATCCTGACCCGTCCTCATGAGTTGGTACATGCAAATACCGGCGTTGAGCCGACTCTCGGACGGCGCGCCCGCCCCCGCGTCGGCATCGGACTGCATCGCCTCACACTCGCCCAGGGTTGATTTGAAGATGCCGTCTCCTATTTTGAACTCTTCCGCCGGGGCGGCGTAAAGCGCCGGAGCGAGCGTCGCAATGGCGACGCCGACCGCCCCGAGGCGCCAGTTTTTCTTCGTAGCGTGAGCGATACGGCTCGCGAGAGTCGTCATGGTCGTCATCCTCGTGCCTGCCGCTCTCACGGGGCGGTGATCTTCGAATAGGCAACAATGAGACGGAAGGTCGCATTGTCGTAACTGCACAAATTCCCCGCGCTCGTCTGGTTTTCGGAGACGGCGGGGTCGAGCTCGACGCGGTAGGTCCCAATGGCGGGCGTGCCGAGAAGGGGCAAAAGCGCGCCGGTGTCGTAGCTCGGATGAACCTGCCCCATCCAAAATCCGAAGAGGCTCAACGTGGGGTTCCACGCGTTGCGGAATTCGTCGACGTCGCTCTCCTTCACATAATACTTCGGGTCGTGGCGCCTCTCTGCGCTCGTGAAAAAGAGCGGTTCGACGGCGCCGCCACCTGGCGCGAAGAAGCGAAAGCCCGTCCCCTCGTGGTAGAGGCGAAAGTGCTGCCGCTGGCAGCCGACTTTCTCGAACATCACAAGGAGGTTCATATCGAGAATCGTGTAGGCGCGCGCCTGCTTGAAGACGTCGTGGAAGACCGCGAAATAGCCGTTTTCGGCCATCTTTCCATCGGCGGCAGGAGTGATCTCGAGCTCGGCGGCCCCCTCCGACGCGAGCTTTCGGGCGAACCCGCTCGTCCCCGGAATCTCGATACTAATGGTCTCGGCCTGGACGATGGCTTGGTCGCGAAAGAGGGTGCTGTCGAAGGCTGCCACGGTGCGCGTCAGGTCGTCGCCCGTGCGCACGAAGGCGAGAGCATCCCCGTTGCCGGCGAGGCCTATCCCCACGTCAGCGCGCACCGTCGAGTGCAGCGCGTTCACCTTGTTGTAGAGGAGCGCAAGCTCGAAGTTCGCGACCTGCATGAGGCGCCGCTTCTCTTGCAGAAATTCTGGAATGCCTTTGGTGAGCTGGGAGACCAGCTCTTCGTTGCTTAGGTAGATCTCTTGCGTCTTATTGTCGCGAACCTGGGTATAAACCTGCTCGCCCGTGTCGAGCATGTTTTTCCGCTCGACGCCAATCGCCGTCTGCATGTTGAGATAGGCGCCGGCCATTTGCGCTTTAAGGCTGTCGCTGGCGATGGCGCTGTCGTCGATGTGATCGAGGAGGTCGAGCACCTCGCTCGCATGGGACTTCTGGCCGTCGAGGAGATCGCGGACGTGGCTTATTTCTTCGTCTTTCAACTGGCTCGACGCGTGAAAGATGTTGCTCGATAACGTGTTCTTCACCGCCGTGAGGCGCGTGGTCTCGTCGCTCTGCTGATTGAGCTGTCCAAGGAGGGCCCGGAGCTTCTGCTTCTGCTCGTCGGTGCGCGTGCGAATGCCCACGATGCCGCGCGTCGTGTTCCCCTCGATGGCGTCGATGTCCTCTTGAACCTTCTGCGCTTCGAGCAGGGCGTCGGCAATGTTCAGAAGTGAGTTGTCGATGCCGAGCCCCTCGCCCACGATTCCGAGCTTCAAGTTGTCGACCGCGCCCTGAACGAGATCATTTTCAAGCTGCGCCGCGCGCTGTTGGGCGACGAGGCTGTCGTGCCGAAACTGCAATCCGACCACTTCGGAATTAAGGTCGTTCGTCTGATCTGTGCATTCCACCTTGTCGAGAGCAAGCTCGGCGAGGGCTGACTGCAGCTGGCCCGAGAGATCGAGCGAGCGACCCGTGATTTCGACGATCGCCTGGGCCGTCTCGAACTTCTGAATATCCTTCGAGACGGCGAGATCGTCGATCTCGGCGCTCAGTCGATCGATCTGGTTGCCGAGCTCGGTGACCTTCTGGCGGTATTCGAAGACGAACTTCGTAACGTCCTGCGCTTCGATGGCGGCGCGGTGGATCTGCTCGGCCGCACTCTCCGCGTTGGTTGCCTGCTCGAGCGCCATCTCGAACGAAAAGTCGAGCGTGATGGGGCCACCCGCCGCGCCCGCGAGCGCGCCTATCGAAATGTGAGGGATCGCGCTCGCCGCCGACTTTGCAGCCGCGAGACCCGCGAGCATGGCGGTCCACGTCGTCACTTCGACGGCCTTGCCCGTTGCGAGCAGCGCGACCTCTGCGATAAGCCACGATTTGTACGAGACGAGCGTCGCCTTGTACTGAACCGCGGCGTCGATCTTGCGCTGTGCGAGCTTCATGCGCTCGGCGTAGGCCGCTTTCGTCGTCTTGTAGATGTCGTCGCAGGTCACGCCGCTGGCGCTCGGTGCGCCGTCGCAGTTGGCGCGCACGGCCGGGCAGTGGCTCGCCGCGTATTGGGCAATCGTCGTCCCCGGCTGGAGCTTGGTGAGGTACACGCCGACGCTATCTTTCACCGCGGGAGGCAGCTGGTCGGTGCCCACGACACAAAGGAGAAGGTCGGCGCTCGTCTCGATGCGCGCCCGGGTTGCGCCGTCCTTCATTCCGCAGCGGGCCTTGATGTAGTCGGCCTTCGTGCTGAGCGCGGGGTCGAGATCGGCCTGGCCCGGAACGACCGGCGCGATGTCCGCGCACGTCTTCGGCGCCGCCCCCTCTTTCCATGTGAACGGTTCGGCGATGGAGCCGTCGCGAAGCCGTAGGAGCCTCGCTTCGACCTCACAGATCGCCGCCGCCGCGCCTCGCTTCGTCGCCTCGAAGACAGGCCCGCGTTGCGCTTCTCGGGTGTTGATCTCCCCTTGAAGCTTCGTGATGTTAATCTTGCCGATGGCGATCTGATTGTTCGCCTGATCCACCCGCTTGCCGAGCTGATCGAGCGTCAACCGAGACTTTGCAGTGTCGCGGTCCATCGTCACGAACTGCGCGTCCAGGCCGTCTGCCTGGAGCTCGAGGTTCGTCTTCGAGACCTCCCAGTTCATGAGCCACTGGAGATCGTTCACCTGCTGCACGACCTGATCGCGCTGGAAGGTCATGGTCTCGACCTCCTTCGCGCCTAAGAGCAGGCCCAGACGGTTATTCGTCTCCATCGTCTGCTGGTTCATGGAAAAGAGCGCTTCGACGCGCGCGCGCTCTCGGTCGAAACCGGCCTGCGTCGCGTTCACCTTTTCGAGAGACGCCTGAAGCGCCGCGCGGTGCTGCTCTGCGAGGTTCTCGATGGTGCCGACACGGTAGCTCGAGACGCTGATCGACTGGTTCGCGAGCTCTTGCTCGTTTCGAACGTTCGACGTCTCGATGTCGGTCTTCTTCGACAGGTACGTCCGAACGACGTTCTCGACCTGCCCCTCGAGCTGCGTGACGTTCTGTGCAGTCTGCTGCAGGCGCTGCTTCTGGTCGTTGATGTCGAGCGGTTTGTATTCGTCTGGATCGATCCCTACGAAGATAAGACCGCGCAGGAGGGAGTTGCGGCGCTCCTTGAGCTCGCTCGCGAGGGCGTTTGCCTCGAGGTAGAGCGCATTGAAGTAGCTCTCCTCCGGAATTTCGAGCAGCGCTTCGTTGAGGCCCCAAAGAGCGGCGTCGTAGCCGGCACGCGCCAGGCTCACCATCGTCGCGCCTTGGGGCGCGGGGTCTTGATCGATGGCCTTTCCCGACAGGAATGCGAGGCGTGCGATGCGCGCTTCGGAGATGTTTTTATAGAACGCATCCCCCTGGGCCATATAGAGCTTCGCGCGCAAGATATTGAGCGCGCCCACGTCGCGCAGGTAGCCGCGGAGACCGTCCGCGCTCGCCGCTCCGTTGCTCGCCCGCAGAAGCTCGATGGCCGAGTCGACGACTCGCACACCCTCGGCAACCTCTTTGGCCATTTCCTCGGGCAAAAGATGGCCGAGTTGTCGCCGATGCAGATCACGGACCGGGTCTTCAAGTGATTCCACAAGCACGCGACCCGCGTCGGTGATGGTGACCAGAACGACCCTGCGATCCTCGTCGGTTCGTGCCCTGGTGACCAACGAAAGCGCTTCGAGCCGGTCGACTAG
>JANXMC010000005.1 GCA_025354825.1 Myxococcales bacterium
CCCACTGCCGAGCTCCAGTCGGAACTCTTCCCGAAACCCGCGCATGTGCGGAAGCGGCACAATAGGAAGATGCTTAAACACCTCGCCGGCGGTAAACCGTCGAGCCCGCGCGAGGGATTCTCACTCGGCCGCGCCATCGGGGCTGAGTTCAGCGAGGCGCTTGCCGGGCGCTTGCCTTCCTTGGTCGCGGAGCGGCGAAGCGGTCCACGTGCCCTCTCGTGGCGAGCGAAGGAATCCGAAGCGTGGATGGCTCACCTCGGTGATCCGCGCTGGGCTGAGTTCCATAAGTACCACTATCTGAAAGATGGAATATGTACGTGGGCGGACAACGCCGACAATGGTCTTGCAGGTGCCATTTCTTCCCGGTAGCCTCACGGTCGATCGATCGAATCGACGCCAAGAATCGCGCACCCGCGGCGTTGTATCCGTAGCAATGGCGGAATGTCGCCCGCCCCGAAAGAGCGCGCATGTCCGTTGTGATTCGCCATCCGTCCTACGTGCGAGCCGTCCCGCTTTTGCTCGCGGCCACATCGTTGTGCGTCAGAAGGCAGTAGCGCTCCCGCCAATGCAGGCGCCGGAGAAGCGCCCGTACCGCAACGTCACCATGATCAATGGCCAATCTCCCCCTGAGGCTGTCGTGCCACCGCAAGACCAAGTGCAAATGCTGCGGACGAGTGATGGCCGGGGAAATACGATTCTCGTAGCGCGGGGTCGACGCCCCGCCCACTCCCGCTCGCCGATCCACATTCACGCCTATCGGGGAACGACATGCGTCATTGAGGGGCAAATGACGCTCTACATGGAGGGAATGTCACCCATGACTGCTCAGGCCGGGTCGTGCTACTTCATGCCGCCGGGAGCTGTTATGTCGGGCGCAAACGAGGGGTCGACCGCCGCGATTCTGATCGACTCGTTCACGTTCCCGGACGGCCGCGCGGCCTGGGCGCCCGTTGAACCGAACACCGCGTCATCGACGAGGCAGTTCGATCTCTAGCGTCGCTTCGCATCGTGCCTCGGCCAGACGCTGCTCTGGGCCTTTAACGTCTCCTGCGAGGCAGCTGGCCTCGTTGAGGTTTACCATGAAAAGATGGCTCGTCGTCGGCGCGCTTACCGTAAGCGGGTGCAACCCGGGGGACGTTTCTCGTCAGGGCGAAGCTCATTGGGTAAATCTGCCCGTCGCAACGCCGAACACCATTTACGTCGAAAACCTGGACTTCCCGGAGCGTGAACCGCAGCTGATACGGCCCCGGGGGGACGGCTCATTCGAGGCCCGAGTTCCCGCCGGATCCGAGGAACGAAGCTTCGTGGTCCACGTGAAAAATCTCGCATCCGTGCCGTCCGTGACGCCCGATGAGCCGGTCAAATCCAACATCACCTGGAAGCATGGCCCCGACGTTGGGTTCCTTCTGGTGCGCGGCAGTGATCTCTCGCACTCGGGGGTGCATATTAACTTAGTCACTGAATACATTAGCCGGCGGATGGACGACTACCTCGACCGCCTCCCTGCCGATCGCATTCGCTACTTTCAAGATCGTCTGGCGGAGGACCTGATCGCCCGGGACATCGATGGTGACGGAATTGTCACGTACGACGACGCTCTCCGCCTCGATCCGGCGAGCACGGAGCACCGCGCGAAGCTGACCTTCGACTATGCAGCGATCCTTGATCAGCCGTTAAGCTGCAATTGCTCGCTCCGGCAAACGTATGCCAATGAGCCCGGCGCGCTTAACGAACGGCTCAACGAGGCATTCGCGAAGTACCAGACGACGGAGCTGCCTGGTCCCGACATCGACCAAATCGGAGTTACAGTCGTCAGTGTGGGCCAAGGGGGGTCCATCAAGATTGACGAGCTTCCGGACATCACCCTCGGCGAGGCCAACCACGCATACCGGCACGACTCGAACCCTTACGCCGACACGACTATAACGCTGCGGGCGTTCGCCGATGAGAAATACTCGTTCGTGCGGTGGGTGGGCTGCGAACAGGTGCAGGCCGACGGCGTCTGCGTGATGCCTTCGAGCGTGTCGGACCGCACGGTGTCAGCGCAGTTTGGCATCGAGCCGGCGCTAAAGGATGGCGTTGAGAGCGTTCTGCGGATGATGACGTTTCCCAGTGAATCCTACGTTGCGACATACGATGGGAGAGGCATGTTGACCTATGTCGTGAGTCATGGCAGCGACGCAGACGCCGCCCTCGCGGCGATCAAGCAAGGATCTGTGCTCGCTACGGCGCTCATCGAGCCCGCGCTGGCGCGCGTCGTGGGGCTCGGCGAGGGGCCTCGGGTCGTCGACGCCGGCCGTGTCCAATATGACTTCAGTGTTCTCGAGGTCGATGCGGCCGACGTTTACAAGCGAGTATCCGCGTCGGAGCCAGACCGGCCCTCGACTATCGACGACGTACAGTCGATTTCCGTTACGGAAACCGAGCCCGATGCGTCCTCTGCCAGCGGCATGCGGCGAAGCTCTAAGCGCGTGTCGAGGCCAATATGGCTACTCGGTTATGGGCGCGCGTTCGACCTAGGAGACGGCCTCTACCTCACGCAGCCGAAAGGCAGCGCCACGATGGCGATCGCCCGCGCGCTATCTACCGCAGTCGAAGAGCATGCTCCCGCATTGCGGCCCGGCGGCGCGGCGGAGAAATGCTCGATTATTACGGGCAAGGATTGCGCGTTGCAGCTCGCCGAGCGGGTAGGCACGTACAAGAAAATCTTCAAGGTGAAGCTCGCCGTCGAAGCGAACATTGATTCGACTGGGACTGGCCATTTGAACTTTGCTCTGCCGTACTATATCGACTTCCAGTCGCGGGGCCGGGTCGCCGTGACCGTCGGAGCGAGCTTGTCTATGGGCATCGCCGCCGATGGTACCGCTTTCAAAAGTTGCTCCCGCAGCCGCAACTCTGGGGAGAGTGCGGACCCTCCGGCGAGTGCGGTCGCCGCCTTCGTAGAGACCGGCGACCCGCTGAATGACGCCTTCATCGCCGACACCAATCGTGCATCCACAGGCTCGCTCGGTGCAGACAAGAATACGGCGGCCGCTGCGGCGGCGGGCTGCAAAAGCCAGACGAAGACGAGCCTGGACGAGAAGCCGGGCGCTGCAACGAAGGACGTGACTCTCAAGGAAGTTGAGATGGAGTTGAATAAGGCTACACCCGCTGGAATCGCTTTCCCGGTAAAGGTCGTATTCAAGATAGGTGTCGAAGCGAAGGGGTCATTCGGCATCAAGGTGAAGTACATTTTCGAGGCCGTGCAGTCGTGGGACATGCGCCTCGAGTGGGGCAAACGCTGCGAGTACTGGGTGGTCGGTTGCCAGTCCTTCAACTCGTCGTCGGAAGCGTCGAAGTTCGTAACAGGACAAAAAATCTCGGGCGGATTTGCTGCGAATGCAGAGTTCGCCCCTTTCATGAGCCTAGGCGTCTACGCTGGCATTCGAGGCCTGAAGGAAGACCTGATGCGGGTCGAGGGCAAGCTGTCGGTCCCGCTTCGGATAGCGGGGTACGCTGGGTCAGTCTCCTACTCAACGCTGCAGGCAGACAAGGCGGATGGGGTGGCGGGGCTCTGCTATTCGGGCGAAACCGGTGTCGTTTGGGGTGTGGACCTAAAAGCCGAGGTCGGCGCGACTGTAGATACTCGATTTCAAAAGTGGGGGTTCACCTTGGGGGGCGAGTGGGACCTCTTCCGTTACTCCTACACCTACCCCCTCATTCCGGTTACCGCCTCCAAGTTTTCAGCCCTAGAAGCCACGGGATCGTGCGTTCGTGTCGATGACCTGCCCGTCGCGCAGCTGCCCGTGTCGGTCAGCTTCAAGCCAGGGGAGTTACTCTGGGACAACGCCCCCTCGCGACGACTCACGAAGACGCACGAGTTGATACTCCAAGAAGACGGAAACGTAGTGCTCTATCGTTTGGTGCGCGACGGGAAAGCAAAAATCGTGGACAAAGTCGCCCTTTGGGACACGAAGCAGAGCACCCGATACGGCAGTCGCATCACGTTTCAGGCGGACGGAAACCTTGTCCAGTACGACTTGAACGAGAGACCTATCTGGAAGTCCGATACCAAGCGCAGCGACGTGCGCTCGCTCGACCTCCAACAGGACGGAAACCTAGTTATCTACACAACCAACGGGGCCGCGATCTGGTCCAGCGGCACGCAAGGTAAGTAGGGCGGAGAGGAGCGCTTCTGTGATAAGCTCGATGAGAATATCCATAGCCATGCGAATGACCGCCGCGGCCGCCATGAGCACACTCCTTGTTTCGCTGAGCGCGTGCAGCGAGGAAGACACGAGTCCGGAAGGGCACGAAAGCGCAGATGCAAGTGCCCGGGACGTAGAGATCCGTACATGCTATTCACGCGCCGCCTGCGTAGCTCCCGACCGCGGCAGCCCCCCCGGAGTCACGGAAGCCGGTGCCCCGGATAGCGAAGTGAGCGATTCCGGCGGGGAGACGCCGTCCCAAGACGCGTCCACGGCCGCCGAGGATGCGTCGACTCTGCCGGGGTTGGATGCCGCGCCCGATTCCGCCGCGGCGCCTTGCGTTAGCCGGTGCCTCGGTGGGGGGAACGACGGCAAACAGTGCTGTGGAGTCAATATTGACGACGAAGCGTGCAGTGTGCTCGGACTCCCGCCGTGCACGACATTCTGCCGATATTGCGATTAGGAATGCGGACCGTCGCTGCCATGATGTCCCGACCTGATTCGCGCGACGACGGCGTCCGCGGCCTCCGCCCAGGCTGGGAAAGCGGCCTGGCCTGTCCTACCGAGCATGGGCGATTCGCGCAGTGATCATCGGCATGCCGTCGCTCGTTGCAATGAGAGCGCCATCGCGACGCTCGTCCTGTGCTCGATTCAGGGCAATGTCCACATCGTGGGGAACAACAACGTCATCGCGAACTGCGATGTCCTCGGCGACATCGTCATCGACGGCGTGAACAACACGCTCGTTGGCAACCACGTGTCCGGGACGATCGAGTTGAACGACGCGAAGAACCAGATTTGCGACGGCAACCGATCGTGGACCGACGCGAACGCCGATAAGACATTTGAGATCGGCGAAGCGGGCGCGGCGCTCGCGTGCTCTACCATCGCGACGAAGTGAGCCTCACGTCCGCCTGAGCCGTGCCGTGCCGTGCCCCGCCGTGGATGGGCTGGCGCCGGGCGCGTAATGCCTTTATTCGTGTGCGCAGAAAGGTCGTCGGAGCGGGGCACTCTTTCGATGATAGGGTCCGCCTAGCTCGTAACGTCGGGCTCCCGAGACCGCGCCTCCGTTCGTCTGGATGTCATGTGCGGTTCGCTGGCGAGAGTGCAGTATCGCGACGCACGAGCGCACGACGTGCGCAGAATCTGGAAACAGGAGACACGACTATGGCTTTCCATCCCCTTGTGAAGCGCGTCCCCGCGCGACTCGCCCTCGTATCGGCCATTTCGATCGCCGCGATGGCATCTGCCCTCGCAGCCGGCTGCGGTGGCTCGGATACCGAAGACCCCGACGACGCATCGGCGCCCGACGCGCCCGGCCCCGACGTCACCGTGGCGAAGGACGCGGCCGCGGAGAGCGCATCGCCCGACAGCGGCGGCGATAGCGGAAGGGACGCGACGCTCGACGCAGGCGTGGACGCCTCGCTCGACGCGAAGGCAGACACTGGCATCGACGCCGCCCTCGACGCGAAGATCGACACCGGAATCGACGCCGCGCTCGACGCGAAGCTCGACACCGGCATCGACGCCGCGCTCGACGCAAGCCTCGATGCCGCAATCGACGCGCACATCGATGCAAGTCTCGACGCTGGCCTCGACGCTGGCCTCGACGCGAGCCTCGACGCCAGTCTGGACGCGACGGTCGCCCCCAATTTGCTCGGTGCAGCCAAAGGGTTCGTCGTGCTCGGCGGCGCCGCCGTCACCATCACGGGTGTCACGACGACCCTTGTCGGCGACGTCGGATCGAGCCCCGGCAGCAACATCGCGAGCTTCCCACCCGGGCAGCCTGTCGGGGTCATCCACGCGGGCGACGTCACCGCGGCCCTCGCCCAAGCCGATCTGACCATCGCGTACAACACCCTCGCCGGAAAGCAGTGTATCCCGGCGAACGACCGCTCTGGCGTCGACCTCGGCGGAAAGACCCTCGCGCCCGGCACCTACTGCTTCAACTCCACCGCCGGCATCACAGGGAACCTCGTCCTCGACGCCCAGGGCGACCCGAATGCGCAGTGGGTATTCCAAGTTGCGAGCGCACTCACGACGGCGACGACGTCTACGGTCAGCGTCATCAACGGCGGCTCGGCGTGC
>JANXMC010000083.1 GCA_025354825.1 Myxococcales bacterium
GCCCTCGCGCTCGCCAGCGTGGCCGGATGCGCTTCCCCGTTTCAAGCCGACGGCTACCACCACCCCGAATTTCCCCTTGTCGTTCGCTACACCGAGCCGCCGAAATACGGGTTCGTCTCCGATCAGTGGCGCGTCGAGAACTTCGTCGACGGCAACGGAGGGAAGCCGGGGAGCGAGAAGACGGGGCCCGAATACACGCTCGTCCGCACGCGCGATCTCGACGGCGACGGCGAGCCCGATTCGTCGGAAGCGCGCGTGTTCAACCTTCGCCTCGTGCACCGCAAAACCGACGCGAGCATCTTCGTGCGAACGGTCCCCATGCCGAAGGACCGCATCGATCGCGACCTCGGCATCTTCGTACAGGAGTACGCCGACGCCCTTTCCGGATCGGGCTTTTTGGCCAGCGAGGCGAGCGACGGAAAGATCGACGTGAGCGGCCACACGTACGTGGCAAAGGTCCTCTCGTCCGAGGCCTCGCGCCTCGGCCGCTTCGTCGCGCAGGACGCCGTCCTCGAGGTCGCCAACGCCGATCGACTGAAGCTCGACGCCAATGCGCGTACCACGAAGATTCGCGTGCTGTTCGTTCGCTCGGACTACACGGAGCACGTGCGGCTCGACGCCAAGAAATCGGTCGACGCCCCTGCCCTCTTGATGATCGGATGCGCATCGTCGCCCGAGACGTTCGACGCGACGTCGGCCGACTTCGCGAAGTTCTTAGCGTCTATCGACGTGAGCCAAGGCCAATAGCGGTGGCAGCGCGGCGCGAGCCACTCTCCCGCGAGCGAATCCCGTCGCCGACAAAGAGTTCGAGGTCGGGCTCGAGGCGCGGCTTCGTGGAATCGTCACGCCGCGGTAGCCGAACGCGCCGTCCGCTACGCGTCGTTCGACGCGCGAAAGTCCGAAGGGCTACGACCGGTCCACGCCTTGAAAGCGCGCGCGAAGCTCTTGTCGTTGCCGAATCCGACCATCTGCACAATTTGCTTGATCGGCATCGTCGTGCGCCGCAAGAGATCGATCGCGCGCTCGCGCCGTACGCCGTCCTTAATCGCTTGAAGCGAGGCACCCTCATTGGCCAATTGCCGATGAAGCGACCGCACCGAAACGTGGAGCGATGCCGCCACGGATTCGGCCGTCGCGGGATGGTTTTTCGCGTCGCTCAAATAGCTACGCGCGCGCTCGACGAGGAGACGGTCGCGTCGGTACTGGTGCACCGTGAGAAGAAGTGCATTCTGCAACATTCGGCTGAGGGCCGCCTCGTCGCGGCGCGGCGGCAGATCGATGTAGCGCGCGTCGAACGTCATGCTCGCCGTGGGCGCGCCAAAGACGACGGGGCCGGGGAAGAGAAACGAGTAGGCCGCGGCGTGGGGCGGCGCTGCGAAGGGAAAAGTGATCTGCGAAAGCGGCAGTTGCGACTCGACGAGCCAGCAGACGTAGCCGTGAACGTAGCGAAGGCTCGTGAGTAGGCAGAACTCGCGCATCGCGCCGAGGTCGCGCCGCTCGTGCACGACGAGGCGAAGGCCGTCGCGTCCGTCGTCGAGCACGAGGCGAAGGTCGTCCGTCAAAAGCGCGTGATGGCGGCACCACCGCTTGAGCGCAACCCTTAGTGTGGGGGCGCCGAGCGACGCGCGGCAGAGCATTCCGTACGTTCCCCAAGGGAGGCGGCGCGAGAACCAGCCGAGCGCCTCGTCGTCGAGCTCCTGCATCGCGGTGGCCGAGATTGTCTCCATCTGGCGCGCGTCGATGCGTGCGTCGCCGCGCCGGAGCTGGGCGTGGCTGATCCCCGCCTCGGCGAGCGCAGTGTCCGGCGAGACGCCGTATTTTTCGTAGGCGAGAAGAATCGCGCGGACGAACGCCATGGGCGTTTCCTTCGGGCGTCGCGTGTCGGGGCCGTGGCGATTCACGCACCCAGATTGAAGCACGTTGGCACGATCGGCAACCTAGCTGGCGGTTCGTGCCCCCTCCCCGTGCGTAAGCTTTGGGCATGAGTCAGGCTCCGGGACTGCGCTTCGACCTCGGTGAAATCACAGACGAGCTGCGCGCGAGCGTGCGCAAGTTCGCCGACAAAGAGGTCGCGCCCCGCGCGGCATCCATCGATCGCGACAACCTCTTTCCCAGTGATCTTTGGAAGAAGCTCGGCGACCTCGGCGTGCACGGGATGACCGTGTCGGAAGACTACGGCGGGACGAACCTCGGCTACCTCGCCCACATCGTCGTGATGGAGGAGCTGTCGCGCGCCTCCGCGTCGGTCGGGCTCTCGTATGGCGCCCACTCGAACCTCTGCGTGAACCAGATTCACCGGAACGGGAACGAGGCGCAGAAGCGCAAATACCTCCCGAACCTCGTCTCGGGCGACCACGTCGGCGCTCTCGCGATGAGCGAGCCGGGGGCAGGGTCGGACGTCGTGAGCATGCAGCTCCGCGCCGACAAGCGCGGCGACCGCTACGTGCTCAACGGCTCGAAAATGTGGATTACGAACGGCGGCGACGCTGACGTTCTCGTCGTTTACGGGAAGACCGATATCGAAGCCGGCCCCAAAGGGATTACCGCTTTTCTCGTCGACAAAGGCACGCGCGGTTTGAGCTTCGGCGAGAAGCTCGACAAGTACGGAATGCGCGGCTCGAACACCTATCCCGTCTTCTTCGACGACTGCGAAGTCCCCGAAGAGAACGTCCTCGGCACCGTGGGCGGAGGCGTGCGCGTCCTCATGGCGGGTCTCGACTACGAGCGCGCGGTCTTGTCGGGTGGGCCCCTCGGCATCATGCGCGCCTGCATGGACGTCGCGCTCCCCTACGTTCACGAACGGAAGCAGTTCGGCCAGAGCATCGGCACGTTCCAACTCATTCAGGCGAAGCTCGCCGACATGTACACGACGATGTCGGCCTGCGCGGCCTACGTCTACGCCGTGGGCAAGGCGTGCGATTCGGCCGATCACGCGCGATCCCTGCGCAAAGACGCGGCGGGTGCGATTTTGTATGCCGCCGAGAAGGCCACGTGGATGGCCGGCGAGGCGCTGCAGATCCTCGGTGGCAACGGCTACATCAACGAGTACCCGACGGCCCGTTTGCTGCGCGACGCGAAGCTCTACGAGATCGGCGCCGGCACCTCCGAGATTCGCCGCATGCTCATCGGCCGCGAGCTCTTCGCCGAGTCGACGCCGTGAGCCTCACGAAGAAGGCCGGCAACCCATGACGACGCTCACCTCGAACATCGATACGCGCTCGGACGAGTTCCGCGCCAACGCCACGGCGATGGAAGCCCTCGTCACGGATCTCAAGAAGACGAGCGCGCAGATCGCCGTCGGCGGAAGCCCCAGCGCGCGCAAGAAGCACGTCGCACGCGGCAAGCTTCTGCCCCGCGACCGCATCGATCGCCTGCTCGACCCAGGCTCGCCGTTCCTCGAAATTTCCCAGCTCGCGGCCCTCGGCATGTACGACGGCGAGGCCCCGTCGGCCGGTGTGATCGCCGGCATTGGCCGCGTCCAGGGCGTGGAATGCATGGTCGTCGCCAACGACGCGACGGTCAAAGGCGGAACCTATTACCCGCTGACGGTGAAGAAGCATCTCCGCGCGCAGGAGATCGCTCTCGAGAACCATCTGCCGTGCATCTATCTCGTCGATTCGGGAGGCGCGAACCTCCCGCGGCAAGACGAAGTGTTCCCCGATCGCGAGCACTTCGGGCGCATCTTCTTCAACCAGGCGAACCTCAGCGCGGCGGGAATTCCCCAAATTGCCGTCGTCATGGGGTCGTGCACCGCGGGCGGCGCCTACGTCCCCGCGATGAGCGACGAAGCGGTCATCGTCAAAAACCAAGGGACGATTTTCCTCGGCGGCCCGCCCCTCGTGAAGGCCGCGACCGGCGAGATCGTCACGAGCGAAGATCTCGGCGGCGGAGACGTGCACACGCGCATCTCCGGCGTGGCCGATCACCTCGCCGAGAACGATCGCCACGCGCTCTCGATCGCCCGCCAGATCGTTGCCAATCTCAATCGGCAAAAGCCGCACGGTCCAAAGCTCGAGCCGATCGAAGAGCCGCGCTACGACCCGCGCGAGATTCACGGCATCGTCCAGGCCGATCCGCGCAAACCGTACGACGTGCGCGAGGTCATCGCGCGCATCGTCGACGGCTCACGCCTCGACGAGTTCAAAGCTCGTTACGGCAGCACGCTCGTCACAGGCTTCGCGCATTTGTACGGAATGCCCTGCGGCATCGTCGCGAACAACGGAATCCTGTTTGGCGAATCCGCGCAAAAGGGGGCGCACTTCATCGAGCTCTGCGCACAACGGAAGATCCCGCTGCTGTTCCTGCAGAACATCACGGGCTTCATGGTCGGTCGCAAAGCCGAGAACGGCGGCATCGCGAAAGACGGCGCAAAAATGGTGACGGCCGTCGCGACGGCGCGCGTCCCGAAGATCACGATGATCCTCGGCGGCAGCTTCGGCGCAGGCAATTATGGAATGTGCGGTCGTGCCTATTCGCCGCGCTTCCTCTGGATGTGGCCCAACGCGCGCATCGGCGTCATGGGCGGCGAGCAGGCGGCATCGGTCCTCGCCACGGTGAAGCGCGACGGCATCGAAGCGTCCGGCGAGAGCTGGTCGAAGGACGCCGAGGCTGACTTCAAGGCGCCGATTCGCGAGAAGTATGAATCGCAAGCCCACCCGTACTACGCCACCGCGCGCCTCTGGGACGACGGCGTGGTCGACCCGAACGACAGCCGCCGCGTCCTCGGCCTCTCCCTCGCCACCACGTTGAACGCGCCCATCGCCGACACGCGATTCGGCGTGTTCCGAATGTAGGACCCGGCCCATGTTCCGCTCCCTGCTCATTGCCAATCGCGGCGAAATCGCCTGCCGTATCATCGATACGGCGCGTCGCCTCGGAATCACGACAATCGCTGTTTATTCCGACGCAGACGCCACCGCGCGCCACGTTCGCATGGCGGACAAAGCCGCGCGGATCGGTCCGGCCGCCGCGCGCGAATCGTATCTCTCCGTCGAGAAAATCCTCGCTGCCGCCAAAGAGACCGGCGCCGAAGCGCTCCACCCGGGCTACGGCTTCCTGTCCGAGAACGCCGAGCTCGCCGAAGCGTGCGCACGCGAAGGCGTCGTCTTCGTCGGTCCGAGCGCCGACGCGATACGGCAGATGGGGTCGAAGTCCGTCGCCAAATCGTTGATGGCGAAGTTCGGTGTTCCGCTCACCCCGGGCTACCACGGCGACGATCAAGATCCGGCGCGCCTCGAGAGCGAAGCCGTCCGAATCGGCTTTCCGGTGCTCATCAAGGCGAGCTCGGGTGGCGGCGGCAAAGGGATGCGCCGTGTCGACGCGCGGGCCGATTTCGCGGCGGCGCTCATCTCGTGCAAGCGGGAGGCGATGAGCTCCTTCGGCTCGGACAACGTGCTCATCGAGCGGTATATCGAAAAACCGCGGCATATCGAAGTACAGGTTTTCGGCGACAACCACGGCAATTACGTTCATCTCTTCGAGCGCGACTGCTCCGTTCAGCGCCGCCACCAGAAGGTTCTGGAAGAAGCTCCCGCCCCCGGCATGACAGCCGAGCGCCGCGCGGAAATGGGCAAAATCGCGATCCGCGCCGCGGAGGCCGTGCGCTACTCCGGCGCCGGGACCGTGGAGCTCATCGTCGAGCCGTCGGGCGCGTTCTACTTCATGGAGATGAATACGCGTCTTCAGGTCGAGCACCCGGTGACCGAGAAAATCACCGGAATCGATCTGGTCGAATGGCAACTTCGCGTCGCCGCCGGCGAGCCGCTCCCGCGCCGCCAAGACGAGCTCACGCTCCGCGGCCACGCCATCGAGGCGCGTATTTACGCCGAAAATCCGAGCGCCGGGTTCCTCCCGTCGATCGGCAAGCTCGTTCACCTCGTGCCGCCCGCGACGAGCGCGTACGTGCGCGTCGACACGGGCGTCGAGCAGGGTGACACCATCACCGCAAGCTACGATCCGATGATCGCAAAGCTCATCGTCTGGGGCGAAGATCGCAACGCCGCCCTCGCGCAGATGCGCAGTGCGCTGAATGCCTACGAAGTCGTCGGCGTCTCGAACAACATCGAGTTCTTGGGTCGGTTGATCCGCACGCGCTCCTTCGCGGAGGCCGATCTCGACACCGGCCTCATCGAGCGCGAACGCGACGCGATTCTCCCCGCCGCCACGGCGCCGACGACGGCGCAGGTGCTCGTCGCCGTGGCCGCCGAGCTCGCCCAGCGCGAAGCCACGGCTCCCGTCGAAGGCGGCTCGCCGTGGGCATCGGCCGACGGCTTTCGCATCGGCACAGACGCACCGCAGATCGTTGCCTTCGTCCGCGACGGCGAGCGCCGCGAGGTCTTCGCGACGCGCATCGCCAAGGGGCTCTACGACGTTGCAGCGGCGACCGACGACGGCGGCGCGCCGAGCCCGAACGTCACGCGCGTCGGCTTCGAAGCGCTCGCGGGAAGCCGCCTCCGCGTGACGGTCGGCACGACGACGATGCGCGCGACCGCCGTGCACATGGGGCGCCATCTCCACCTGTTCGTCGAAGGCGCCCACGTCGAGCTCGAGGTCGCCTCGCCACTTTACGATGCAGCGGCCGCCGAAGGCGACGCCGCAGGGTCGGGGATGCGCGCACCGATGCCAGGAAAGATCATCGCACTCATCGCGAAGGTCGGAGCCACCATCGAAAAAGGTGCGCCGCTCCTCGCGATGGAAGCGATGAAGATGGAGCTCACCATCAACGCCACGCGCGCAGGCGTGGTGAAGCGCTTCCCGTATGCCGTCGGCGAGCAGGTGGCCGAAGGGGCCGAGCTCGTCACTCTCGAAGACGAAGCGCCGACGGGGAAAGCGTCGTGACGGCCTTGGTTCGCATCGTCGAGGTCGGCGCGCGCGACGGCCTGCAAAACGAGGCGGCCACCGTGACCACGGAGACGAAGGTCGAGCTCATCGATCGCCTCGCCGGCGTTGGTATCAC
This sequence comes from Myxococcales bacterium, assembly GCA_025354825.1. GTDB lineage: Bacteria > Myxococcota_A > Polyangia > Polyangiales > Polyangiaceae > JANXMC01. The sequence goes on from JANXMC010000083.1 coordinate 6,956, forward strand.
GGAGATCGAAGCGACGTCGTTCGTCTCGCCGCGGTGGATCCCGCAGATGGCCGATCACGACGCCGTGATGCGCGGGCTCACGCGTCGCGACAACGTGCGCTACCCCGTTCTCGTGCCGAACCTTCGCGGCTACACCGCCGCGGTCGCCGCGGGCGCACGCGACGTCGCAGTCTTCGCATCGGCATCCGAGTCGTTCTCGCGCAAGAACATCAACTGCTCCGTCGACGAATCGTTCGAGCGGTTCGCGCCCGTCCTCGACGCGGCGAAGCGCGACGGCGTCGCCGTGCGTGGCTACGTCTCGTGCGTCGTCGCGTGCCCCTACGAAGGCCCCATCGCCCCCGAGGCCACGGCCCGCGTCGCCCGACGCCTGTACGACCAAGGGTGCTTCGAAGTCTCCCTCGGCGACACCATCGGCGCGGGGACGCCGCTCACCGTCACGCGCATGCTCGCGCGCGTGCTCGAGCACGTGCCCGTCGCAAAGGTCGCGGGCCACTACCACGACACCTACGGAATGGCCGCCGCCAACGCGTATGCCTCGTTCGAGCAGGGCGTTCGCATCTTCGACAGCTCCGTCGGCGGCCTCGGCGGCTGCCCCTACGCAAAAGGGGCAACGGGGAACGTGGCGACGGAAGATCTCGTCTACATGCTCCACGGAATCGGCGCCGAGACGGGCGTCGATCTCGAGCGCCTCGTCGACATCGCACTTTGGATAAGCACGCAGCTCGGTCGCGAAGTGCAGAGCCGCGTCGGCCGAGCGCTCCTGGCGCGGCGGGCAAGCTAGACGTCAGCGAAGGACGGTGACGTCCGGCCACCGCCGGGCAACGGCCTTCTTCGCGATCCTCGCATCGATCGCGCCCGCGACGGGGCACGCGGAGTTGCGACGCGTCTCCGGAAACCTGGCAATCCCCTCCTCGATGCGGGCCTCTTCGATGCCTACGACCACTGGCTCTTCGACAGGCCGGAGGCCAGCCTCGAGGCGTACTGCAAGTCGAACGCGCAATCCTGCAAGGCGCTGCAATCGTGGATGCGCGAGCACCCGCCGGTCGCCGAAGCCGGCGCGCCGTTCGTCCCGTTCGACAGCCTTCGCTGACACCGTTCGTTACGTCTTCGCCGATCCCGCAAGCTACGCGCGCTCGCGTGTTGAATGAGTACTCCGCGAACGGTTGGGTCCTCGCGACATCGAGCGGAATGACGACGACGGAGCGGATGGGCGTCCTGCACTGCTTCAAGCGCGCAGGGAGCTGACGCGCGTGCTGCGAACGGTCGGAGCAGCGTGGGTCGCTTCGGTGGGAGAGGCAGCGGCGCAAGCGCGCGGATGAAAAAAAGGCGCCCTGAGAGCGCTGGACAGAGAGAAGCTTGGCGGCTAGGTTGCGCTCGCCTGGCCAGCCCTGAAAGGGGCAGTTCGGACGTCCCCATCGTCTAGTGGCCCAGGACCGCGGCTTTTCACGTCGCTAACGCGGGTTCGACTCCCGCTGGGGACGCCAACACACCTTCGCCGCGCCTCTTCGGATGCGCGGCGAAGTACTTTTGTGCCTACGAGCCAAGCTCAGAACTCTTTGCCGAGGAGCAGCTGCACGCCGTAGCGAACGGCAACGTCTTGGTCGAAGACGACGCCGCCCGGCGACGACGCGAACGACGACACGTCGCGGAGATCCGCGAAGCCGCCGAGCTCGACGAAGACCTTGTGCAAGTCGAGCTGCGCGCCCGCGTTGACGAGGCCGAGGAGGCCCGACCCGCCGCGCGTGTCGTCGCCGCCCGCGCCGCGCGACGTGGCGTAGATCCCGGTGAGGCCGAGGGCAACTCCGGCGAAGAGCCGAAAGCGCCCGGCGGTGCGAAAGCGCGCCTCGGGGGCGAAGCCCCAGATGATCGTGCTCACCTTGCGCGAATCATCTCCGACGCCGAAGTACGCCGTGCTGGCCGCGCCTACCTCGCCGAGAATTCCTATTTGGAACCACGGCGTCACGGCGAGCCCTGTTCGAAGGATCGCCGACGCGCCGACGAAGTTTCGACCTTGGCTGTTGACGTCCTTCGAGCCCGATCGAAGGTTCACCGTCATGCTGTGAACGCCGACGCCCGCGAGGATGTACGGCTTGCTTCGCGCCGCCTCGCGCGCGGCATCGGCGTCCTTGAGCAGGTCGGCGTTCGCGGCCACGGCAGCGGCGCTCTCGCTTTGCGACGCGGTCGGCAACGGCGCGACGACGAGGGGCAACGGCTTCGACGCCGTCGGTGCTTTCGTGGGCGACGCGCCGTAGACCGGCGGCGCATCGGTCGCGCGCGTGGGCGCGACGGCAGGCGCCGCATCGCCCGCCCCGTAGGCATAGGAGCCCGTGCGCGCCACGGTCACGGTCACGACGCGATCCTCGCCCGGCTCAATCACCACCTCGCCCGTATAGCGACCAACGGGCGACGACACGTCGATGCCGTGGCGCCCCGCGAAGAGCGGCCCGGCCCACTGCCCTTTGCCAAGGACGACGCCGTCGATGGCGATCTCGGCGCTCGGCAAGTTCGAGCGAACGTGGAGCTTCCCCTTCTCCAGACGGCGCATGCTCAGGAGCTCGAGGGAGACCGTCGCTTCGGGCCCGCCCGCGTCGAGCGAAACCTTCACTTCGGCGTCGGCGTGGCCGGTCGCACGCGCACGAAACACGTGCTCGCCCGGCTCGACGTGGAGCGACGCCTCCATGCGATTTGGCGCGATCACGACGCCGTCGATGGAGACTTCGGCCTCGGGGCTCGTGCCCGGCGCGCGCCCCGGGAAGCCGACGGAGACGCGCACCTGCGCGACCTTCGGCGCCATCTCGGCCATCGCGCGCTTCGCGGCCTCCCGAAGCTCGGGCTTCAGCGCGTCGCCCCCTTCCGCGAGCATCTCTTCGAGCGCGGTGACGGCTTCGGCGTTGCGGCCCAGCGCGCGGAGGCAGAGCGCGATGTTGCGCTTGATCGCCGCGAGCGGCTGCTCGCGATACGCCGTGCGAAAGTGCGCGAGCGCCTGCTCGTATTCTGGCGGTTTGTGGTCGTAGCTCGCGACGCCCTGCGCGAACTCGCGGCGTGCCGCTTCGCTTGGCGGAGCAGCGGTCGGCGTCGCAGTCGACGATGAGGGTGACGGCGACGGAGGGGCCTGCGCAACGGCCGCACGCGGCGCGCCGAGCGTGATCGAAGCGGCCGCCAACAGTGCAGTTGCGGCGCGAAGGGGCGGAGGAATGTTCATGAAGGGCTAAGGAAAGTCGCGCTGAAGATCGAGGCCACCGGACGGCAGGGAGGGCCGGACGCCGGAAGCTTTCGTGTCTCGCCCGCCGCCAACTTGCGCGGCCGGCGAAATCTTTGGGAGGCCCGTCGACCTGCGCGCGGAGCCGGCCTTCGGCGTCGCGAGCGGCGGCGTCGGCGCGTCGACGACGGCGGTTACGCGCGCTTCGTCTGAGCCGGCCGGCGCATCGGCCGCCGCCACTTCGAGGGCGGGCCCGCGGTTCGCAACGGGGCCGGGTGCGTCGACGGGCTTCGGCGTCTCCGCGGTCTTCGGGCGCTCGACCGGCACGGAGCTCGCAGGACCGCTGCTCGCAACACCGTCGACCGCCGCGGGGTCGCGCGTCGGCGCAACACGAAGGAGCCACGTCGTCAGCGCAACGCCGGTCACCATGGCCAGAAGGGCCGTCGCCGCGACCCGCACGCCGCCGTGCGTTCGCCGCTGCGTCACGCGGGGCGCCGATTTGCGCGACGTACCGCCCGCCGTCCACGACACGCCCGTCAGAGCGCCCATCGGTTGCGTCGCCGCAAACGGCAGCGACGTCGCGTCGTCGCCGTTCGCCGGTGTGAGCAGCGCGAGCGTCTCCTCGGGCGCAACTTCGCGAAGGCCGGCGAGCGCTTCGAACGCCGAGCCGTACCGCGCGTCGCGGTTGCGCGCGAGACACCGCGCGACGTACGCCGACACGTTCGCCGGCACCGTCGAATTGATGCTCCGCACGTCGGGTGCATCCTGCATGCAAATCGCGAGGATGATCTGCTCGTAACACTCGCCCGTGTGAGGCGGCCGCCCCGTGAGGCACTCGAAGAGAATCGCGCCGGCGCTGTAGAGATCGGCCCGCCCATCGACGTCCGGAAGCGCCTGGGCCTGTTCGGGCGCCATGTAGAGCGGCGTGCCGAGGACTGTCCCTTTGCCGGTAATCGCGAGGGGCGTCGTGCCGCTCTTCGGGCGGCTCATTTTGGAGATTCCGAAGTCGACGATCTTCACGAAGAGCGCGTCGTTCTCGCGACGAAGGACGAATACGTTGTCGGGCTTGAGATCACGGTGAACGATCCCCGCTTCGTGGGCGCGGGCGAGCCCTCGGAGGACCTGCGCGAGAATATGGAGCGACTCCTTCACCGTGAGCCGCCCGAGGCGCCGCAGGCGAGCGCCAAGGTCTTCGCCGCGCAAAAGCTCCATCACGAGGTAAGGGCGACCGTCTTCGACGCCCGCGTCGAGGACGCTCACGATGTGCTCGCTATCGATGGCCGTGGTCGCGCGAGCTTCGCGCGCGAACCTGGTGACCACGCCCTCGTCGTTCGCGACGTCGCGGTCGACGAACTTAATCGCCACCTTCCGGCCGATGCCAACGTGCTCCGCTTCGTAGACGGCGCCCATGCCGCCGCGGCCGATCATGCGCGTCACCTCGTACTTCGACGCGATCGTGCGACCGACGAGCTCTTCAGGCTCTCGGACGCTCTCCTCGGCGTCGGTACGGGTGTCACTCATCGTTCGCTACAAGGCCCGCTCGCGGACACGTGCTGCACGACGCGTAGCACGCAGCGCGCCACGCACCACAGTCTCGCCGAGCATCGCGTATCTCCTCGGTTTCCCTCGGGTTGCGAGCAGAAGCGTGTCCGACCGTTCACGGCGCGTCCCGACGGCAGAGACAGGGTAACGCCACGATGTTGCAACACCGAGAACGCCGAGCCTCTTCCCTCATTCCCGTTCGACGACGGCGGGCGTGGCTGATTCTGCGCGAGGGCGCGGCAAGCGGCGACACCAGCAGCTTCGTCGCCCGAAACACGAAAACCCCTGATCCAGTGTGGATCAAGGGTCGTTCGACGAGGTCCGCGCCGAAGCGCGCGACCACGGTTGCCGAGGCTCAGGCCGCGGTGGTGAGCTTGTGGACCTGCGCCGAGAGGCGCGAGACCGTGCGGGAGGCCGCCTTCGCGTGAAGGACGCCCTTGGTGGCCGCCTTGTCGAGCGCCGTGATGGCGAGCTGGAGAGCCGCCTGTGCGACCGTCTTGTCCTTCGCCTCGATCGCAACGCGGACGCGCTTCACGATGGTGCGAACGGCGCTGCTGACGCCGCGGTTGCGCAGGGTGCGCTTGATACGCTGGCGGTTACGCTTCTCGGCGGAGGGATGATTGGCCACGACCTGGAACCTCTCGGGATGGCCCGGCGCGCGAAGCGCCGGCAAAACATGCGGGTGACGAGCTCTGAGCGCGTGTCTCGGAGCGGGACGCGGCACTCTAGGGAGATCGCGAGGCTTGTCAAGCGACCAAGCCCTCGCGCCGACCTACGTAGCTTCGAAGGGTCGAAGGCTCGCGCGCGGGCTCGTGCGGCGTTCGCATGCGCGCGAACGTCGCTGCCCACCTTAGCGCATCTCGCACGCGTTTACGCCGCCTTGAGTCAGTGGGTTATTGGCAGTAAGGGTCCGCCCCATGGTCGAGGCTCGAGGGGTCACCTCCGGAACGTCGGGTACGTCTGGCCGCCTCGTCGAGAAGCGCGTGCTCCTCGATGAAGCTGGAATCGCAGAGGCCGTTTCCGCCCTCGCAAACGCGGTGCTCGCGCGCAATGGCGACGCGCCCATCGCCCTCGTAGGCATCCGCACCGGCGGCGCCTTCCTCGCCGAACGGATGCGCCCACTCATCGCCGCCGCGAGCGGCGTCGAGCCGCCGATGGGCGCGGTCGACATCGCGCTCTACCGCGACGACGTCTTCGACGGCCTCCCCCGCCCCGCCATCGGTCGCACGGACCTTCTCTTCCCCATGCGCGGCGTCACCATCGTGCTGGTCGACGACGTGCTCTTCACCGGGCGCACGATTCGCGCGGCGCTCGACGCTCTCGTCGACCACGGTCGCCCCCGCGCGGTGCAGCTCGCGGTCCTCGTCGACCGCGGCCACCGCGAGCTTCCCATTCAGGCCGATTACGTCGGGCTTCGCGTCGACACGACGCCCAACGAGCGCGTGCGCGTTCATCTCCGCGAGCGCCGCGTCGAGCGCGCGACTCCGGGTGCGGCCGCCACGCCCACGCCCTCGGGTCCCGTCGGAGCCGATGCCGCCGTCCTCTACGAACGAGTAACGCCGTGAGCCGACCCTTTCCCCATCGTCATCTTCTCGGCATCGAATACCTCGACAGGGCCGACATCGAGCAGGTTCTCGATCTCGCCGAGACGTTCCTCGAGATCAACGAGCGCGCGATTAAGAAGGTGCCGACCCTCCGCGGGCGCACCGTCTTCAATCTGTTCCTCGAGCCGTCGACGCGAACGCGAACGAGCTTCGAGATCGCAGCGAAGCGGCTGTCGGCCGAGGCCGTGAACATCAGCGGGTCGACCTCGTCGGCGACGAAGGGCGAGACGCTCATCGACACCGTGAAGAACCTCGACGCGATGTCGGCCGACGTCATCGTCGTGCGCCATGGCGCTTCCGGCGCCGCCGAGCTCGTGGCGAAAAACGTGAACGCCGCCGTCATCAACGCGGGCGACGGCACCCACGAGCATCCGAGCCAAGCGCTCCTCGATGCGTTCACGATTCGCGCCCACAAAAAGAGCTTCGAAGGACTCGAGGTCGCCATCATCGGCGACATCGCGCACTCACGCGTGGCGCGGTCCGATCTGTTCTGCCTCGCGAAGCTGGGCGCGAACGTTCGCCTCTGCGCGCCGTCGACGTTGATGCCGCTAGGTATCACGAAGATTCTGCCGCCGGAGCTCGCGTCGCGCCTCACGGTCCATTCGCGGGTCGAGCACGCGCTCGAAGGCGCCGACGTGGTCATGATGCTGCGCATTCAGGCCGAGCGCCTCTCGGGCGCGGGCTTTTTCCCCACCACGCGGGAGTATTCGCGCACGTTCGGTTTGAACCGGAAGCGCGTCGAGCTCGCGAAGAGCGACGCCATCGTGATGCACCCGGGGCCCATCAACCGAGGTGTCGAGCTCGAAGCCGAGGTCGCCGACGGAACGCGGTCGGTCGTGCTCGATCAGGTGAAGCGCGGCGTCGCCGTGCGGATGGCGCTGCTGTACCTCCTCGGCGTGAGCGGCCTTCCGCACGACGAGGGTTGGCCGCCGAGCTGATCGCGCTCTCGCGAGGGCGCGTCGCTAGTGGGAAGGCTTGCCGACCCACGCACCGGCGCAGGCGAGACCGAACGCCACGGGTGAAAGTGCGACGGCGAAGACGACCGACACCGGCGCCGCGAGGCCGAGGACGAGCAGCGTAAGCAGGAGCGCGAGCCCCGTCGCGAGCGCCGGCTCCAGGAGGCTCGACACGTTGGACGCGCGCGCGATGAGGTAGCCGCTCACCGGGAAGGCCGCCAAGAGGCCGGCGCCCAGAAGCGCGACGGGCGCGGTTGTGGCCACATCGTGCTCGTCGACGATGGAGAAGTCGACGTGGGCCGCGAAGCCGAAGGCGATTGCGATGCCGACGAAGGTCACCATCGCGCCGATGGTCACGATGGATCCGTAGAAGACCCACCGCAGGCCCAACGGCTGGTTCGAGCGGCGGAGCGCATCGCGCATCGCGCGCATGCTTGGTGGGTTCGAAAGGCCGTCGAGACCGAGGGCCGCGAGACGCGAGCTCGACGCCTGAATCGACGACGGTGGCGCGTCGCCGCGAAGGCGTAGATCGCGTGCGGCGACGAAGGCGACGCCGCCCATCGTGAGCAGAAGCGGTAAGACGGCGACGAGGGCGCCGGGCCCGCGGCCGTAGACGAAGTGGATGTAGAGCGCATGGGCGAGCATCGCGGCGAGCCACGACGGCGCGAAGATGGCGCCGACCCGCTTGCTCTTCTTGGCGCGGCCGAGGGCGTAACCCCACATCGCGGCGAAGAACAGGTGGGCCGGGAGGGAGATGAACGCGCGCGCTATCCAGATCCCCCCGTCGGGGTTGGCGCGGAGCATCACGACGTTCTCCCAGGCTGCGAAGCCGAGGGCCGAAGCGCTCGCGTAGACGATGCCGTCGTAGGGCTCGTCGAAGTGGCGCGATCGAAACGCGGGCCAGACGGCGGCGACCTTCGCGGCCTCACGAATGGGCGCGAGGATCGCGAAGAGAAAGAGAAGCGCGCCCGCCTCGCCGGCGATCGACGTCCGCACGTCGAGGCCGCTCCACATCGCGGCCTTGTGCTCGAGGAAAAAGCCCACGCCGGCGAACAGCGCGCCGAGCACGAACGTGAGCGCGACCAGCCACGGCGGCTCGCGATCCTTGTCGCTCTTGTGGATGACGACGAGGACGAGCGCCGCCGGAACCACAGACGGGAGAAGCCACCGCAGGATGGAGAGCACGGCGCGCGGGTCGCGACGAAGGGCGACTAAAGGTGAAGCCCGAGGCGGAGCGTGCCTGCGACACCAAGGCCGGAGGACGAGCCGGACGGAAGGGTGAGCGCGGCGCCGGTCGCGATCGCGGCGCGGTGCAAGAAGAACACGTCGCCGGAAACGTCGAGGCCGAGGGAGAGCAACGACGAGAGGTAGTAGTCGCCGCCGACTTCGATGCCGACGCCGAGCCCGCGGAGGCTCACGTCGGACGCGTTGGGCGCCGGAATCCCGCTCCCCGCCGCGACGGCGCTGTCCGCGACGGCGCCGCTGAAGGCGTACCCCGCGTGCAGACCGATGTACGGCTCGATGGGGTTGATGGGCAGATGGAACGCCGCGTCGGCGCCGATCTGCCAGAGGCTCGTGTTCGAGAGGGCGTGAAGCCGCGCGCGCGCGCCCAGAGTGAACGCGAGAAGGCGCACGCCCGCGCCGAGATCGATGACCGGCCCGGTCCCGGTCGTCTTGGAGAGGCCGAGGTTGGCGTTCGAAAGCGTGGCGAGCCCTACGTGGGAGAGGCCTATGCCCGCTTCGGTGTAGAAGAACGAGAGCGGACGCCCGCTGTCCTCGATGCCGCCGCGACGAAGAAGGTCGTCGGTCTGCTGCCTCCGACGGGCTTCGTCGTTCGAGGCCGCCGCGACGTTCGGCCCCATCGGCGCCGGTGGCGCGAGCTGCGCGAAACACGGCGCGGCGACGCCGAGGGTTGCGGCTCCGAAGGCCGACGCGACAACGATGGATCTCGCATGAGAGGCACGCCGCGTCACGCGTCGCCTCCGCGGCCGGTGTTCACCTTGACGCCACTGCCGGCGGGTCCGCCTGTGCCCCCATCGCGCCCCTCGCCTTCGCCGTCGCCTTCGTCGGTCTCGGCGACGGGCACGCGGTAATCAGCGTCGAGCCATTTGCCGAGGTCGACCTGGCGGCAGCGTACGCCGCAGAACGGCGCCGACGGGTTCGTCGGACGCCCCTCGATCTCTTTGTTGCAGATGGGGCAGCGAGCGCGGGCGGCAGCCACGTTCATTCCTCGGCCGCGACTGCGTCCGCCGTCGCGTTGTCGTGCGCGTGCTTGCGTTTGGGCGCCGTGTTCCGGTCGTCGAAGATGCAGCTCTGCTCGAGGAGCTCCGCAACGTCCATTTGCTTGATCGACTCTTCGAGGTTCTGGCTCTTGATGCCGTCGGTGAGCATCGTCATGCAGAACGGGCACGCGCTTGCGACGGTCTTCGCCTGCGTGTCGAGGAGCTGCAGCGTGCGCTTTACGTTCACGCGATCGCTGTTCTGCTCTTCCATCCACATCTGCCCGCCGCCGGCGCCGCAGCAGAGGCCCCGCGACTTCGTCCAGTACTCCGGCTCGACGAGCTCGACGCCGGGGATCGACCGGAGAATCTCGCGGGGTGAATCGTAGATTCCGTTGTAACGACCGAGGTAACAGCTGTCGTGATAGACGACGCGCCCGGCGACGGGCTTCTCGGGGAGGAGCTTCTTCTCGGCGACGAGGCCCATCAAGAAATCGGTGTGGTGGACGACCGCAAGCTTCACGCCAAAGTCGGGGTACTCGTTCTTGAGCGAGTTGAAGCAGTGCGGGCAGGCGGTCACGACCGTCTTCATGCCGCCTTGCGCCTTGTAGCCGTTGAGCGTTGCCGCATTCCCTTCGGCGAGCATCGCGAAGAGGAACTCGTTCCCCGCGCGGCGCGCGGGGTCGCCCGTGCAGTTCTCTTCTTGTCCGAGGATCGCGAAGTCGACGCCGGCCTGCTTCAAGAGCTTCGCCGTGGCGCGCGCGATTTTCTTCGCACGGTCGTCGTAGCTCGCCGCGCAGCCGACCCAGTAGAGAACGTCGGCCGTGGGGTTGTCGGTCATGAACGGGATGTTCAAGCCGTCGGACCAGGCCGCGCGATCCATGCGGGAGAGGTTCCACGGGTTGCCGTTCACTTCCATCCCCTGGAACGGCTTCTGAAGCTCGTGGGGGAACTCGCCGCGCACCATCACGAGGTTGCGGCGCATGTCGACGATCTTGTCGACGTACGAGATCATCACGGGGCACTGCTCTTCGCAGGCGCGGCACGACGTGCACGCCCAGAGCACGTCCGGGTGAATCAAGTCCGAGACGAGGTTTATAGGCTTGCCTGCCTGTATCTGCAGCGCCGGCGTCGCTTCGCCGCCTTCGATTTTCGCACCTTCGGCGACGACGTCGTTGAAGGCGGATTTGGTGATGTACTCGGCTTCACGGCCGTAGAGCGCGTCGCGCAACGCGAGCGTCAGGTGCTTGGGCGAGAGGATTTTGCCCGTGCGGTGGGCCGGGCAGTTGTCCGAGCAGCGACCGCATTCGGTGCACGTGTAGAAGTCGAGAATCGCCTTCCACGTGAAGTGCTCCATCCGGCCGACGCCAACGGGGGCCGACACGGGGTCGGGAAGCTCGCCGGCGGTGCCGACGATTTCCATGAGCTTCTCGGCGTTCTCAGCCATCGGCACCAGGCGGCCCGGCGGGTTCAAATCGCGGACGAAGACGTTGGGGATCGCCGTGATGACGTGAAAGTGCTTCGAGTGCGGAAGCAGGTTCAAGAAGATCAGCGGCAGCGTCGCGTGGGTCCAGAAGCCGGCGGTCGCGAAGAAGATCAGCGTGCCTGGGTTCGAGTCCTCAAGTAACCATTTGAAGAACGAGCCGGCCGGCGACCACGGGTTGAACCCCTGGTGAATCTCCGCGCCGAGGGGGGCGACGATCGTCTTGATCGACGCGCACTGCGCAGCCGTCGCGACCATCGAGGCGCCACTACAGAGGTACGCCTGGCGCGCGTGGAGCGCGGCGGACGTGCCGTCGTAGATCATGTCCGCGACCATCATCGTCGAGATGATCCCGAGGATGAGGATGGCCTCCCCGGACATCGTCATGCGCTTCAACTTGCTGACGACGCGGAAGTAGAAAAAGACGCCGACGCCGACCAGAACGAGGGTCGCGACGGTGTCCTTTGCGAGCTCGTAGATGTGCCCGGGCGTCGTCGACGGATCGAGGACGAACATGTTGAACGGGGCGTAAATGCCGCGTCCCCAGAGGATCAGCGTCCGCACGAGGAGGACCATGAAGCCGCCGAAGATGAGCTTATGAGCCACCCCCGCCGGTTGGTAGTAGTCCATCTTCTCTTGCCAGAACGCGTAGCGGAGGACGCCGACGAGGCGCTCGCCAATGCGATCGAGGCGATGGATGCCCCGCCCGGTCATGAGCAGCTGCCACCTCTTGTTCGCCGACATGAAGAAGACGGCGTGGGCGGCCACGATGAGAGCGATCATCACGACGGGGTTCATGCGTACGGAATCTCCCTGATCAGACGGACTTCGCGCCACCTTTCCGCGTACGCGTCGCGCGCTGGAATCGCGCGGTGACGGTACGGGGACATGCCACGCCGCGTCGATTTATAGGGTCGGGGACCCCTGCGTCAACGTAAGCCCCTGAGAATCAGCGGCCGCCGGCCCGCTTGCGGGGGTCGCGTGCGTCCCCTGCGGGCTTGGTCGCGTGGAGGCCCGCGTGCGGCTGGGCCGTGGAGCCGCCGTCTGCGAGAAGGCGCGAATCGTTCGGCACGGCGGGCGTGCTCAAGGCGGCGCGCCCCACGAGGGCGTCGATGCTGGCGCTGAAGGCCTCGCGCGAGGTCGACGCGACGGCTATCGCCGCGGCCACGGCGATGGGGCCAGAAACCGGCTCGCCGCGCGGACGCGACGAAGGGAGCGCGCTCGGCTGCGGCGCATTGCGAACGCCGCCCCAACGCCCTTGAAAAAAGCACTCGGCGTCGCCGTGGGCGCGGCATTGAGGGTGCTCGAGAAGAACGTATTTCGCGCCGAGGAGCTCGAGGAGCCGGCCGATGTAGCCGCCCGTCTCGCGGCAGATCGCGTGATCGACGTAGCCGGGCGACGCGAGCACGCCGGCGATTTGCGCGTCGGAGATCCGTTCGAGCTGCCAGTCGCCGTGGTCGTGGAAGCGGCGCCAATGCTCGCCGATGCGTGACGCCGCGTAGGACGGATTGGGGAGGCGCGCGAAAGCCCGCTGAATTGCCGCGCCTTCGCGGTCGGCCGCGTAGCGACCGAGCTGCACGACGAGCGCGAGGTCGCCGCATCCGTGGGCTTCGTCGACGGCGCGAATCAGCCTCGCGTAGAGCGATGACGGGTACCAGCCGACGGGGAGCATCGCGTCGAGCTCGACGCGGTCGACGGCCGACAAGAGCTCGCACGTCTCGTCCCAGCCGGGCGCGCCGTAGCGCTCGGCGACGAACGCTCGCACGGTGGCGAAGCTCCCCCCTTTGGTGTTGGCCACGTTCTATGTCCCCCTCATCAACCGCGAACCACCAACCATTCCCCGCGGGAAGTCCGCTCGCAAGGCGAAGGCGGGAGATGGCCGCCAATCCGTCGGCCTTGCTCGCAGAGTGTGCCGGCGTGTGCGCGGGCTCTTCAAGCCTCTGCGCGATCACAAGTCGAAGGTGAACGTGGCCTTGTCGGACGGCGAAGGCGCCGCTTTTCCCGCAGGCACCGGGCTCTCCTCGCGGCCGTCGCCAGGCGTGAGCGACACGTCCGCGCCGTAGCTTCGCGCGCCGACACGGGCGCCGAAGCGAACCCGCACGGGGAGCGTCGCGCCGTTCAGGAGCTTCAGGCGCACGTCGACGACGTAACGCCCCTTCGGCGGGTCTCCCCCCTCGAAGAACACGTTTTCGATGTTCTGTCCGTTGCACCCATCGCTCGGGCAGTCGCGATCGAGCCGCAGCCCCGAGACCGTCGCGCGGTTGGCGTGATCGATCCGCTCGCCCGCCGGGCCGGTGACGACCAGATCGACGTCTGCGGGCGCATCGCCCCACGCGGCGATGAACTGCAGCGCGCCCGTGGCGACGCCGCACCCTTCGTCGATGACGCCGTTGCAGTTGTCGTCGATGGCGTTGAAACAGAGCTCGGGCCCCGACGGCGTGCACGCGGCGATGATGGCGACGCCCGCGGATGCGCCGACGCGCGCCTCGAGCCCGGGAGCAGGCGATGCGCCCGAAACGGCGGCGCCGCCGGGGCCACACGCGAGGAGCGTGCAGGCCGCGACGGCGCCTACGAGTGCGATCGAGCCGTCTCTCAACGCGGCAGCACGTTCGCGTTGCCACCGCCGGCGGTGTCGGCCTTCGGTGCGTCCGGAACCTTGTCCGTCGTCGTCTTGGGGTTCATCACCTCGAAGAACGCGCGACGGGCCATGTCGCCCACGGCGCCGGGCTCGTTGCGGAGGGCCATGAGAACGCCCTTCTCGCGCATGAACTTCAGGATCTCGATGGCATCCTTCCGCTTCACGTCGTTGCTGCCGAGCGCCGCGCTGAGCAGGCGATTGCGGAACTGCACCCGCGTGATCGAGTGCGGTCCGTTGTCGTAATCGATCCCCTGAATGCCGCGGCTCAGAATGGTCTTCGGCCAGTCCTGAAGCGCGTCGTGAACACGAACGTGCCCGCACGCTTGCGCGTTTTCGATCCAGCGCGCGACGTCGCCGTTCTCGTAGTTGCGATCACTCCAGTAGCCGAAGGTCGAGTTGTAGATCGTCTTCAGCTCCTCCATCTCTTCGGGCTTCGCGTCGTTGTAGGACGCGAGCGCGTGAGCCGCCGTCTCGGCGTCGGCGCCGATCAAAAGAGCGAGCGCGGCGTCGGCGCGAAGGCTCACGTCCTTCAGCTTCGCCTCGATCTGCGGAACCATGCTCTTCGTGATGCCGCCATACGCGATGGCTCGCGCCGCCTGATGGCGCACTTCGAGATCGACCTCGGGCTTCAACAGATCGATGAGACCCGCAGTCGCTTCCGGCACCGGCTTGCGAATGAGCGTCTCGAGGTAGCAGCCGCGAATGAGCTGGCTCTTCGGGTCGACCTTGTTGAAGGCGTAGACCTTCTTCACGACCTCTTTCATCTGGTCGTCGGTCGCGACCCACGCCATCGAGAAGCACGCTTCGATGCGCGACTGCTCGTTGTTCATCGGCTCTTCGACGTACTTCACGAACGTCGGGTAGGCGCGCGAGTCGCCCCACTGCGCGAGGCCGTGGGCCGCGCCAACGCCGATGGCGCGAAGGGTCATGCCAAGCACGGCGAGGCCGCCTTGGCTAAGCGACTCCATCGTCGCATCGACCTTCGCCGGGCGGCGATTGAGCTGCGTTTCGAGAAGGCCGTAGCTCTGCGGATCCTTCATCCAGCCGATGTAGCGAAGGGCGCTCTGCGCCGTCGCCCAGGACATGGGGAAGTCCTGCTGCCCCTCCTTCGGGAGCGGCTCGGAAGGGTTCGCCCACTTGCGCATCTGAGGCAGCGCCGACTGCGCGTCGGCCGCGGCGAGAAAGCGCAGCGCGTTCGCGTGGGGCTGCGGCTTGTCGGTCGCCCACTCGTAGACCGAGGGCTCAGCCTGCTTTCGGATCTCGGCGAGCTTGCCCGGGTTGAGCACCGCGAGGTCCGCCAGCATTCGTGCCGACACGACGCGCTCGTTGTCGTCCTGACGGAGCTCCGGGTCGTCGATGTTGTTGTAAAGCTTGAGCGGGTCCTGGGCCATGCGCCACGCGAGGTGGGGCACGGCGCGGAGGTCGCCGATCTCGGCGAGGCGAAGGGCGGCTTCCGTGCGCCAGTGCGGCTTCGGGTTCGTCGCGAGGTACTCGACGAGCGCATCTCCGCCGCGTGGATCGGCAAGCTCGCGCAGCATGTCGAACAGCTGCTTCAATTGGAACTTCTCGCGGTCGGCCTTCTCCTTGTGAACGCTCTTCAGCGCGAGAACGAGACCCTTCGCGCCGACGCCGTCCCGCAGGGCCTCGAGAAAACGTTGACGCGAGTCTTTGTCGGCCTTCTCGAGGGCGCCGAGGAGCGGCCCCATCGCCTGCTCGTTCGCAATCTTGCCAAGGCCGACGGCCGCTTCGCGCGCGACCTCGACCGACTTGTCCTCGACGAGCTTAATGAGCTGCGGCGTGTACTTCGGATCGGCCGTGCGCGAGAGGACGGTCGCGACGAGCTGGCGAACGCTCTCGCTCTCGTCGCCCGCCATCGTCGCGAGCTTGTCGATCGTCACCATGCCGGCGAGGACCTCGGGGTCGAACGCGGGGCTGTCGTCGAGGCGTTGCACCTTCGACAGGTGGCCTGCGCGGTACTCGGTGAGAACGTTGTCGAAGGACGTCGGCTCCTTCAGCACCGCGAGGGCCCACGCGATCTGCGGCTTGTCGCTGCTGTCGCCTTCGGCGAACGCCTTTACGAGGGCCGGCTTGGCGCCGTCGGCTGCGGGCGATCCGTACTCGGCGAGGGCGGTCGCCGCCGTGCCGCGAACGCGGTGGTCGATCGACGTGAGACCCTTGGCGATGATGCCGGGGCCGTCGGGATCCTTCGCCCAGGCGATGTACGCGAACGCCTCTTGTTGGAGCGCCGGCACGTCGTCACGCACCGCCCACGCTTTCCACTTGGGGAGCTGCTCGGCCTTCGTGAGGACGGCGAGCGACTTACGCTCTTTGCCGATGTCGTCCTTGCTCAGTTTTTCGCCTTCGCCTTTTACGGCGAGAAACCCAAACACCGTCGCGCCGATGACGAGCGCCAAACCGACGACGATCGCGATCGGCTTCGTCGCGCCCTTCTTGAAATTGCCATCGTCGCCGCCGTTGCCGTAGGGCGATCCGAAACCCGCGGGGCTTCCCGGCGCGTCGTCGTCCGGCGGCCACTTCGCGGCGTAGACGCGACCGACGCGACCGACGCGACCGACGCGACCGACGCGGTCTTCCTTCGCGTCCGCGGGGCGCGCGTCGTGATTGCGAATCGACGAGGGCAGCTTGCGAAGCGGCGGGAGCGAACGTGACGGGGCGGACGGTCCGGGCGTGTGCTGAGGTTCGATCATGGGCTCTTCTTCTGGGTTCGCGCGTCGTCGGATTCGTGCGAATTCGGGGCGGACCATACCCCAACGAAAACGACCTAGGGGTGGCCAAATCTCCTGAAATCTCGCGGAGACTGCGCGAGGTTCGAGGGGCGCGATACCCGTCAGCGCGAAAACGTACGAGAAGGGCAGAATCCGTGAAGACCGTCATCGTGGCCGCAGGCGTCGTGTTCGAGGGCGCGCGCGTGCTGCTCTCGCAGCGCAAGTCGGGGACGCACCTCGAAGGCAAGTGGGAATTCCCGGGCGGAAAGGCCGAGCCCGGTGAGGATCCGA
>JANXMC010000235.1 GCA_025354825.1 Myxococcales bacterium
CCCGGCCGCAGCGCCTGCGCCGCCGCCCGTCGCGCCGCCGCCCGTCGCGCCACCCTACGCCACACCGCCGCCCGTCGCGCCCGCGCCCCGCCCGTTTCAGCATGTCGCGCCTGCTGCTGCGCCGATGTTCGAGGCGAAGCCGCCGCCGTGGCCGCCACCCGGCATGCTCGCCGCGGTCGCCACGTCGCGCCCGCCGAGCGCGCCGCCGACCCACGAATTCAAGCCGATCGACCCCGCCGGTCCCGACGACGCGACGCTGTACGCGCCGATTCCGGTCGACGGGACAGCTCGCTCCTTGGGCACGGGGCCGTACGCGATGCCGACGCCGGGACCGATGGTGCTGCCGCCGACGCACCAGCTGCCCGTCGGCGCGAGCCAACCGCCGCCCGGAGTCGCGGGGGTCGCCGCCCCGACGACGCCGTCGCCGATGGCCGTGTGGTGGGCGCAGGCGCCGTTGCCGCGCAAGATCATCGCCGTGCTGCTGCCGATCGCGGTCGTGCTGGCCGTCGTCTCGCTGTTCCGCGACGACGCGCCTCCACCTGCCGCGAAACGCGCGGCACCTGCGGCGAAGGCGTCGGCGAATCCCAAATAACGCATTGCCACTTAGTGCGGCTCGCGCTCGTAGAGGCGGGCTGGCGCGCCGCGCCCGTCCGGGAAATCGCGCACGAAGCTGTAGCCCGGCACGGCGCCGCGGGATCGCCAAATCGGGAGCGCCCACGCGAGATTGCTTTCGAGGACAAGGTAGCGCGCCCCGTAAAAATCGGCCGCGTGGAGCGTCGCAAGGGGGCCGTCGGTGGGTGCCATCGCCGCGGGGTGACCCGTGGCGACGGTGAAGGCGGGCGGATTGGTCGTGAGAACGGCGGCACGCGGCATCGCATCGCCGGGCGACTGGGCGTCGATGTATTTGCCAATCGCCAAATAGGCATCGAGGCGCGTATTCCACGGCTCGGCATCGGACGCGAGGAGGCCGGTTTCGCGCGCGTGGTAAACGGCGGCGAGGCCGACGAACGAAAGCGCGAAGGCCCACCCGATGACGCGTGCGGCGGCGAGAGGTTCGTGGCCGCGAAACCGCGCGTACCTGCGCGCCGCAGCGGCGGCGCCCGCCGGGGCGAGGGCGGCGACGAAGGGGAGGAGGGCCGCGGACGAGCGGTAAAGGGAGCCGAAATGAGCGGGGTACGGCGTGACAAGCGTCATGACGGCGAAGAGCGCGACGGCGTAGAACGCGGCGCCGCGAACGCGCGCGCGTCGATCGGGCGGGAGGGTCGCGTAGACGTAGGCCGCCATCGGGAGGAGAACGACCTGGAAGATGCTCGCGAGCTCGGCCCCGTTGGCGACGAGCGCCGTGAAGCGACCGCGCGCGAAGGCACCGAAGCCGTCGTGGAAAAAACGCGCTGCGGTGGTGGCGCGGTCGAAGGCGAACATGTCGTCATAGCCTAGAAAAAGAGCGGTCTTGGCGCCGCCCCCAGGGAACACGGTGCCCGTGACGCGGATTTGCCGCAGCCACCACGGCGCCATCACGACGACGTACGCGGCGCCGAAGAGCGCGCTGCGAGCGGGAGCGCCTGCGGACCGTGACGACGCCGGCGCGGTGGCGAGAACGTAGAGCGCAATCGGCACGAGGAGCACGCCGTCGGCGCGCGTGAGGTGCGCCAGCGCGGCACCGATGCCAGCGGCACACGCCAGCACGAGACCGCGGCCGTGCCCGCGCGCTCCTGCGGACAGCAACGTGAGCATCGCCGCGAGGGCAAACGGAGCGACGGGCTCGGTGACGCAAACGCGGTCGAAGTAGCACGGCGCGAACAGGGCAATCAGCGCTGCCTGCAGGGCGAACGCGCGCGAACGGTGAAGGCGCAGGGCGAGGGCGAACGTGGCAGGCGGCAGGAGCGCGCTCAGCAGGACGAAGGGGACTTGGGCCGCCGCGAACGGCGAAAAAAACGCGCCGAACGCCGAGATTCCGAGCCACGCCAGAAGGCTCGTCAGAGGCATCCAGTACAAGTGACTCGGGTGCGGCAGCGCGCGCGCGACGGCGCTCGTGTCGATGTACGCGAAGGTGAAGTCTTCGGTCAGCCCGCGCCCCTTTGCGAGGTTCTCGGCGACATGCAAATAGCCGAAGCCGTCGAGATAACCGGGATTATGCAGAAGCGACGCGGTGAGCGCGCGCACGGCGAGGGAGACCAGAAAGACGGCGACGAGCGCGTGGCGCGCGCGGGGGTAGGGCCTCGTGGCCGTCATGGCGCGAGGCTGCTCAGTGGCCGAGGCCGTCGAGAATGTGGAGCGCGTCGTCCGTGTCGAAACCGGCACCGTCGAGGGCGTTTTTGGGCACTTTTGGCAGCCCTGATGCGCCGGACGCACCCCCTGCGCCGCCGCCGAAGATCATCTTCACGACGTCCCTGGGCTTCATGCCCATTCCCTTGAGAGCGTCGCCGACCGTGCCGCCCATGTCGCCGGGGAACATGTTCTTCACGACGAAGTCGCCCGAGTCGTCGATTCCCAAATCTTGATCGCCGTGGGCCTCGCGCATGTAGCGCTGGAAGGTCGCGCGAATGGACGGCGCAGGCGTGCCCGTTGTGTTCGCCGGCGCGGGCGCGCTCGCTTCCAGAGCGGCGACCCATTCGTCCATCGTCACGAGCTTGAATTGGCTCTTCGCAACGGCGCCGCGCACGGTGCGGTTGAACGCATCATCGCCCATCTTGCGGCGAAGGGCGTCGTAGGCAAAGGGGGCTTTTCCGTAGACGAGCGCCGCGTACTCGATAGGCGAAGCGAAGGACGCCGACTCGCGAGCCGCCGCGCGATCCGGGCTGCCGAGCGCGCGGTAGAGCGCGTAATTCAGCTTTGCGTGGTGGTCGAGGGCGGCGCGAGCGGCGTCGGCGCCGTGGCGATCTTCGATGGCGAGGGCCGCGGCGAACTGGGCGAGCGGCTCGTCGACGGCGGCGAACCTGCGGCTGTCGTTCCCGACGATTCCGGCGAAGTACTGGTGCGCAACCTCGTGGGCGACGACGAGCTCGAGCTGGTCGCCCATCAAGCCGTCGAGGGGGCTCGGGCTGCCTCCGCCGCCGCCGCCGCCGACTCCAGCGGGCGCCTCGTCGCCGCCACCGCCGCCGAGAAGGCCACCGCCGCCGAGAAGGCCGCCGAGCCCTTCGAGGCCGCCGCCCGCGCCGGCGTTGCCGCCCGCGCCGCCGAGCATGCCGGCGAGCGCGCCGAAGGGGCCGCCCGAGAGATCCGGCGGCTTGTAGAACATGCCGGCGATGAGGGCCATCGCGCAGAACTCGACGCCGCCGGCGCCGCCGACGATGGTCGCTTCGGTGAGATCGAGCTCGGGCCACGGGTACGGGCCGAAGCGACGCTCGTAGGAGGCGAGGGCCGCGGCGCCGGCGAGGAGCACCTCGTGGCCGCCCTTCGCATCGCGCGCGCGGTACGAGCTTGTGACCGTGACGGGGCCGACCTTCACGCTCTCGTGCTCGAGATCGCGCCCGCCCACGAGAACGAAATCGCGCACGTACGGCCCGTCGGATTCGACGAGATCTTTGCCTGCGGCCACGCTCCTCGCCGGGCCGTCGACGAGATTCGTCACGATGCGCAGCCCCGATGGCACGAGCGTGCGAACGTGAAACGACGCGGGCACGTTGTAGGCGAGATCGCCGAGGCGCGGAGGCGCGCTGACGTCGAACGCGCCGTCGCGGTACGGCGCGATCATCGGATAGGCGCTCGCCGCGGTGAGAAGCCCGTCGCCCATCGCGAGGAGGCCGTAGTCGGCCGCTTGGCTTCCGCCGGAGAGCGAGCCCATGGAGCCCATGGCTTGACCGAACATGTCGTTGGCGTCGGCGGGCAGCTTTCGGAGCTTGCCCGTGTAGCGCAGCGTGAGAACCACCTTCTCGCGAACGGCGAGCGGCTTTGCGAGCTTCACGTTCACGAGCGTCGGACGGACGCGGACGAGGGTCGCCTTGGCGCCCGACGCGACGCTCACGTCACGAAGCGTGAGGCTCCCCGCTTGCGACGCGGCGACGCCGAGCTCGGTCGACGCATTGGGGTGGAGCAGGAGGGGCAACGCGCGAATCGCCGCCGCCGTCGTGTTCGTATAGGTGATCGTCGCGGTCCCCGCGAAGGTGCCCGCGGTGTCGTCGATGGCCTGATCGATGGCGTACATCGTCGTCCCTTCGGGCACCACGATGGGCGGGCGCGACGGCACGGTCCCGGGCGGTAAAGGCGTCGGACGCGGCGGCGATGCGTTCGAGGCGCTCTCGCTGTCCGGGTGCGCGCCCGCGTTGACGTCGACGGCCGCTTCACCCTCCGGTGGCGGAATGTGAACCGGCCGCGGCGGAGGCGTCGATGTGGTGCACGACGAGGCCACGGCGATTGCCGCGAGCGTCGCGGCGATCGCAAGCGTCGAACGCGCGACCCTCATGCCGAGGCTCGGCGGAGCTTGATGACGCCGTAGGCGAGGACGACTGCAGTCACGACGAACACGATGCCATAGGTGGAGCTCCCCTTCGAATCCGACGACGAGCCGACGGCCGAGCCGGTGGCCGCGCCGACGAGGGCGGCGTTCGCGGAGCCCCGGTGGCCCGAGCCGCCGCGCGCTTCGTGGTCGTCCTCGCGGCGGACGTCGTCGCCCGCCTCGACGGTCGTCACCCCGCGGCTCTGGCTGGCGACAGCGCCGCGCATCGAACTTCCGAATAGCCGAAATGCGCCAATCGCGAGAAGCGCGACGACCCCCGCGAGAATGCAATATTCCGCCATCGTGGCGCCCCGCCGATCGCGGTGGAGAGACCGCATCCGCGACGCCGCAAGTTGGCATCCCCCGAGCGCCCGCCGTGCGGTCGTGCGTGTGATCATCGTACGTTCGTCTTGTCTCCTCCGAGACCGGACGACGCACCTGTCACCCGAACGGATTACACCCCGGTATTTCGGCTTGTGACGGGGGGATCACACGCTTACGTCTCGCGCCGGATGCTCCCCGCCGCGTCTTCCGAAACCGGCGATTTTCCCAGCGTGGGCGCCATCGTCGGCGGCCGTTACCGCCTCGACAGCCTTCTCGGCGCCGGCGCCGCGGCGAACGTCTTCGAAGCGTTCGATACGCAGTTGGGCGGCGTCGTGGCGCTCAAGGCGCTTTCGCTGCTCGGCGCATGGAACTCCGAAATACTCGCGCGCTTCAAGCGCGAGGTCCTGGTCACCACGGCGATTTCGAATCCCCACGTCGTGCGTGTCGTCGACGCGGGTTGGGATTCGTCGTTTGGCATTTATCTCGTCATGGAGCGGCTGCGCGGCTGCGATTTGCGACAGCGTCTTTCGGCCCACGGGGCGATGGCGCCGCGTGATGCCCTGCGCATGGCGTCCGAGGCCGCGCGCGGGCTCGCCGCGGCCCACGCGGTGGGCGCCGTTCATCGCGATTTGAAGCCGTCGAACGTCTTCCTCGCCGAGACCGAAGGCGCCGACTCTGCGTGCCCGCCGCGCGTCAAAATCGTCGATTTTGGAATTGCGAAAGTCTTCGGCGGCCTGGCCTTGGGCGAGAGCTTTCTCACACGCCCGGGCGCCGCCATCGGAACTCCGCAATACATGGCGCCGGAGCAGATCAAATCGCCGGAGCAGGTCACCCCCGCGACCGATGTGTACGCCTTGGGAGCCGTGCTCTTCGAGGCCCTGTCGGGCGAGCCCGTGATTCGCGCGGGGCGGTCCTACGCGCAAATGTTGGTCGACGTCGTCACGCCGCCGATGCCGCGCCTGCGCGCTCGATGGCCCGCCGCGAGCGCCCCTCTCGACGACCTCGTCGCGACGATGATGCACCCCGATCCGTCGCAGCGCGGCCCGTCGATGGGGCACCTCGCGGACCTCCTCGAGCGGCTTGCACGCTAGGCCGGCGTCCGCCTGTCGCGAGAACGAGCCTGGGCGCGACGCGCACGCACGATCCGTGCGATACTGCTTGGCCCCCGAACCCTCCGTTTCGCGCCCTCCGTAGAGCCCAATGCCGATCCTCAAGTGGTTTCCGCCCCAGGGCGCCCCCCGCTCTTTCGTCGTCTACAAGCCAATGACCACCATCGGCCGTGCGCTCGGAAACGACGTGCCGATTCCGAGTGGCCAATTGGCAGAGACGCATGCGCAGGTGGTGTTCGACGGGCGTGACTTCAACTTGGAAGAGGTCGACAAGCAGGGCGAGATCCTGATCAACGGGAAAAAGAAGCGCCGCGCGCGCCTCGTCCACGGCGATCGGATGACCCTCGGCGACGCCCAGGTGAGCTTCAGCATGTTCGACGAGCCCGGCGCGGCCTCTTCGGTTGCGCGCGCGAACAACGGCACCGACGCGCCGCCGTCTTCCAACGAGCCTGGGGCGCCGTCGTTCTCCGAATCGCAGCTCGTCACGGCGAACCAGCAGCTCGCGGGGCTCCGCAAGCTCTACGAGTTCAGCGAAAAGCTCATGACGATGAAGCACCTCGAGGAGCTCCTCGAGGCGATGCTCGACGCTGTCATCGAGGTCACAGGTGCCGAAAAAGGGCTCATTTTGCTGATGGACGACGCGTTCGCGTCGCCCGACCCCACGGGGAAGGCAGGCGAGAGCAAGCCCGTGATTCGCGCGTCGCGGAACGTGCGCCGCGAATCGATCACCGACCCGAGCGGAACGATCTCCGACAGCATCGTCCGTAAAGTGCTCGATTCGGGCAGGCCGCTCATCGTCAGCGACGCACTCACCGATACCCAGTTTCGCACCAGCGAGAGCGTGCTCTCCCTCAAGCTCTCGAGCGTCATGTGCGCGCCCCTCGTGGCGCAGGGGCACGTCACCGGCGCGCTCTACGTAGGCAACGACAGCGTCAAGTCTCTGTTCGAGCGCTCGCAGCTCGACGTGCTGTCGATCTTCGCGGGTCAGGCCTCGCTCATCTTGCAGAACGCAATGCTCCTCTCGGCCCTGCGCGCCGACAAAGAGAAGCTCTCCGCCGAGCTGAAGGACAAGCGCTTCGGCGAGATCATCGGCGTCTGCCCGTCGATGATGGAAGTCTTTCGCAAGCTGCAGAAAGTCGCCACGACCGACATCAGCGTGCTCATCACGGGCGAAACGGGCACGGGGAAAGAGCTCATCGCCCGCGAGCTGCACCGCCGGTCCAACCGCGCGAATGGCCCGTTCGTCGTCATCAACTGCGGCGCGATTCCCGAGAACCTCATCGAGAGCGAGCTGTTCGGTCACGTGAAAGGGGCCTTCACGGGCGCCGTCGCGTCGCGCCCCGGCAAGTTCCAAGTGGCCGACAAAGGGACGCTGTTCCTCGACGAAATCGGCGAGCTTCCTCTCAACCTGCAAGTGAAGCTGCTTCGCGCGCTGCAAGAGCGCGTCGTCTTCCGCGTGGGCGATTCGAAGCCCGAGAAAGTCGATATCCGCATTGTCGCGGCGACCAACCGCATCCTCGAAGACGAGATTCGCGGCGGGCGCTTTCGCGAGGATCTCTATTACCGACTCAACGTCGTGAACATTTATCTCCCGGCCCTTCGCGAGCGCGGCGACGACGTGCTCATCATCGCGAAGGCGCTCCTCTCGAAGTATGCCGACGAGCTCAAGTCGCTCGTTCAGGGGTTCACGCCGCAGGCCCTCGCGTCGATTAAGAAGTACACGTGGCCGGGGAACATCCGGCAGCTCGAGAACCGTATCAAGAAGGCGCTCGTGCTCTGCGAAAAGGCGCTCTTGAGCCCGGAAGACTTGGACCTCGGCCAGAACGCCGAGAGCCCGATTTTGCCGCTCGAGAAGGCGAAAGAAGATTTCCAGCGGCGCTACGTGCTCGAGGTGCTCGAGCGGAACAACGGCAATCGAACGCAGACGGCGCGCGACCTCGGCGTCGATCCCCGCACGATCTTCCGCTATCTCGAACGGGAAGCGAACCCGATGCCGAGCGGAGCGGTCGGCGGCGGAGGGTCCCAAGAGAAGAGTTGATTCAGGTGATTCAAGCTGAGATTGGCAACAACGTCTGTCCGCCGAAGACGCGGGCGGACCTCGAGTGGGACCGCGTCCTCGAAGCGATCGCGGCGCGCACCACGGGGATCATGGGGCGCGAGCTCGCGCTGTCGCTCCCCTTCCCCGACTCTCACGACGCGACCCGCACGGCCCTCGCCGAGTCGCGCGAAGCGACCACGCTCCACCAGAACGGGGAGCCCCTCGCCGTGACCGAAGCGCCCGACGTTCGCGACGCCCTTGCGCGCCTCCGCGTCGGCAGTGCCCTCGGCCCCGCCGAGCTGCGCGATGTGTCGAAGCTGCTCGCGACGGCGCGGTCGCTTCGGCGATTTCTCAATTCGCGAAAGAGCCGCTGCCCCGCCCTGTTCGCGGCGCTCGCGACGGATCCGACGCTCGACGATCTCGCCGACGAAATTGGCGGCTCCTTCGAGGCGGACGGCACGCTGACGGACCGCGCGAGCCCGCGCCTCAAAGAGCTTCGCGGCGAGTACCAAGCCGCGCGAAGCCGCATGCTCTCGCGCCTCGACGAGCTGATGCGAAAGTACGAAGGGATCGTTCAAGATCACTTCGTGACCGAGCGCGAGGGGCGCTACGTCATCCCCATTCGCGCAGATGCGCACGAGCGCTTCCCCGGCCTCGTCCACGCGAGCAGCGGCAGCGGCGCGACGCTCTTCGTCGAGCCCCGTGCCGTCATTCCGATGGGCAATCGGCTGAAGCTCCTCGAGGCCGAGGTCGCACGGGAGGAAATTGCAGTCTACACGCGCCTCTCGTCGCTGCTGATGGACGCGCACGCCAGCGTTGCCGCAGCCGGCGAGGCCGTGGCCCTGGCCGACGTGCGGAGCGCCGTTGCGCGCCTCGCGAGCGACTTGGCGCTCGTCTTTCCCGACATTTTGCGCGAGCCGCGACTGAACCTCATCGCCGCGCGCCACCCGCTCCTTGCGCTCGATCTCCCCGACGTGGTGCCGAGCGATCTCACCATTGCGTCGGGCCACGCGATGGTCGTGAGCGGGCCCAACGCCGGCGGCAAAACGGTGGCGCTCAAAGCGATGGGGCTCGCCGTCCTGATGACGCGCGCGGGGCTCCCCGTGCCGTGTGCCGAAGGGAGCACCATCGGCCTCTTCGACGTCGTGCTGACGGACGTCGGCGACGCGCAGAGCCTGCAGAAGAACCTCTCGACCTTCAGCGCCCACGTGAAAAACCTCGTGAGCGTTCTCGACGACACGCGCCCCGGTGCGCTCGTTCTGCTCGACGAGCTCGCGGGTGGGACCGATCCACGCGAAGGCGAGTCGCTCGCGGCGGGCATTCTCGATTCACTCTGCGCGCGCGGCGGCGCCGTGGTGATCACGACGCACTACGAAGGGCTGAAGGCGCTCGCGCTCGCGGACGCGCGGTTCATCAACGCGTCCGTCGGCTTCGACATCGCGCGGATGGCGCCGACCTACGCCCTCGCGATGGGCATCCCCGGAAGCTCCAGCGCCCTCGCCGTCGCACGGCAGTACGGAATGCCAAGTACGGTTCTCGAGCGCGCCGAACGCTTCCTCTCGCGGGAGGATCAGAACTTCGAAGCGGTCGTGAAGAAGCTGAACGACGAGCGCGCGGCGCTCGATCTCGCGCGGCAGTCGTTCGAGACGCGGGAGCGCGAGGTGCGGGAGCTGAAAGCGCGCCTCGAGAGCGAGCTGAACGTCGCGAAGGATCGCGAGCGGCAGCTTCTGTCGCGCGAGGCAGAGCAGCTCCTCACGCGCTTGCGACGGGCGAAGGACGATCTCCACGTCGCGCAGTCGCGGCTTCGAATGAAGAAGGTCGACGAGGTCACGCTGCGCGAAGCGGCCCGCGCGATCGAGCGCGTGGCGTCGAGCGTGGCGCTCGGCGGTGAGCTCGAAGCCGCGGTCGCACCGCGCGACGAGAGCGCGCGTGAGCGCGTGCGCGTCGAGACGCTGCGGCGCGGGGCGAAGGTCTACGTGACGCGCCTTCGGGCCGATGCGGAGGTCGTCGAAGTGCTTCCGGGCGGCAACGTGCGCGTCGCGGCAGGCGCTCTGAAGCTCGTGGTGAACGGCGACGAGCTGTTCGCGCCGACGCCCGTCGACGAGCCGACGCCCGGGAAAAAAGCGGGCAAAGGCGGCCCGCCTTCCGCACGCGGGTCGTCGCCCTTCGAGGCACCTCGCGGCCCCGAGGTCGCGATTCAAACGAGCGACAACTCCGTCGATCTCCGCGGGCTGCGCGGCGACGACGCGGTGTCGCTTGCCATCTCGTTCCTCGACAGGTCGCTCAACGCAGGGCGCAGAGTCGCCTTCCTCGTGCACGGCCACGGGACGGGCGCACTGCGCGACGTGATTCGCAAAGAGCTCCGCGAGAGCACGTACGTGGCGACCTTTCGGCCGGGGGATGGTGGCGAGGGGGGCGACGGCGTGACGGTGGTTTACCTGGCCTGATCCGCGGGAGTGCTCGCACGCGGACGCACGCGGGACGTGGCGACAGCCGGCGCTGGCACACGGAGACACAGCGAACGACGCGGGCGTCGTGAGCCCTGGCTCCCTCAGGCGGCGCCCGAAGAGGGAATCGGCCGAAATGCCCGCGAGTTGCGGGAGATCGCCCTGCGCCAAGGGGATGGCCCACGCCTTGCTGAAGGGTGTCTCGGAGGGTCTGCACGATGAAAATGCGAACCGCGTATCTCTTGCTCGCTGCGACGGGTTGCCTCGGAATGGCCGGCTGTTCGAGCTCCAGCAACGGCGAGGGTGCGACCGGCAGCGTCAAGATGACGCTCAAGCGCATGCACAGCTGTTCGGAGCTCGAGTCCACGTTGAAGGCCGACGCCCGGGCCAAAATGAACCGCCAGATCGACGCGATGATCGAAAGCGTTCACCGCGGGTACGCCAACGGCGGCTACGGCAACGGCGGCTTCGGCGGCGCTGTCCCCCCGACGGCGGAGAGCGGCGGCGCGAAAGACGGCTCCACGAGCGCACCGACACCCGGATCGCCGACGACCGGCACGGGCTCGAGCTCGGGCAGCGCGACGAACGGCGCGGGCGACAGCGCCGCAAGCCACTCCGACACGAACACGCAGGTCGCCGGCGTCGACGAAGCCGACATCGTGAAGACGAACGGCAAGTACATCTTCCTGCTTCACGGCCAGAGCTTTCAGGTGCTCAACGCGTGGCCGAGCAACGAGCTCGCGAACGCGAGCTCCCTCGCCATCGAAGGCGAGCCCTCCGAAATGTTCGTCGAAGGCGACCACGCGGTCATCTATTCGACCGTCGACGGCACGCCCGTCTACGCGGCCGCCGGCGTCACACCGCGCCCGGGCTATTCCGACGGTTACGGCTACGCGTACGCGAGCCGCGGCGCCGTCGACGCGGTGGCGCCGTACCCCGGAGGCGGCGTTTATTACGGCCAGCCGCTCACGAAAATCACGGTCCTCTCGCTGTCAGGCGCTGCGGCCACGGTCGCGCGCGAGGTCTACTTCGAAGGGTCGTACCTTTCGTCGCGACGGGTCGACAACCACGTGCGCACGGTTCTCTCGGGCGGCGCCCACGGGCCGGTCATCAAGTACTGGCTCGACTACGACGCGAGCACGGGCGCGACGCCGACGTACCCGCAGACGGAGGCCGAGTACGTCACGATGTACGAGACGCTTCGCGCGAAGAACAACGCGGCGATCAATGCGACGACCTCGGCCGATTGGCTTCCGTACACGTTCTCGAAGACGGGTGCAGCCGTCACGGCCACCTCGCAAAAGTGCGAGGACCTCTGGGTGCCGCCCACGGGAACGACCGAATACGGCATGACGCAGGTCGAAGCGATCGACCTCAACGCACCGACCGACGCGCCCAAGGGGCAGGCGATCATGGGCGCCGTCGACACGGTCTACTCGAGCACCAACGCGATGTACCTCGCGTCGCGCAGCTGGAACGACCCGTTCGTCTCGGTCATGGCGTCGACGGCCTCCTCGGGCTCTTCGAGCGGCTCGGGCGGCACCACGGTCTCCTCGCCTCCGTCGACGGGGACGGCCTCGCCGCCGACGCCTACGCCCGCGCCGGCCACGCCGTCGAACGCGTCGTCGGTCTCGACGAAGAGCGTGCCGTTCTACGCGGCCGACACCGAGGTCACCGTGAACTTCACGTACCTCCACAAGTTCGATCTCGCGAGCGACCCGTCGTCGCCCACCTACGTGGCGTCGGGTGTGGTGGCGGGCAACATCAAAGACCAGTTCTCGATGGACGAGCGGAACGACGTTCTCCGCATCTCGACGACGGAGCAAAAGGCGCTTCTCAATCCGTCGCCGAACGCGCCCTGGCAGAACCGCACGTCGAACAACGTGTTCGCGCTCGCTCAGTCGGGCGACACCCTCGTGACGCAAGGCGCGGTCACGGGTCTCGCCTCCGGTGAGACGATCTTCTCGACGCGCTTCGTCGGCCGCTACGGCTACGTGGTCACGTTCCTTCAGAAGGATCCGCTGTTCGTCGTCGACCTCGAGAACCCGGCGGCGCCGTCGCTCGTCGGTCAGCTCAGCATCCCCGGCTTCAGCACGTACATGCACCCGCTCGACGACGGCCACCTGCTCACGATCGGCATGGACGCCGACGCGAACGGGCGCCAGACGGGCCTCGCGCTGCAGATCTTCGACGTAACGAATCCCACCACGCCGAAGCAGACGGCCAAGTACACGTTCAGCGGCTCGGAGTACGGCTACTCGGACGCGACCTACGACCACAAAGCGTTCACGTACTTCGCCGACAAGAAGCTCCTCGCGTTCCCCTTCGTCGCCTACGGCACGAACGGCATGCGCAGCAGCCTCGAGGTCTTCGACATCGACGCGGCCGCGGGCACGAACGGCATCACGCGCCGCGGGTCGGTCGATCACACGGCGCTCTTCGGCGCGAACACCAACGGCTACTGCGGCGGCTACTACAGCCCCAACGTTCGCCGCGGCGTCTTCCTCGAGAACGTCGTCTACTCAATCTCGTACGCGGGCGTCATCGCCAGCGACGTCGCGAGCCTGAGCACGCCCGTCAGCACGCTCGCGCTCCCCTCGCCCTACGACGCGAGCTACTCGGGCTGCGGCGGGCCGGTCCCCGTGAACAGCGGCGGCCAAGACGTGCCGACGACGCCGGGCACGGGTACGGCGACGCCCAAAGGCGGCTGACGGCGGCACGCGGCAGCGCGCGCGTGGAGACCTGAGCGACCCGCTTCGGCGGGACCTTTCGAAAGCCTCGGTGCCGTCACGGCATCGGGGCTTTTTCGTGTAGCTACGGCGCCGTGTCGCTGCAGCAGCGCACGCCAACCTGCTTGCCGCGGTACGCCTCGCCGTGGCCGAGCGTGGCGGCGCGGCAGTGGTTCTTGCCGGGGAGCCACCACGCCCCCTTCATCGACGATCGATTCGGCGCGCTGCCGTGATCGAGCGTGGTCCACTCTTCGATGTTCCCCGACATATCGTGGACGCCGAAGGGGCTCACGCAGCGGGGGTAGTCGGCAAGGGGCGACCTGAGATCGTAGAGGTCGTCGGCGCCTCGTCCGAGGTGCATGCGGTCGATGTTGCAGGCCGTCGCATCGCGGTGGATGCCGGGCCGCCACACATGCCGTGGTGGCCAAGCGGGCCACGGCGCGCATTATGGCGGCATGGAGACGGGCGTTCGGTGCTGCGCAGACGTGAAACCGTGATGGGCTCGTCGGTCGCACGGTGCTTCCCCATGGTTGTCATGTCAACCGTGCTCGCCATGGCGCTCGCCGGCACCGCCCACGGGCAAGTGCGCAGGCGGCCGCTGTTCGAGCCGACGGATCTCGAGCTCGAAGAGGCCGGCGTCGTCGAAGCCAATGTCCAGATGGGCGCGCTGCGATCCGCGGACGGTTGGCGCAGCGTGGTGCCCGACGCGGAGATCGACGTCGGCCTCACCCCCAACGTCGAGCTGGATCTCGACTGGACCTTCGACCTCGCAGGCTTCCCTGGCGGTCGTCTCTCGAACGCGCAGCCCACGGGCGAGAACCTTTGGTTCGCGAGCAAGCTCGGCCTGTTCGACGCGAAGGACGACGGGTCGCAAACCACGTGGGCGCTCGGCATGCAGCTCGGTCCGAAGGTCCCCCTCGGCTCCCACGCGAACGGCGCGGGGTTCGAAGGGCTCGTGCTTTTGGGCCTCACGCGGGGGCGGCTCGTCCTCGCGATCAACGTCGGCGGCCTCGTCGACCCCGGCGACCAGGTCGGGCGCAAACGCCCCGCCGGCATCGAAGGGGGCGGCCACGTCACCGTCGCCCTCGACGCAAAACAGCGCGTCTCCCTCCTTGCCGACGTCGGTGCGGTCGTCTTCGTCTCGTCCGATGCAAACCAGCTGCATGTCTCGCCGGGCATCGAGCTCGACGTCAACGAAAGCGCGTCGTTCACGGGCCAAGCGCTCTTCGGGCTTCTCGCGGGCGGCGACCGCATCGGCGGCCTCCTCGGCTTCTCCTACAAATGGGAGACGCCATGGGCGTCTCACCACCCGAGCTAAGGTAGCGGCATGTCGGCGAGCGAACCAGGTGGTCGTGGCGGTCCTCTCCGCGCGCTTTTTTTCGCCGTGCGCGCGCGCATCGTCTACCGCACCGACTCGCTCCTCAGCACCAATCCGCTCGCGCAGGTCGTGGTCATCCTGGGGCTCACGGCCTGCGTGGTCGGCGCGTGGGCGGCGCTCCTCTCGTGGGCGGAGCCCGGCCCGCCGCGCCCGGGCGCCGACGCGATGTGGTGGTCGGTCACGCGCTTCTTCGACGGCGGCACCATGGCAAGCGACAGCGGCGTCACGCGCATCGTCGCCCTCGGCGTGACGACGTCGGGCGTGCTCCTCATGTCGTTTCTCACGGCCGCCTTCGCGAGCAAAATGGGCGAGCGCCTGCGGGATCTCCGCGCGGGGTCGAGCGTCGTCGCCGAGCGCGGCCACATGCTCATTTTGGGGTTCGATCCGAAGGTCGCCCTCATTGCGAAACAGTTCGCGATGTCAGGGCAGAAGCTGACGCTCGTCGTCCTCGCCCTCGAGGACAAGGCGCGTATCGAGCAGGTGCTCTCCCCGGCGAAACGCGATGCGCGCGGTCGCCTCCACGTGGTCGTGCGCACGGGCGACCCTCGGCGCGAGCAGTCGCTGCTTCGTGTCGCGGCCGAGCACGCGCGCGGCGTCATCGTGATCGCGCCGTCGAGCCTCGACGACGAAGGTTCCGTGCGGTGGCTCCTCTCGACGCTCCTCGCCCTTCGCAAAGTGATGCCGCCCCGCTTCGCCGGACGCGTGACCGTCGAAGTTCGCCACGCCGCGGCGCGCGAGCTTCTGATGCTCGCCACCGAGCGCGACGTCGCCGGCCCCGGCGCGCTCGACGTAGAGATCGTCGCGAGCGACGAGGTCATCGCCAAGACGCTCGCCCACAGCGTTCGGCAAGACGGCCTCTACTTCACCGTTCGTCGTCTGCTCACGTTCGACGCCTGCGAGCTGTACGTCGACGACGTCCCCGGCGCGCTCGACGGGCTCACCTTCGACGAGGCCCACGCACGCATTCGAGGTGGCATCCTCGTCGGCATTCATCGCGGACGAGGCTCCATCGTGCTCAGCCCCGAACCGGGCGCATCGCTGCGCATCACGCGAAACGACAAGGTCATCGTGATGGCCCCCGGAACCCGCAAATACAGCCTCGACGGCGCGCTCCCCGAGGCCATCGTCCGCGCGAAGAGTAGCCACGTTCCGCCGCCGGAGGAGATCGTCGTGTTGGGGCACAGCGGCACGCTGCCCCATCTCCTCGCCGAGCTCGATCGCACGCTGCCGCCCTACTCGCGCGTGCGGCTCGTTCATGGGGGAATGAGCGCGGCGTCGCGCCACGAGCTGCGCGCTCTCGCGAAAACGGCGACGCGCATCACGGTGGATCTCGATCGACGGCGCGCGATGCAGGTGGTCCGCGACCCCGACTCGGGCATCTGCGCATCGACCGGCGTCGTGATCCTCGGCCGCGAGGGGGACGACGAAGAGGCCGACGACGCCGCGAGCATTGCGACGCTCCTTTGGCTTCGGCACGGGCTGCGCGCGCGAGGCGTCACCGGTCGCAAGCGCATCGTCACCGAGGTGCGCGATCCGCGCGCCGCCGCGTCCGTGGCGAACCTCGATCACGACATTCTCGTGAGCAGCGATCTCGTCGCCATGCTCCTCGCGCAAGACGCCCTCGACCCCGATGTCGCGCCGGTCTACGCCGAGCTTTTAAGCCCCCACGGCATCGAGCTATTGCTCCATCCGCGTGCCGATTACCTCGAGGCGGGAGCGAGCTCAGCCTCCGGCACGTTCGCCGACGTGATGGTCGCCGCGCGCGCCTACGGCGAGGTCGCCCTCGGCATCTACGAATTTCACCCGTCGGTTCCTGGCGTGGTCGTGCGCAGGCCGACCCTCGAGCTGAACCCCGCGCGCGACTTCGTCGTCCCCGGGGGCGAGCACGTTCAGGTCGTCGTCCTCGGCCCCCGTGCGCGCGTCTGATAAACCTTCGCCCATGAAGCGAGTCTGCGTCTTCTGCGGTTCGAGCCCCGGCGTGAACCCCGCGTATCTCGAGGCGGCCCGCGCCCTTGGCGGCGCCCTCGCAGCACGCAAAATCGGCCTCGTGTACGGCGGATCGAGCGTCGGCCTCATGGGGGCCGTCGCCGATGCGGTGCTCGCTTCGGGCGGCGAAGCCGTCGGCGTGTTGCCGCGGGGGCTCGAAGCGCGCGAGGTCGGTCACAGCGGCCTGACGGAGCTTCATCTCGTCGGCTCAATGCACGAGCGCAAGGCGAAAATGGCCGACCTTGCCGACGGCTTCATCGCCATGCCCGGCGGCCTCGGGACGCTCGAGGAGCTGTTCGAGATCTGGACCTGGGCGCTTCTCGGCGTGCACCAAAAACCGGTCGGCCTCCTCGACACGGCGGGCTACTACGCGCCGCTCATTGCGTTCGTCGATCACGCCGTGCGCGAAGGCTTCGTGCGCGAGACGCACCGAACCCTCGTCGTCGTCGACGGCGCGGAGGCGGCGCTCCTCGACAAGCTCGCGGCGTACACGCCCCCCGATTTGCCGAAGTGGGTCGCCGCAGGGCGCACCTAGAGCACCGAGAAGACGCGCTACGACGAGCGGTGCGCACGCGCGACGTCGTCGGGCGTGTCCCAGTCGTCGAGCACGGAGATCTCGCCTGTCGACAGCTCGAAACGGTGCACTTCGAGGTCGTCGAACAGGCGCTGAAACGACCGCACGCCGCGACCGATCGCGTGGGCGACCACGGGCCTGCTGAGGGCGACGTCGTAGCGCGCGAAGAGCGGCTCCCACGGCGCGTGCGCATGGCGGCGTGGCGCGACGACGGCAGCCGACACGGGGGCAGACGCGATGGCGAGCCGCGCGAGCGCATCGCGCGCCGACGGCTGGGCGAGATGCGGCAGATCGCACGCGAGGCTCACGGCGTAGGTCGCGCCTCTGAGCGCGGCGTGCTCGAGAAGCGCCGCGAGGCCGCCAAGCGGCCCGATGCCGGGCGGCGCGTCGCTCACGGCAGCGATTCCGGGGAGAAGGTCGACGTAGGCGACGGCGTCGCCGACGAGCACGAGCTCCAACGCAAGCTCACGCACCAGGCCCGCGGCCGCGACGACGAGCGGCTCGCCCGTCTCGGGCGCAGGGAGTCGCCCTTTGGGCACGCCGCCCATTCGCCGAGACGCGCCGCCGACGAAGAGCCCCACGACTATCGGTCGACCCTTCACGCGCCGTGTCGTTGCACGTAAAGAGGCTGACGTGAAGGCGCGCCATGCTGAGCATTGATGAGGCCCTCGCCCTCCTGCTCGCAGGCGTGAGCGACGCTCCCGTCCCACGCATAGAACACGTTCTACTGGCGGACGCCGTCGGTCGCGTTCTCGCCGAAGACGTCGTCGCCGACGTTCCGCTGCCGCGGTTCGACTTCAGCGCGATGGACGGCTACGCGTTCGCCGACGGTGCCGCCGAGCGCGCGGCATCGGGCGGGCTGCCCCTCGACGTCGAAGGCGCCCGTGAAGTGTGGGCAGGCGGAGCGGGCGGCTCGCTCGCGCCTAGAACGGCGTGCCGCATTTTCACGGGCGCTCCGACGCCCGAAGGCACGGTGAGCGTGGTGCCCGACGAGGAGGCGACGCGCGAGGGCGACCTTCTGCGCATCGCGCGCATGCCCTCCGCTGGACAGCACATTCGGCGACGCGGCGAGGACATCGCGGTGGGTGCCGTGGCGCTGCGACGGGGCACGCGCCTCGCCGCCGCGTCGGTCGGCCTTCTGGCGGCGCTCGATCGCGACCGCGTGCACATCGCGGCGCGGCCTCGCGTCGTCGTCCTGACCACCGGCGACGAGCTGCGTGGCGCGGGCGAAGCTCCCCGCGCAGGGTCGATCCCCGATGCCAACGGCCCCATGCTTCGCGCCCTCGCCTGCGCCGTCGGCGCCACGGCGTGGTCGCCCGCCGCCATCGCCGACGACGTCGAAAGCGTGCGTCGCGCGCTTCGAGCGGCCCTCGCCGACGCCGACGTCGTCCTCACCGCCGGCGGCGTCAGCTCGGGGGGGCGCGATGTCGTCCGCGACGCGCTCACCGCCGAAGGTGCTCGCTTCGACGTCGTCGGCGTCGCGATGAAGCCCGGCAAGCCCGTGGCGTTCGGCCGCATCGCCGCAACGCACGTCGTCGCCCTTCCGGGAAACCCGAGCGCCGCCTTCGTGGCGTTCGCGCTCTTCGCCGCGCCGCTCCTTCGCGCGCTTCAAGGCGACGCGCGGCCGACGCCACCGCGCCTGCGTG
>JANXMC010000329.1 GCA_025354825.1 Myxococcales bacterium
TCGTGTCGACGTCGATGATGCGGACGCGGGCCATCCGGTCGTAGAGCGACTCGCCTTCGAGCAGCTCCATCGCGATGAACGGGCGGCCATCTTCGAGGCGCGACGAGTCGTAGACGTCGACGATGTACGGGCTCTTCACGCTGGCGGCAGCGCGCGCCTCGCGGAAAAATCGCTCGATGACGACGCTCGACGTCGAAAGCTCGGCAGCCAAGACTTTGACGGCGACGCTCTTGCCCAACGCGAGGTGCACGGCCTCGTACACCGCGGCCATGCCGCCACGGCCGATCTCGCGCGTGACGCGATACTTGCCGACGAGCACGGTGCCGACGGGTATTTTCGACTCGTTCTGAGGGGCCACCATCGAGGAGGTCGTCGGTCGCACGCCCGGGCTAACGGGTGTGGTCGCTGTTGGAGAAGGTTACGCCGCTTCTTGGCGCGGGCGCAAAGCAGAACGGGCGAGGAGTCGAGAAGGGCGCGCGGTCGACCGCGGGCCTGCACTGTAGCCATGTGCCCGGGTTTCGGCGAGCGTGGTACGTTCGTGCCGTGTCGGACGAAGGCGCGGAAGCCGCACGCGAGCGCGCGCGAGAACGATTTAGCGCCCTCGGAGAAATCGCAGCCGAGGTCGCCCACGAGCTTCGGAACATCCTGCAGGTCATTTCGACCAGCGCCTATGTCGCGCGTCTCGGGCTCGATGCGGGAGCGAGCCTCCCCCACATCGTCACGATCGAGCGGAACGCGCGGCTCGCCCAGAACGTCGTCGACGACCTCATGGCCCTCGCGCGCGGCGGCGTCGCGGATGCGGAGCCGACGCCGCTCTTCGAGACGCTACTCGCGGCGCGTGTGGGCATGAGCGGCGCAATCTTCGTCGACGACATCGCGCCGGCGGAGCTCTGCGGGCGCCTGCACGTGGGGCTTGCCACGCGGCTTTTTCACGCTCTCTACGAAAACGCCATCGCGGTCGCAACGAGCGGCCGGGCAGTGGTCACGACGCGGGCGCGGCTCGAGGGCGCATTCGTCGTCATCGACGTGTCCGACGACGGGCCAGGCGTTCCCGAAGCGCTCGCACCCCGTATTTTCGAGCCGCTCGTGACGTCGCGCCCTGGCGGCACTGGGCTTGGCCTGGCGCTCGCCCGGCGCATCGCCGCGGCGAACGGCGGCACCATCGAGCTTTCGGCAACTTCCCCCGCGACCTTTCGAATCACGTTCCCCGCGGCTTGAGAGCGCCCTTGCTCGGGCGCGTCCTAATCTCCGTGCGCAGCTCACGCCGGTAGCGAACCTCGGGGAGCCGAATGCCGAACGTCGACCGCACGAGGGCTTTGCCGTCGGGGCTCATGCCGTGGGCCTCGCAAAACGCGCGGGCGCGCTCGTTCGTGGAGACCACCCACATCGACATCTCGGCGCGGGGCCTGTCGGAGTCGCGCGCGTAGGCGCTGCACGCCTCGAAGAGGGCCGTGCCGACCCGCGTGCGCCACTTCGGCGCGATGACGTAAATGGCGTAAATCTCCAGGCATGCGTCGTCGTCGCCGTCCCTGGAGGGGCCGGCTGCCGCAAAGCCAAGGAGCGAGCGATCGGCGCCGCCACGGGCGAGCCAGGTGCGTGCGCCGCCGGGCTTGTGCACACGCCCGGTATCGAGAACGGCGCGCCACTGCGCCGCGCGCTCTTCGACGGTGACGCGCGCGAGCACTTCCACGGTGAGCGTGTCGCGATAGGCCGCGCGCCACGCCGCGACGTGCAATGCGGCGATGGCATCGGCGTCGAGAGCTGTGGCGCGATGGATCTCGAGGTTCATTGGAACGCGAAGCGAAAGCGCGGTCACTCTTGCACCGGCAGTCGCGAGCGCAACCGGCACGTTTTCGCCCCAACAGGGGACGGACGAAGCATCCGACGCGAGCGCACATTTGCCGCCTCGCGCGAACGTTCACGGAATCTCCGCGACGCGCCCCGATCGCATCCGGATTCTTGAACGCCTCGCGCTTGCTTCAGGGGAGACTCGCGGATTGCGATGACGTTCTTTCCCCCCTCGGTCGATGTTGCCGTCTACGACGCCGAACCGGCGGCGGTGCGGCTTCTCTCGCGCCGCGACTGCGAGCGCCTCCGCGCGGTGCCGCTCTGCTCCCTCGGCGAGACGGTGCTCGTTGCGATGGCCGACCCGTTCAACGCGGCCACGCTCGGCGAGCTCGAGGCGCTCACGAAGCGTGGTGTCGAGCCGCTACGCGCGAGCGACCATGAGATCACCGTGGCGATCGCGAAGGCCTACCCCGAGCTGAGCGACTAACGGGACCGTTACGGGCGACTCAGCGCGAATCGCGGTTGCGCGCGACAGGCGCGACAGGCGCGACGGGCCCGCTTTCGCGCTGCCACGGGGCGTAGGGGTTCGACGAGGCGCGACCAAGCTCGCTGGGGCGGGACGAGCGCGAGCGCGTCTTTTGTTTGCCGCCGAGCATGAAGAGCACGCCTAAGCCGACGAGCACGCCGGCGACGATGACGAGGCCACGAAGCGCGTACCCACCTGCCCGGCGGGCCCGACTCGGCGCAGGGGCTAGCTCGAAGGTCGCGACCGCTTTTTCGGCGATGGGCTCGATGGCGGCCATGCGCGATGGATCGCCGAGGAAGCTTAGTGTGTAGCGAACACCATCGCCCATCGCGAGGTAGACCAAGTGCGCGCGCGGCGTCGACGCGCTCGGCTCGTCGGCGGCGCTCGCGGGGGTCTGCAGGTCGACCCGTGTTTTGACGATCTGTACGCCGCGCTGGACACGAATCGCCCCCTTCACGTCGGCGTCGTTGCCGACGACGACCAGCGACGGATCGCGGCTGCTCAGGAGGGCGCGGTAGCTGCGGACGAACTCTTGCGCGCGGGCGTCGGCCTCTCCCGGCTCGAACTGCGCGGCGCTGAGGTCTTCGTGGCGCGTGAGCACAGTTGTGAACGCGAAGCCGTTTTGGCGAACGACCGCAAGGCCGAGGACTTCGCCGTCCGACGCGGCGCCGCCGCTCGTGTACTCACGCGCGATGCGTGCCGGATCGAGCCCTTCGCACGCGAGCTCTTCCCGCTGCCACGCCGGAAGGACGACGCACGGCACGGCGCCGGGGACGTTGATGGCGAGGTGAACGTTGGGCTTGGTCGCATCGAGCACGAAGGCGTGCGCATCGGAAGGGCCGACGACGGCGGCGAGCGTGGCGAAGCCGGTGAAAAGAAGCGTCAGCGCCGCGCGGTTCATCGGGCCGGCCTGTAGCACGGCCTTGGAGGCGATGCGCTCCCCCCGTGACAGCCGGCTTTCGCGTTCGCATGTTCAGCCTCCGCACACGATCCCGCCTCCCACCCGGGTGCAGCCTCATCTATGTCCAAAGTCATGCATTCCATCCGCCTCCGCGGAGCGCGTACTCACAATCTCAAGGGCATCTCTCTCGACCTTCCGCCCGGGCAGCTCATCGCGCTGACCGGGCCGAGCGGCGCGGGGAAGTCGTCCCTCGCCATCGACACGCTCTACGCCGAAGGTCAGCGGCGTTTCGTCGAGAGCTTCAGCCCCTATGCGCGGCAGTTCTTGGAGCGGCTCGAGCGGCCGCCGATCGACTCGCTCGATCCGGTCGCGGCCACGGTCGCCGTAGATCGCCGCGCGCCCGTTAAATCGAGCCGATCGACGCTCGCCACGATGGCCGATCTCGAGCCGTACCTCGCGGCGCTCTTTGCGTGCGAAGCGGTCCCCACGTGCCCGACGTGCAACGTCGAGGCGGTGGCGACGACGCCTGCCCAAGCCGCGTCGAAGCTCATCGAAACGCAGCCCGGCAAGCGCGCGATCGTGACCTATCCGGTGCGCGTCGACGACGCCGAAGGCTTTCTCGACTTGCGCGAAGGGCTTCTCAAAGACGGCTACCGGCGTTTGGTCGTCGGCGGATCGGTGCGCGACATCGACGAGGTGAAGCCGAGCGAAGCTTCGGCACCCGACGTGCGGGTCGAGGTCGTGGTCGACCGCGTGGCGGTGACCAAGGCCGACAGCCGGCGGCTTCAAGAGGCGATCGAGGTCGCGTGGTCCCGCGGCCACGGGCGCGCCGAGCTGCGCACGGAAGAGCGCGCGGCAAAGGTCGAAGGCGGCACGACGGCGACGGACGCATCGAAGGACCACGTGCCGGTGGTGCGTGGGCTGGTCTGCCCGAATTGCCATAAGAGCTTCGAGCCCGCGCGGCCTGCGCTCTTTTCGTACAACTCGCCCCTGGGTGCGTGCGAGGCGTGCCGCGGCTTCGGTCGCGTCATCTCCGTCGATTGGGACAAGGTGATCCCCGATCCGTCGAAGACCCTCGCGAAGGGGGCCGTCAAAGCGTGGAGCGGCAAGTCGGCCGACTCGGAGCGGAAGGAGCTCGTGAAGTACGCGGCGCGCGTGGGCGTGCCGATGGACGTGCCATGGGAGAAGCTCACGAAAGCGCAAAAGGCCCACGTCATCGACGGCGAAGGGAGCTGGTCGAAGGGGAAGTTCCCCGGCGTGAGGGCGTGGTTCAAGTGGCTCGAGACGCGCACGTACAAGATGCACGTCCGCGTCTTCCTCGCGCGCTACCGGGCGTACACGGCGTGCGAAACGTGCAACGGCGCACGGCTCAATCCGACGGCGCTCTCGTACCGCGTGGCAACGTTGAACCTGTCCGAGTGGCACGGGCAGACGGTGGCGAAAGCACGCGCGCGCCTCGCCTCGGTCAAGCCCGAAGACCCGCAGGGGAAACGCGTGCATGATGCACTCACCGCGCGCCTCTCGTATCTCGATCGCGTCGGCCTCGGCTACCTCGAGCTCGACAGGCAAGCACGCACCCTGAGCGGCGGTGAAGCGCAGCGCGCTGGGCTCACGACGGCCCTCGGTGCGGCGCTGACGGGGACGATGTTCGTGCTCGACGAGCCGACCGTGGGGCTCCACGCGCTCGACATCGAGCAGCTCACGGCCGTCACCCGCGAGCTGTCGCGGGCAG
>JANXMC010000343.1 GCA_025354825.1 Myxococcales bacterium
AGCTTCGACTCATCGGGATTAGGGATGGGTCGCGCTTTCTGGCCGCAATGCCAGACACCTTTGGCGAGGTGACCAGCGCGGCCCATTTTCCTTTTGTGGCCCGCTACATGGCGGCGCCTCCGTGGTCGTTGTTCATGCTGCGCTTAGCGCCGCCCGTGCGTCTCGTTGAACCTCGGTAACCAGGACACTGAACGAGACGACGTGAAGGACCACCTGTCCCGGCTTTCGAAGCGTCGACACAGCGATGGTCCCATCGACTTCGATTTGTTCGTAGACGTCGTAGCCGTCCGTGATGAGCACGGTGCTCGCGAGGACCTCCGCCGCGGAGAGCCCCTTACGTTTGCGCAGATAGTCAACGATGCGCTTCAAGCCGCGTGGATCGATGCCTGAATCGCGGAGGGCGGTGAGCACACGGATGGCGACGAGTTCTCGAAAGCTGTATCGGAGAGACTCCGACGGAACGAGAATCCCGCGGTTCCTCCAGTTCATGAGGGTCTTCGGGGTGACACGCGTCACCTTTGCCGCCAGGCTCGTAGGGAAAGAGATCGATGTACTCACGGTGAGTGAATGAACGACCGTCTCCTTGCCCTCGAGATCGAGTTAAATCGATCGCCGCGGCGTCCGCCACGCGCTCCAGGCCCAAGGATGTGCGGCGAAAATCTCCCCGAAACAGAGCCGGGCGCGTTCCAAATGCAGCGTCCGCCGCTCCGAACAACCTCTCGCTCACTCTCCGCCTCAAGCCGCGACCTTGCGTCAAGGAGCTGCTCGACAACCGCGAACACCGCCTATCGGGCATCGCCGGACCGGCACTCGGGCGGTGCCGACACGATCATGGCGCCGGGGGGAGCGGACGCGTGACGAAGAGCGTGTGCTTGTACGTCGCCGACAATATCCAAATACGATCGAGCAGCTCGTCACGTTGGCGTCGGCTTCGCACCGAATGGCAGCACCGAAATACCGTCGCGAGCGAGGCGACTTCGCCTCGCCGAAGCCCCTCCACAATCTTGTCGATGCCCCGGAGAAGCTCGTAGAGCTCGTCGGGATCTCCCGGGAGAACGGCTCCCGAACGGAGCAACGAGATACGAAGGACGATATGGGTCCGCATCGATCGCCATGTCGTCACGAAGTCGGCGAACTGCACGTAGACGTCGCTCATCGGGCCCCCAGTCAGTGCGCGGGGTTCGCAGGCGGTGTTCACGCGAACGCTCTCAGCAAGCCCAAGGCCACGCCTGGAATCGAGGTTAACGTCGACGCGAGACCGCCCGAGGGTGGCGACGCCGTCGTCACGTGCCTGACGACGGCGCCAGCACCTCGCGCCAACATCGGCAAGGCCCTACAAGGCGCGCAGGCTTGGAAACCCGAGTTCCCGCGTCGCTCGCGCGGCTGGCGCGTGTGTTGCGATGCGCGCTCGCATCAAGGCGAGCCTCTCCGCGCCCGACCTAGGGCGAGTATCCCTCGCCCTAGGTCGCCCTCACGTGCTCCGCGCCCGTGCTCGGTGCTCACGACGAACAAGGCCTTCGCCGAGTGGCCCACGACGTTTCCGAACGCGGCGTGTGTCGTCGCGCTGGTCGACCGCTTGATGGGGTAGCAGCGGCATCCGCGCGGAGATTTACTCTAAGCGACGGCGCCCTGGTTTTCCTGCGGTCGCGCGCGCCTCACGGCGCGGTCGAAATGGTACGAGCCGGTCGCGATCACGTGCGCGTCGAGGAGCGGTGACACGCGGGCGAGATCATCGCGGCTGACAGGTTGCCCGCCCGCCTCGAGCTCGTCGACGATCGCGCCGATGCGGACGGTGTTCCACACAAGCACGGCGTTCGACAGGACGCCCAGCGCGGAGACCTTATTCATGATCTCCGCGTAGTCGCCGCTTCGGAAGACGCCGCGGTTCGCGAAGAAGAGGCGCCTGGCGAGATCGTGCCGCGACTCGCCGCGATTGAGCTGTAGTTGGACCCGCCTGCGGAGCTGCTCATCGTGCAGGTACCGGAGGACGTGTTCGGTCTTCAGCAGGCGGCCTAGCGCTTGGAGCGCCTTCGCCAGCCGATCGGAGCACGACGTGCGCCGGCGACGTGCGGCTCTTGAGGGACGCCGCGACACGCACGAGCGCGTCCCACTGCTCGCGGATGAGGGCGACGTCGGCGGTGCCGGCGAAGAACGGATCGAGGCGCCCGTACGTCGTCGCGCGATCGAACTTGTAGAGCTTCTGATCGGCGATGTCCTTAAAGCGCGGCATGAACTCGAACCCGAGTAGGTGACACAGCCCGAACAGGTGCTCGGTCGCGCCGTGCGTGTCTGTGTGGTGCTCGCGGATCTCGAGCAGCGTGTCGTTCTCCAAGAGCGCGTCGAGGATGTAGGACGCCTCGCGCGCCGCGCACGAAATGGCTCGCTCGCCATAGACCGACCATTGATCCGCCTGGTGCGTGTACACGGTGATCGCGCGGTCGTAGTAGCCGAAGTAGCGCGGGTAGAAGGACGCGAGCAGGGAGCTTCGCTGAACGCCGAAGCGCTGACCGTCCGAGGACGACCTGCGGCCGTCACCCCACGTCTCGGAGAGCGGTAGCTTGTGGTGGTAATCGACGAGGACCCGGCTCGACGCCTTGAGGGCGTCCCTGCCGAGGAACCATCGCGAGACATGCTGCAAGGTATCGACGCTGACGCCCTTCGTGCTCTGGGCCATCGTCGCGATGCCGAGGTTCGTGCCATGCGCGACGAGCGCCGCGAGTACGGCGGGGTAGACGTTCTCGGCGCGCATCGCGTAGCCGCCGGGCGCGCCGAGCTCGCGCGTGAAGCCGCACCACGAGTCCACGTCGACCAGGAGGTCCTCGAGTCGAATGCGAGGGAGGCGCGTTTCGATGAGGCGCCGCAGGTTGCGGACGCTGCGCGGGATCTCGAGGGCGTCCTCCTTCAAGATCGCGAACGAGTCGCCGACGAACGCCGCGAATGGGTTGTCTTCGATGCTCGCGACGAGCGCCTTCGCCGCCTCAGCGAGATCGTCGCATACGCGGCCGAGCGCGTCGTCGGCGTTCGAGGGCAGCGAGAGGTCGGCGTATGCGCTGGCGCGCGCCTTCGCCCACGTCTCGACGCCGTGGACGAGGTTCCAGAACGACACGTGATGTCGGCTCTCCGCGAGGAAGAGATCGCCCGATTGGAGCGCGTCGCGCACCGCCATCGCGAGCGCGAACTCCCATAGGCAGACGTCGAGGCCATCGGCGCCGAGGATCGCCTCCCTCCACGGCTTCGAAGCGAAGTCGAGCGGCGTGTCGGCGCCGAGCTTCTTCCGATCCCCGCGGTGAAGCTCGCGCGCGATCTCGATGGCCGCGAGGAGCTTCGCGCTGCCGGGCTGCGCCTCGAACGGCAGACGGAGGAAAGTGGGCAGGTAGCGCTTGAGGAGATGGTGGCCGGCACGCATCTCGTCGAACGGTCCGCGCTCGCCGAGGCTCTCGAGCTGCGCGCACGCAGCGACCGCGCTCCGCACGTTGTCCTCTCCCAGCTCGGCGAAGACGTCGGCCATGGTCTTCTTCGCGGGCTCCTTCATCATGCTGCGCATCGCAGAGAGGATCGTCGAAAGGCCGTCTCGAGCGCGGTGCTGTGTGGCGTGCTCTCGCTCGAGCAGGCGGCTCTTCGCGTGACGGTGGAGCGTGAGCATGTACGTGCGGTGCATCTCGACGACGTGATCGAGCACCGCCTTCTGTGTCTCCGCGAGGAAGCACGCGACCATCGCGTACCGCTTCGCCGGGGCGAACCGGCGGATCTCCTTCACGTCGTAGCGCCGCGCGAGCTCGGCCAGCTTGGCGAGGATCTCGGGGCGGACGCCGCCGAAGTCGAGCGCGGGAAGATTCAGCGATCGCGGATCCCCCGCTCGTTCGAGAAATAGCAGGATCGCACCCGGCCTCGCCTCGGGCGGATCCTGCTTCAAATGGTGGAG
The DNA here is from genome assembly GCA_025354825.1 of Myxococcales bacterium. GTDB lineage: Bacteria > Myxococcota_A > Polyangia > Polyangiales > Polyangiaceae > JANXMC01. The sequence continues at coordinate 3,923 of JANXMC010000343.1, forward strand.
CGGGGACCGACGGTCGTCCTCCGCGACCGCGAGAAGGCGATCGATTTCGACGCAGAGCACCTCCGGCAAGCTCGCATGAATCCGTTGCCATGCCTCCTGTTCGGCACGCGACGCGCAGCTCGCGATGAGCCGGTCGAGTGTCGACGCGGCGGGGATCTCCGTCCGCCACGTGCGCAGGGTATCCACTGCCGCCGAGAGGAGCGATGCGCTGAGCGCGCCGTCTCCGGCGCGCGTGGCGAGCACCGCGCGCAGACGATCGAGCGCGGTCTCGTCGAACGACTTGTACTCGAGATGCGCTCGGATCCGCTGCGCGTGCTCGGTGTCGATCGCCGCGCGCGCCGAAGCCTTCACGAACAGAGTGGCGCGGAGCCCGAGCCGCGCGCCGAGATGGTTGACGATGCGAACGGGGACGCTCTCGCAGTCGTCGGCGAAGCGCCCGAGCGTCCGAAGAGCACAGAGCTGGATCGCAAAGCGATGCCGGTTGTCGTCACCACGGCACCGGCGCGTCTCCGTCAGGTCCGCTGGCGAAAGCGACCAGTCGCGCGCGGGCTCCTCGTCTGACGGGTCGAGCGGGAATGTGGGGTAGCCGCGACTCACGCGCCCTCCTCGAGAATGCGGCGCGCGGACGTCCGCCCGATAGCGAGCCGGCGCGCGATCTCCGCCTTGCTCACCCCCTCGCGAAAGAGCTGGCGCACATGCTTCGACTTCAGGGACACGGAGCGTGGCCGCCCGAGGTGACGCCCCTCGCGGCGCGCCTGCTCGATGCCTGCCGCGACGCGCTCGCGGCGGATCTCTCGCTCGAACTCGGCGAAGACCGCGACCATCCCCGCCATCGCTCGCCCCGTCGGCGTTGTCAGGTCGAAGGCCTCCGTGAGCGACACGAATGCGACGCCGAGCTCTGTGAGCTCGCGAAGCGTGAGGACGAGGTCGGAGAGGGAGCGCCCCCAGCGATCGAGCCGCCACACGAGGACGACGTCGATCTCGCGCCGGCGTGCGGAGTCCATGACGAGCTCGCGCTGCGGTCGGTGCTTCGCTCCCGACCTCACGTCTTGCATCGTGAACACGACGCGCCAGCCGCGACGTGCCGCGTGCTCGCGCATCTGCCGGAGCTGCATCGGGATCGTGTGCTGGTGCGCCGCCGAGACCCGCGCGTAGAGGCCCGCCCGGAGCGGGAGGTCACCCTGGCCAAAACCCTCCCGTGCACCCGATCGAGAAACGCCGCGTTTCTTGGGGGGTCGTGGGGCCGTTTTCGGCATGGCCGGAACCTTTAGGTTATGGCCATGCATTCACGCTTGGATTTCTCACGCGTCGAGCGCGGCATAGTGGTCTTTCTGCGCCGGGTAATACGCGTCGAACTTCGGCGGCGAAGTTCCGTCGCGCGCGGCCATGAGCATGTCGAGGTAGTACTCCCAGCCCGGACCGAGCTCGCCCATCATCTTGCGATTGATCTCATGGTGAACGAACTCCAGGGTCGTCGTTCCCGCGGCCTCGGTGAGCTTGAGCGACAGCCGCTTTTCGGCGTACATGCCCTTCGTGCGAAGCGTGAGGAGATGCGGCACCTCGCACCGCTCGATGGTGCCGTCCAGCCACGGCTTGCCTTCCTCGTGCGCCATCTGCACGCGGATCTTCTTGTCGTCGTTGCCCGGGACGCGTTCCCACGGACCGAACCAGCGGGCGGTGCTCTCGGAACTCGTCACGCTCATCCAAACATCGTCGATCGGAGCGCGAAAGGTGCGGGTGAGAACGAGATCGTTGCCGCTCAGGCGGCCAGTGGGCTTCGGGGTCATACGGCTTTTCTCTCTCTCGTGGTTTTGCTTCGTTCGTCGGCCTCGGTCTTAGACTTTTTCCGACTCCGACGAACGCGGTGAACTTCTGTCTCGAGGGCATCGAGACGCTGACTCCAGACATTGGGCGCACGGAGGCGCGCGAGGAACGCCTCGAGTGGGGTGAGGGCCGCGAGGTCGAGCGCATACTCACGCTCGCGGCCGTTGACGGTGTCACGGACGAGGCCGGCCTCGCGGAGCACGCGGAGATGTCGGCTGGTGGCTGGCCGGCTCACGTGGAACGCGTCCGCGATCGCCCCGGCATTCCGCGGTCCTTCGTGCAGCATGGAAAGGATCTCACGCCGGATCGGATCGGCGAGGGCTTGGGCGACGGCGTCCACGGGGAAAATACGTAACCTATTCGTTACTAATCTTCCAGCAAGAAAATCAGCCAGACAAGCCAACCGGGAAGGTGTGCAAGACGAGTCACGACGTCACGACGCCCTCAACGTGTCGTCGGCCGGCGAGGCTGCGAGAAATTACGCTAGGCGAGCGCGGTCGACCGGGGGGCGGCGGCCCGAAGAGTAATTTTTCGCACGAATGCCGCTGCTACCCCTTGATCAACCGCGCCGATGTTGTCGTCATTGATGGCGAGAGCTACCGCCTCCACGAGGCCGAAGGGCGCCAACGGGTGCGCGCTACCGCGCGAAGGAGCGGCCCGCGCGCTGACCTCGGGGACGCGACCGGCGGCGATCGAACGACATCGGCGGCGGGCTACGCGCCCCGGGAGATCGCCGTCGCGACGAGCGCGAGACGCTCAGCGATTATGTGCTCGTCCGTCCCCTTGGGGCGGGAGGGATGGGAGCGCAGCGTGCATGCGCCGGGACCTCTTAGGGCGAGAATGTCCGCCATGTCGACGTCCCTCACCCGTCCCCCGGCGACGCGCCGCTCGCGCTGGTCTGCTGGCCGAGCTCGGGACCGCGCCCCCACCGAGGCCAGCGCGAATTCCACCTGCTGCGCCTCAGCCTCCAGCTCCACGAGTTCAGGAGCTCAAGAGTTGAAGAGTTCAAGTGTTGACGCCATGTGAACGCGGTCGTCGCGCTGCTGGCGAGCCGGCGACCAGCGCGCCGTGACCGTGCTCGTCCCCGAAGTCCGAGGCGCGGTTGAAGACGACGACCCCCTCGGACCAACCGCCGAGCTGCGCGATCTGTCGGCTCTCTCATCGTTGTCCTCGTCGCGTGGGAGGCGCGAGGGCGCGTGCGAGGGCGCAGTTGCGCCCCTCGATCCGAAACCTTGGGCTTCACGCGTCGGATGCGCAGCCCGCGAACGCGGTCAGACCCAGCCGGGGCACGCTCCGGCGACGGTCCGATGCCGGCGCGTCGTCTTCCAGGAGATGCTGCTCGCGGCCCAAGACGACAGCATCGCCTGGGAGTCGCCCGCGCTCCAGAACCTCCTCGTCGGCTTCACCGCAAACCATCGCGTCGCATTGTCGAAGCCATCGGCATACACACGTCGTCTTTCGTCCGATATGCTTCCCGGGTGCGGTTTAGGCCAGCTCGTCACTTAGGGCCGGCCTGTTGAGCGTCCGAGCGCGGTCGACCCTCTTCCTGCTTGCCGCGCTGCTTTGCACCGCGTGCTCATCGCAGGAGGAGCGTCTGACTCCAACGTGGGCCTTCGTGCATGAAGGCGCGGCTCCGATAGCCATTGAGCTTCCGGCGAAGGTCGACGGACGGTTATCCGCTTCGGATCACACTTACTGGCTACGCACGACGGTCGACGTACCGCCGCACGAGCGCGGCTCTCAGCTCGCCTTCGTCCTCCCGCATCTCTGGGCAACCGCAACGCTTCGTGCCGATGGGCAGCTCGTCGCGTCCGACGACCACCCCTCCCATGGCGCCTATCGATTCTGCGGCCCCCACGTTTTCTGGTTTACGGCTGACCTCGCCGACCGGCCACGGCTCGCTCTCGAGCTCGAAATCTCGAACACGTGGACCCAATCTGGATGGCTCGACACTGTGCCCTACCTAACGTCCGCACCTGAAGGCGGCGCGCGTGCAGACGGACTACGCGCGATTACGCATTACGGAAATCTAATCGCAGCAGGGTCCATTTTCACAATTACGTTTGCCTACGGAGTCTTGTTTCTTCTCGACCGACGCCGTTCGTCCCACGGCTGGTTTGCCGTTCAGGGGGGCATGGCAATCCCCTACTGCTTCTTTAACGCGGGGACGACGCAGGCAGTCTTCGGACGCTTCGACGTCCAGGTGACGATGATCGCGTTGACAATCGCAATCTATGCGTCCGTCCGATTCACCTTTTCGCAATTCAATCTCGGACGGCCGAGTCGCCTGTGGGAAGCGCTTGTGCTTCTCGCACTTCTCGTCGCGGCCGCGTTTCCCGGCCCATTCGCCTCTACCTACGCCCTCGCCCCCGTAGCGACGTCGATTATCACCGTAGGAATTCTCTACCAGGTGACGGTCGTCGGTCGCCTTGCGAAAGGAACAGGCGCCCCACAGAACGCTCGCTTCGTTCTTGCTGCCTGGCTCTTTATGGCGTTTGCGGCCGCTCCGGATCTCGCCGCATGGATTGGATTCGGCAATGCGCTCGGTGGCGCGCGCGCCGGCTGCCTCGGCATCGCCGCCTTTGGCCTGCTGCAATCCATCGCACTAAGCCGAGACTTCATCAGCTCGGTTCACGAGTCCGAACGTCTCACGCATCGACTCCAAAGTCAGGTTGTCGATCTCGCAGAGCAGAAAGCGTCGGTGACGCACTTGAATGAAGAGCTTCGGCGGCAGGTGCTCGCGCGCTCCGAGCAACTTTCCGATGCGCTGACGAGGCTTGCTGGCGCCCAGGGCGAGCCTGTCGTCCTGCGAGAGGGCGACGTCCTCGAGGAGCGCTATCAAATCGTCCGCGCCATCGGGGCCGGCGGCATGGGCGTCGTGTACGAAGGGCGACGCGAAGGAGATGGCGCGCGGTTGGCGATTAAGGTGCTGACGGGCTCCGTGGGCATCCGCGAGCTCGCCCGGTTTGCGCGCGAAGGCAAGCTGGCCGCGGCCGTAAGCCATCCAAACGTCGTTCGCATCTACGACACCGTCGTCTCGAAAAAGGGCTTTCTCTTTTTAGTCCTGGAGTATGTCGACGGCGCGCCCTTGAACCGCCACCGAGTTCGCTTCGGCGATGTTGCGTGGGGACTGCGCGTTCTCGAGTCCATCGCACAAGGGCTCGCGGCGATTCACGCGCAAGGCATCGTCCACCGCGATCTTAAGCCTGCAAACGTGCTCGTTCGTGAGGATTCCAATGGTTTACCTTCCGAAGTAAAAATTGCCGACTTTGGAATTTCGAACGTCGCGGTGACGGCCCCGAGCTCCGCCAATATGCCCGTATCTGTTGGCGTGCCTCTCGCCCGCGATGCGGAGGTGTCATCCACCCCCAGCTCCAATCTGAGCGACAGTACGGCGCCTACGGCGGACGCCGTGCTTGCCGCCCGGGCTCTCGCGTCGACGCGACCCGCCTCCATCCCTCCCCTCACGCAAGCCGGCTCCTTTCTCGGCACGCCCGTCTACATGGCGCCCGAAGTCGTACGAAATCCGCGGGATGCGCGGACGAGTGCAGACATCTATGCGCTTGGAGTCATCGCGTTCGAAATTCTAAGGGGGTATCGGCCGTTCTCCGATGTCGACGCTTTCGCAAGGGCGATGGGTCTGGTTGACGTGAAAATTCCATCATTCGCCGAACATGGGATCGGGCAGCCTCTCGTCGGACTGCTCGACGCCACGTTAGACGTGGACGCCAACGCCCGTCCGACGGCGCAGGAACTCGTCCACGCGCTCAATGCGTCCCACGAGAACGTCTGATCTGAGCCCGGCTTGCTGAGCGGTGCGCAAGGCCGCGGGGCGACCTGGACACGCAGCCAAGCGAGGCGCGGCGTTGCGGCGACTTTGGCCAGCCAGGTCGCGGTGCGGGGTTGAGGGGCCCCCTTCTTTTTCGAGCACCACTCGCTCAGACATCCCTGTCGCCGACGACCTGAAAGCGCCGCCGGATGACGAGGTGGAGCGATCGCGAGGAAGCGCGCCGCCCGGTGACGCGCTCGTCGCGACGGCGATCTCCCGGGGGCGCGTAGCCCGCCGACGATGTCGTTCGATCGCCGGCGGTCGCGTCCCCGAGGTCAGCGCGCGGGCCGTTCCTTCGCGCGTTTGCGCGCGGTAGCGCGCACCCGTTGGCGCTCTTCGGCCTCGTGGAGGCGGTAGCTCTCGCCATCAATCACGACAACATCGGCGCGGTTGATCAAGCAGTCGACCAGCGCGACGACACATGCCGCGTTCGGAAACGTCGTAGGCCACTCGGCGAAGGCCTTGTTCGTCGTGAGCACGATGGAGCGCTTCTTCTCGTGACGTCGTGTGACGACCTCGAAGAGCAAATCGGCATGACGGACGTCGTAGGAGAGATATCCAACTTCGTCGATACATAGCAGATGAGGTCGCACATAGGCTTCGAGCCTTCGCGCGCGTGCAGCGGACGACTCCTGCTTGGCGAGGTCCGCGAGCAGATCGGTCGCCGTGCGGACGACGACGGCACGGCCATCGTGGTGTGCGCGGTGCGCGAGGTTTCGCAGGATCATCGTCTTGCCGACGCCGTTGGGGCCGAGCAGCACGACGTTCTCGCCCTCGCCGATGAAGCGCAGGGTGAAGAGATCCTCGATCTGTGCGCGGTCGACGGTCTTGGGCCACGCCCAATCGAAGTCGCACAATGCCTTGAAGCTTCCGACGCCGGCGAGGTGGCTCCGATGGACGAGGC
>JANXMC010000373.1 GCA_025354825.1 Myxococcales bacterium
GGGCGGCGGCGCGGCGGGCCGGCGTGCGCGGCAAAGGCCGGCACTCGCGCGAGCTCGACGTCTCTCGAGAGCTTTCTTAGTACCTATTCACGAGTTGGAACGATACCGAAGTACGGTGACCTTAGCTCAGTCTGGTAGAGCGCGTACCCCGTCTGTCGCTCCTTATCCGTTGCGGCTCGCCGCATCGGGCCGAAGATAGATGGTTATCATTCATCATGACGATGTCGCGGGTTCGAATCCCGCAGGTCACCCCGCGTAGCGGGTCGAAGCGGGTGGGTTACCTCTAGGTGAACGCATCCCACGCGCGCTTTCTTATCCGCTACACACTTAAGAGGAACGGGTCGGAGTCGATGGGTTATCTCCATTACAGCTCCCATCGACAGCCACTTATCCGCTCCCTTTTTTTGCGGTTAGCGTCACGCCGCGCTGTTTTCGTTTCGCCGCAAGCGGCGGCGCGCGAACGCGATCGCACCCGCGACCAGCGCGGCAAGACCAAAGGTCTCGATTCCGTTCGCGCCCGACGCGGCCGGCGACGCCGATGAGGCGCTGCAGCCGCTCGTGCTCTGCGCGGTGAGCGAAGACCGCCTCGAAGCGCTCGTTTTCGCAGGTGTCGATTCGCCGTCGCCCGTCGTCCCCGAAGGCGTGGCACCGCTGCTCGTCCCCGAGCCGGCCGTCGTACCGCCCGAACCGCTCGTCGCGCCGCCCGAGCCGCCGCCAGTACCCGTGCCCGACCCCGTTGCGGTGCCGCCGTCGGCCGTCGTGCTGCTTCCGGCCGCGCCCGCGTCGGCCCTTCCGTCCGTGGGCGCCGACGCCGAAATGGCTTTGCACGGTCCGGGGAGAACACCCGTCGCGATCCACGAACACTCGATGATGTCCTGCTCTCGTTGCGTGAGCGTCAGGTCCTTCGCCGACGAAATCGTCGCGCGAGCCGCCGCCGCGAAGTCGGACGTCGATGTGAGATATTTCGTATTCGACCGATACCAGACCTTCGCTGCCGCATCCCAACCGATTCCGGCCGGCACCACGATCTTCGAAACGTCGTTCGTACCGCCCATGGTCATGAGATAGGCCGCGTTGTTCGGAATGCCGGAGTTCGTGTGAACGCCGCCGTTGTCCTGCGTCGTGGTTACGATCACGCTCATGTTGGCCGGCTGCTGACCGTTGGCCGGGTGAATGAAGTCACGCCGACCGAGGGTGCCGAGGGCAATGTCCTCGCCCATGATCCACGTGCCCGCGGTGATCGCAGGCTTGTAGAAGTGCTGCACGAACATCCCGAAAATGTCGGAGATCGACTCGTTTAGCGCGCCCGATTGATCTTGGTAGACGAGCGCCGAGCTCTTCTCCGTCACGCCGTGCGTGAGCTCGTGGCCGACGACGTCGAGCCCCGCCGAGAAGGCGCGAAAGAGCTTCTGATCGCCGTCGCCGTAGGTCATCTGGGTGCCGTCCCAGAAGGCGTTGTTGTACGCCGCGCCGAAGTGCACCGTCGAGATGAGCGCGCCGTTCGCGCCGTCGATGCCGAGGCGGCCGTGGGCCGTTTTGTAATAGTCGTAAACGACGCCAGCGAAGAAGTGCGCGTCCACCGCGGCGCCTTTGCCAATCGTCGTCTGGTCCCACGTCGTCATCGACGCCGACGAGACCGCCGTGCCGGGCGAAACCTGATTCGTCGCCGCCGTGTACGTCTTGATGCCGTTCGGGGTGCGCGTGAGATCGACCATCGTGTACGTGCCGTTCGTCAGCGTGACCTCGAGGGTCTTCGTGTCGCCGAGAACGCCCACGCCCGTCCCCTGCACTTTGTGCAGATTGTCGAACTTGCCAATCACGGCGCCCGTCTTCGCGTCGACCGTATAGGCCATACGAAGCGGCTCGTCGTCGATGCCGCCGCGGAAGGAAATCTCGTACGCCAGCACCGGCGCGTCGCTCTTGTCGAGCTTCGCAATCACGGCGAGGCGGGTAGCCGGCGCTTCCGAAATGCGCGTCTCGTCGAAGCGTGCATCGGTCGCATGCATGTCGGCGAAGGCCGCGCGCACCGCCGTGTCGACGGGGATTTGCGCGTTCACATCGAAATCCGTGAGGCCCGGCACGTAGCGCGTGTCGATGGTCGTGAGCGCGCCGTCCTTCGCGAAGTGGGCAATCAGCTCGGCGCCCGAAACGGGGACACCCGCGACCATTTGCTGCATTCGCACGTGGGTCATCGCGAGCTCGTCAACGTCGACGAGCTTCACCGACAGCTCCCGCGAGGGGTCGACCATCTGAAAGAGATCGCGGTGATTCGCGAGAAAACCCGTGGTCGCGACCTCGGGCGCCACCCCTTCGAGAACGTGGGCCGCACGACCCTCGACGTGCAGGGCCGAAAGGCGCTTCGCATCGAACGCGACGGACCACGCCGCCTGCGTCTCGACGTTCAACCGCTCGACCGCCACACGCTGCTCGTGGGTCGTCGCCTCGGGGGCGGTTATTTCGGTATCGACGTTTTCGCGGCTCCCGCCGCACGCTGCCAGAATTGCGAGCGTCCCCAAGCAGACTCTTCTCATTGCGAGCTCCGTACGCGCCCTCGAGGCGCAGCGTGGATCCCTGCTGTATCCGCGGGACGTTGACCCCATGTGCAACGGGCGGGCCGCTTCGAGAGCTCGCGTTCGCAAAGGATTTTTCCGTCGCCCGCGCCACTGTTGCACGGGATGTCACGCAATCTCGAAGGTGTCGTCTTCCGCAGGTGGCGTCTCGGCGCGCCTCCCCTTGGTGCGCGAGGGATCCGGATCGCCGCTCGCGAATGCCTCGTTCGCGGCGCGCGAAGCCGTGTCTCGCGGAGTTTCACGCGCGCCTCGCGAAACGGCACGCGTGGCGCGCTCTGTGCGTAATGGGGCAGGTGATGAAGCGCGCGCTCCACCTCCTCCTCCTCCTCTCTTCTCTCGCGGCGGCCACCACTTCGACGCTCGCCTGCTCGAGCGCGAGCACGCCGGACGCGCCCGCGACGACGGACGACACGCCGACCAACACATCGGGCGATGCCGGCAGCACGAGCCCCGAGCCCGCCCATGCGGTTGCGATCACCATCCTCCCAGGCTCGGTCTTTTCGGGTTTCGACGGGACCCACGCCTACCAAGTTCCTGTGAGCGTCTACGGTGCGAAAGGCGTGAAGCTCCTTGCGTCCGACGCGTCCAAAGTGACTGTCGAAGCGGCCAAAGTCGTCGCTGTCGCGGGCGCGGCGACCGACAACGGCGAGTCGTTCATGGTCACCGTGAAAGGGGCGGGCGAGGTCACGCTCACGGCAACGGGCGAAGGGAAATCGGCGAGTGTCACGCTGACGATGACCGCCTACACCGCCGCGCGCTACGCCGCCGGCGAGAAGCGCTACAACACGGCCGCCGCGAGCGGGCCCGCGTGCGCGAGTTGCCATTCGGGCGACGGCGCCATCGACCACTCGCCCACGGCCCTCGCCGCCGCGTCGGACGTCGAAGTGCAGGCCGTGATCACGTCGGGCATCTTGCGCGAAGGGAACCCGATTCGCGGAGTCGTCCACAAGTGGCAAGTCACGGACGACGAGCTCGACGGGCTCGTGACCTATCTACGCGCGCTCCCGCCTCGTGGGTATACGGTGACGAAGTAGCTTCGAGCCGTCAGAGGGGCCGCCACGCGGGCGACCCTTCGCGCAAGAAGACGCGAACGGCGCGGCCACGAATCGCGTCGCGTGCAACGAAGCCGAAGACGCGGCCGTCGTGGCTATTTCCTCGATTGTCACCCATTACCAAATAGCTCCCCGCGGGGACTGTGACCGGGCCGAAGTCGGGGCCACCGTCGGCGTCGATGCGAAGCGGGTGGTGGACTTTGCCCAGGTTCTCGAAGTCGCCGGCGGCTTCGTGAACGACGCGCGCCTCGGCGCCATTGAGCTCGACATGCCCTGAGCGCACGACGACCGTGTCGCCGGGGCCCGCGACGACGCGCTTTAGAAGCGTTATCCCCGACTCGGGCGAGGCGAGGACGACTACGTCGCCGGGGTGCGGGTCGGCGAGGGGAAGCACGTAGGAGTCGACGCCAGGGACACGTACGCCGAAGGCGAGCTTGTCGACGAGGATCCGGTCGCCCACTTCGATCGTGGGCTCCATCGAGCCGCTAGGGACGATGTAGTGGTCGGCGAGGGAGGTGCGCGCCACGAAGACGACGGCGCTCGCCACGGCGATGGGGACGAGGTCCCGCAAGAACCGAAGCGGGCGGGTGAGGGCGGGGTGCGGGGGCGGCCTTTCCGACATCCCCCGGGAAACCCGGGGGGTGAGGAAATATTCCAAGGAAGCAGCTCGTCGAAGGAAGCGATTCGTTAAGGAAGCAAGCAAGCCTGCAATTACGGCGTAACGGGCGGCGTCTCAGCCGCAGGCGAGTCGAGCGCCCGCGCCGACAGCGCGGGGCCGAACGTCATCACGAAGGAGGCGATGGCCTTCCCTGCGTCGGTCTTCGCGAACACATCCGCGTACCCCACCGAGAGGCACGTCGAGATGAACAGGAGCGCGTCGTAAAACGAAGCGACCTTCGGATTTTTCCCCTTTTCTGCGAGGTAGAAGAGGTACGAGCCGCCAAGAACGACGGTAGCGAGCGTATCGACGGGATCGCGCACGGCGAGGGCACGAAGGCCGTTTTTCAGGGTTCCGTAGGAGAAGGTCTCGGGCGCCGTATCCATCCGATCGGCGCCGCCGTTCGGATTGGCAAGTACGTTCGTGTCCGCATTCGCGTTCGCATTCATGAATGAACCTCGATTCCCGCATTCGACGGCGTCGATGCCGGGGCTGCGCCGTTTGCCGCGCTCGTGCCGCGCGGTTGGGTGAGCTCACTCACCTTCGCTGCAAGCTCCGGGTCGCTCTCCACGATGCGCGACAGCTCCGCGGGGAGCCTTCCAAGAGCGTTCCGAGCCGTGTCCGCGAGGCTCGCCCCGTCGACCTGGGCGAAGCTCATCATCTCGCGCAGGAGAGGATAGGCCGCGCCCGCCTCGAGAATCGTCTTCAAGATCGGCGACGCGATGCCGAAGGGCGAGCCGCCGCCACTTCCACTTCCGTTCGCGCCTCCGCCGCCGCCCCCGTTCATCGCACCAGTGCCGGCACCTTGAAGCTGCAGCACTTTGATCTCTTTGATGGCATGGGCCGGCGCCATCAGCTCCTTCGTCACAGCCGGCAACACCTCGAGAGCCCTCAGCGTCACATCGCGGAACAGAAGCTTGGTTGCCACCGCATTCTCCGCTTCGACCAGCTTGCGGCGCGCCTCGGCGTCGGCTTCACCGCGTTTCACCGTCGCCTCCGCGATGGTGATGATCGCATCGGCTTCACCCTCCGCCGTGCGCTTCACCGCTTCGGCCCGCGCCTCGGCGTCGATGCGCAGACCGAAGGCTGCGCGCTCGGCCGCGATACGCGCCTCCTCTGCGCGCTCTTCTGCTTTGATGATCGCGATGGCCTTTTCGCGATTGGCCTTCGCGGTCTCTTCCACCGTGATGATCGACTGCTTCGCCTCTTCTTCGCACGCCTCGGCCTGCGCCTTGAGGGCGCCCGCACGCGCGGCCTGCTCTTCACTCTGTGTGACCGCGATCTGCTTTCCGATGCGCGCCGTTTCGATCGTCCGCTCCTTCACGATTTCCGACGCTTCGACGACCGTCTGCTTCTCAATCGTCGCGGCTTCGATCGACTTCTGCCGCGCGATTTCGGCAGTCTGCACAACCGTCTCCTTCTCGATCATCTGCGCCTCGATTTCGCGCTGCTTCGCGATCTCGGCCGCCTGTTGCCCCTTTTCGGCGGCGATCTGCGCCTCACGCTCGGCGCGCAGGCGCCCCTGCTGCGCGACCGCAATCGCCTGCTCTTGCTGAATGCGCGCCGTCTCCGTGGCGCGCTGCTTGTCGTAAGCGGCAAGCTCGGTCGACTGCTCCTGGATATAGACAGCCTTGGCTTGCTCGGCGCGCTGCGTGGCCGCGTACTCGGCGACGTGGCGCGACTGATCGGCCTCTGCGTGGGCCTGATCCTGCTCCATCGAGAGGCTACGTTTCTTCGCATCGACGTTCTGGAAACGAATCGCGAGCTCCTTCTCGCGCTGAATCTGGTTGGTCTTCTCGGCATTCGACTGGACCGATTCGGTGATGGCACGAAGACCTTCCGCATCGAACACGTCGTGGGCGTCGAGCTCGGTCACCGGCACCATCGAGAACGAGGTGATCGAGACGTTCTCGAGCGTCAGCCCGTTCTTCTTTAGCTCCTCGGAAAGAGCGTTCTGAATGTGCTCGGCAAACTGCTTTCGCTGACTGTGGAGATCCATGAACGTTTGGTTCGCGGCGACCGAGCGGAGGGCGTCGGTGAGCTTGCCTTCGATGAGCGTGGCGATGGCGTGGGCGTCGAGGCTCCGTTCGCCGAACGATCGCGCGGCGGCCAGAACGTCTTCTGCCAGCGGCTCGACTTTCACGTAGAGCTCCGTCGTCACATTGGCTTTGATCTTGTCCTTCGTGACGAGGGCGTTCTTCTCGGCGCGTTCGACCGAGAGCTTGTTCGAGCGAAGAGAGACGCGCATCAATTGATGCAAAATCGGATAGACCGTAATGCCGCCCCCAATCACGACTTTATTGCCCCCGGCGCCCGTTCGAACGAGGGCTTCGTCGGCGCCGCAACGCCTGTAAAAGCGTGCCACCGTGACGGCCACCACCGTGAGAATGAAGACTCCCGCGAAGATCGCGAGGGAGACCACCTGAAACGCCGGACTGTTCATAAGCTGGCCCATAATTGCCAATCTCCTTCGCGCGTGGAGGCGAGCCTCCACGCAGATAGAGCCGCGGGCGCGCGCGGGGAGAGCTTCCCCACCGCCGCGACGCACGGACGCACGTAATGTGATTAAGAAACGAGTCGCTAAATTCGATAAACGCGCATTCGTCGCGTGATCACGGCGACAGCGTGTCGAGCGGCGTGACGTAGAGGCGCGCGTCGGGCCCGTCCGTGTCGTCGCCGTCGACGATGACGACCTCGGCCCCCTCGGGAATCTCGCCCATGCGCGCCCGGACGATGAGGCGCACGACGTGGCCGCTCCGATCACGCACGCGAACTTCGCCGAACTCGGTATTCACGCGCGTCGAAATGACGATTCCCGTCTGACCGACCAGCTCGCCACGGGAGGTGGCCTCTTCGCGCTTACTCGATAGAAGACGGCCTAACGGGGGGGCGACGGCGCGCGTGACGGCGGCGCCGACGACGAAACCGAGGGGCAGCGTCCACAGGAGCGAATGGGTCGGTATCTCCCCCGCGCGGGCGAGATAAACGGTATTCGCGGCGAGGCCAGCGAATGCAAAGGCCGCCGCGTAGACCTGCCAGAGGATCGACGACGGCACTTTTCCCGCGCCGAGACTGCCGAAGACCGATCGCGCATCGCCGTCTGCGTCGCCATCACCGTCTGCGTCGCCGTCCCCATCCGAGTCCCCGTCACCCGCGAGAACGCCCAGGAGGCCGGACATTTGGACGGTCGCGAAGACCACGGCGACGCCAAGCGCGATGACGAACGGAACGTTCGCCCATGCCAAAAGGGACGACCAAAACGACACGACACACCTCTCCTCGGAGCCGCGAAAGGCGGCCCTCGGTCAGCGAACGGCGCCCATGCGCTTCGTCTCCGCCGTAAGAGAATAAAGTTGGTCGTGTTCGTTCCGGCGCAAGCGGCAATCGGACACCCCCTGTCCGATTTCCGGCATGGGTCCGACTGTCACGAGCGCGTCGATTCCAGTGCAGGCGGCGGCGATCGTGATCGCCGCGGCGCCTCGTCACCTATCGCGCCGAATCTACTTTTCTTTCTCGTCGTCGTCGCCCGGCTCTTGGTCGCCACCGCCGCCGCCGAAGTTGATCTCGCCCAGCTTCTTTTGCACGGCGTCGCCGTGACCTTCGAGCTCGTTCAGCGCCTTCTCGGTGGAGTCGTCGATGCCGCCGCTCGCCGCGCGCTCCTTCGCCTTCTCGGCGGCCGTGCGCTTTCCGTCGGCGACCGGCTTTTCGCCCCTCGCGATCGCCTCCTCCTTCAGCTGCTGCTCCTTCCCCTTCTTTAGCTGCTGCTCGACCAGCTTCTCGACGGGGTTCTTCAGCGCCGCCACCTTCGTCGGCGTCAGCTCCATTCGCACGCCCATCGACGCGATGACGACGAAGACGGCGGCCATTATTCGTATGTCATCCATGGCTCTCTCCGCTCCTTCCAAGCCGACCGTTTCGCGCGCTCACGAGGCCCCTGCGTTCCGAGCAACCTCGCGATCGAGGTCGGTCGTGAACTTCTTCGGCCGAAGCTGCGCGACGATGGCGGCGGCGCCGGCGAGGAGCACGAACACGCCGGCGAAGATGTCGCGCGTAGGCGTCGCGTTGGCGCGCACGTAGATTACCGGGTGATCCTCCGCGAGGCCGATCTTGCCCGCGCCCATCCGCGTTGCCGGGGGGTCGGAGGTCACGAGCCCTTGCGCGACGATCTCGCCGTTGGGATCGACCGCGAAGTCGGCCTGCGTATCCGACGATTCGACGACGATCGCGGGGGGAACGGGCGGCGGCGGCGGAGCATCGGGGGCGGGCGCGGCGGCGGCGG
This sequence comes from Myxococcales bacterium, assembly GCA_025354825.1. Lineage (GTDB taxonomy): Bacteria > Myxococcota_A > Polyangia > Polyangiales > Polyangiaceae > JANXMC01. Next base: position 8,560 of record JANXMC010000373.1, read on the forward strand.
GCTCACCACCGACGGGCGGCATAGCCTGCATCGCGAGCTTCGCGTCTTTCTTGGAGACGGGCTGCGTTGCGACGAGCGGGATGAAGCTCGTCGCGAGGCCAAAGTGAACGAGCTTCAGGGCCTTCTTTGCGGGGAAGCCGTGGACCTCGACACGCATGCCGGGCTCCAGCCCCGCCACGGCGCCCGATTCGGCCTCCGCAGCGTGAACGATGCGCGTCTCGCCGGCGCCGAGCCCCCTGGAGAGCAACAGCCCCCCGACGAGGAGCGCCGTCGCCGCGAACGAGGCCGACCAGACGTAGTCCGCGGGGCTGCGGCCGCCCTTCAGCCAGTCTGCCGCGATATCCAAGTCGTCGCGCATGACGAGCTTTCGCCGCGACAGTGCGACGGCGACGCAGGGTGGGAGCGAAAGCAACAGGACACTGCCGAGTGTCCAGTAGCGCCCGAAGGCCGTTATCTCGAAGTCGTCGAGCCAGCGCGGAGGGCCGCAGTCTGCGTTGCCACACGCGAACATGGCCAGGATGTAGACTCCACAGCCGGCGGCGAGGCCCGTGTAAATGTGCCGTTTCAGCGCGGGGGATGGCATCTCTTCGACAAAAGGGTTGCACGACGAATCGCAACTGCACAACGCCGACTCGCCAAACGCGCGCCGTTTTCGACGGCGGTGAAGTTCGGAATGCGAGGTGTCGTCAACGGTAGTGAGGTACACACGTTTGCGGCCCTTGTGAGGCTGATCCGGATTTGACAATAGGCGCTCGGATTCGGTCTATTCCATGAGAACAGCGCATGTTCACAGCCGAGCACGTAAACGAGTTTCGGGAAGCGCCTTGGAAGGATGTCGCAGTCGCTCGCGCGTTCGCTACGCGCGTAGGAGCGCTGACAACCGACGAGATCGTGAAGCTTCTCGCGTTGCTCCTGCAACGCAAGCTCGCCGATCAGCCCATCGCCCACGGGTTGCGTTGCGAAGCGTTCCGCGTGCTCGCTGAGCCGAACACCGATCGCGCTCTCTTTCAGCCCTACCTTCGCGCGCTCGCGGCGGGCGACGTGACGGCGAACCCTGTGCTCGTCGAGCTTCTCCGACGAGCGAACAATCCGGCCGCGCACGGCGAGCTCTGCGCGCTCTTCGAGAATCCCGAGAAGCGCGTTCGCGTCGGCGCGCAGCAAGCGCTCACGGCGTTGATGGGGCCGCGTGCCCTCGAGACGCTCACGGCGATGGCGTCGAAGCCCAATTTTCCGGGGCGCATCGAGGCGATCGAAGCGGCCCTTCCGCGCGGCCAGCACCACACACTCCATCTGATTCGCGCGGTGTTCGAGGCGGGAAAAACCGACGAGCGCATCTTCGCCCTTCGCTCCGCGCTGGAGCCGGTCATTCTCGACAAAGAGCGCGAGGCCGTCATCGCGTTGCTCGTGTCGGCCGCCAACGACAAGGACGAGCAAGTTCAAGTCGAAGGCATTAAGCTTCTTCCCGATTACACGGACGAGGCCTACTTCTGGAAGCTCGTCGGGCCCATCACGACTGCGCTCACGTTACGCGCTGCGCGTGCGTTTCTCACCGCGATTACCAAGTACCCCTCGGAGCGCACGCGCGACACGCTGGAGCGTGTTCTCCATGCACCGTCTCCAGAGTTGCGAAGCATCGCGTGCGATGCGCTTCGAGCGCTCGCGCCAGAGCACCGTCTGCCGCTCCTCGTCGAAGCCGTCGTCGACGCCGATCTCGAAGTGAGCCGAAAGGCGATCGACGCGCTCGCCGCCGTCGCGAGCGAAGGGAACAAGCTCGCGTCCCAATGCGTCTTCGCGCTGCTCCGCCGGAACGATCCGAAGATGCGTCGCATCGCCGCCGAGGTCACGAGACAGGCCGGTATCGGCCTCGCCGAGCTCATTCCGTCGTTCATCGCGGTGCTACGGGACGAAGACTGGTGGGTCCGCGAGCGCGTGGTCGATGCGCTCGCGGAGATCGACCCCACGAACCTCAGCGCCCACCTGTTGCCGCTCCTCAGGGACGAGAACGCCGCGCTTCGGCGCTTCGCGATTTGCTCGCTCCGCCGCGGAAAAGACCCTCGCATCGCGCAGCCGCTGCTCGACGTCGCGCGCAACGATTCCGACTGGTGGGTGCGTGAGGAGGCCGTTTCGCTCATCGGCTCCCTCGGTCGCGCCGACGCCGTGCGCCCGCTCGTGCACCTTCTCGAGACCGAGCCGGTGCTCTGGTTCGTGACGTTGCGCGCGCTTCAAGAGATGGGGGCGAAGCAGGCCGCGGGGGACGTGGCCAAGCTCCTCGGCAAAGGGGACGCGGCGGCGCGCCTCGCCACCATCGAGTTCCTTCTCGATCTCGGTAACGCCGAGCACCACCAGATGATCCTCGCGCAGGCGGCCGACCCGGATCCGATCGTACGCGCCGCGATCGCAAGGGTTCGGCGACGGCAAGAGACCGTCGAAGTGGGGCAAGAGGTGCGGCGAAGCGCGCTAGGCGTGCTCGACCTACTCCTGACGCGCGTTCAAGAGGGTGGCGGCGACGACCTCATCATCTCCGAGGGGCGCGCCCCCGCGATGAAGAGCCACGGCAAGATGATTCGCCTCATGGATGCGCCGCTCCCTAAGGATGCCGTGCGGCAAATGCTCTACGCGACGATGAGCGACATCCAGCGCGACCTCGTCTCCGGCGTGCAGGAGGTCGACTATTCGTACGAGGTTCGTGCGACGGCGGTCAGGTTCCGCGTGAACGCGTTCCGCAGCACGGCGGGAATGAGCGCCGTCTTCCGCGTGATCCGATCGACCCTGCCCACTCTCGAGGCCTTGGGTCTTCCCCAAGTCGTCAACGATTTGCAGGACGCGCCTCATGGGCTCGTCCTCGTCGGCGGTACGGTCGGATCGGGCAAATCGACGACGCTCGCGGCGCTCATCAACGCCATAAATCGACGCTTCGCGCGGCACATCATCACGCTCGAAGATCCGATCGAATATTCGCACCCGCACCAGGCGTCGCTCGTCACGCAGCGCGAGCTCTTCACGCACACGGCGAGCTTCGACGATGCGATGCGCTCGACGCTAAGGCAGGACCCCGACGTCATTCTCGTCGGCGAAATGCGCGATTACGCAACGGTGGCGTACGCGCTCACCGCCGCGGAGACGGGCCACCTCGTGTTCGGCACGGTCCACACAGTGAGCGCCGACTCGTGCATCGACCGCATGCTCACGGTCTTTCCGGCGGGGCAGCGCACGCAGGTGCGCAACATGCTCAGCGAGTCGCTGCGCGCGATCATCTGCCAGCAGCTCGTGCCCAAGAAGGGCGGCGGGCGCGCGCTTGCCTGCGAAATCCTCCTCAACACCACCGCGGTCTCGGCCCTCATTCGCAAAGGGCAAGACAGCCACTTGAAGACGATCATGACGACCCAACGCGAATCGGGAATGCAGCTCATGGACAATCACCTTCTCGAGCTCGTTCAGAGCGGTGTGATTGCGGCCGAGGAGGCGCGGGGGCGCATGAAGGATCCGTCGAAGCTCGGTCCGGCGTCGCCCGTCGCGGACGCGGCCGCCGCTGCCGCAAAGGGCGCCGTGAACCCCGTCATGAAGACGTCGAGCCCCGGGGCCGCCCCGGCGCGCGTGGGGGGCTGAGAGAGCATGGCGCGCATTCACTCTTTCCTCCGCATGGTCGTCGACCAGAAGGGGAGCGACCTTCACTTTCAGGCAGGGCACGCGCCCGCAATTCGCTATCTCGGCGACCTCGTCGACATCCCGTTTCGCCCGCTTCAAGATCAAGAAGCCCGCCGTTTTCTCGACGAGATCATGACGGAAGAGCAGCGTGCCGCGCTCGCGGAGCGGCCCGACCTGGACTTCGTTTACGCCGTGCCGCAGCTCGGGCGCTTCCGCGTGAACATCTTCCTCCAGGCGCGTGGGATTGGCGCCGTCTTCCGGGTCATCGCCGAGAAGACGCCGACCGCGGCGGCGCTGAGGCTCCCGCCTTCCGTCACGCGTATCGCGGCGATTCGCGACGGGCTGGTGCTCGTATGCGGGCCCACGGGCAGCGGCAAGACGACGACCCTCGCGGCAATCATCGACGAGATCAACCGCACGACCTCGCGGCACATACTCACCATCGAAGACCCTGTCGAATACGTGCACCGTTCGAACATGTCGGTCGTCACCCAGCGCGAGCTGCACACGCACTCGGGGTCGTGGCACCTCGCGCTGAAAGCCGCGCTCCGCGAGGCGCCGGACGTCCTCGTCATCGGTGAGCTCCGCGACTACGAAAGCATCGCGCTCGCCCTCGCGGCGGCCGAAACCGGGTCGCTCGTTCTGGCGACGCTTCACACCAGCTCGGCGCCCAAGGCTCTCGACCGCATCGTCGGCGCGTGCCCCGAAGACGAGCAAGGTCACGTGACGCAGGTTCTCGGCACCGTGCTTCGTGCCGTCCTCGCGCAGCAGCTGTGTCGCCTCGCACGAACGGCCGGGCGCATTGCGGCCGTCGAGGTGCTGCTCTCGGACGCCGCGGTCGCGAACATGATTCGCGAAGGGCGTTTTCACATGATCGAGCAGCACATTCGGAACAACGAGAACGGCACGAGCGGCGCGCGTAGCCTCGACTTCGCGCTGTTCGAGCTTGTCGTCGGCGGCCTCATCGACACCGAAGAGGCGCTCGGCGTCGCGTCCGATCGTGAGTATTTGAAGGACAAGCTGAGCCACCTCGAGACGCAGGCGAAGGGCGGCACGTTCTCGTTACGCTTGCCGCTCTGACGGCGCGGCGCCCGCGGCTGCGCGGAAGCCGTCCAACATCAGTGGCCACCGGGGGCGGGTGCTGCGTGGAGCGCCGCGATGAGCGCCTCCCAGTCGACGTTCAGCGCAGGGCCGTCCGCCTTTGCCGCCGCTTTCGATTGCGCGTGCGGTGCTTTCGTCGTGGTGGGCAGCTCCATGAGCACGATGGG